>JAAYGN010000103.1 GCA_012727715.1 Desulfovibrionales bacterium | reverse complement strand
GCCTACAAGAAAACCATGGCTGGACAAACCCAATTTGTCCTCACGCCGGACAGCACATTCTTCAAGTATCTGCAATAACGTGCTCTTTTGGGTATAAGAAAACGTAAAGGTCGCGGAGTCCAACATGGACTCCGCGACCTTTGTTATGATCTTGGTGATGAGCTTAAAACTTTCTCCAACCTCCTCAATACTCCTCTGCAAAAAAATCCGTATCCACCTTTTTAATAACGTAGGTTGCCACCGGGCTGACACCTAAATTGTGGTCGATCATCAGTTCAACCAATTCTGCACCATCAATAAGTACAATTTTCGGGTCAATTTGCTCGGCATAGTCCTTGGCTTCTGTGGAAAAATGGCTGGTGGTGATAAAAACTCCTTTTTTGGCCCGTTGACCGTGAAGAGCTCCCACAAATTTTTGAATTTCCGGGCGACCGACCACATTTTCCCAGCGTTTAGCCTGTAAATAAATGGAATCAAGACCCAGACGATCCTGTTTAATCACACCATCTATGCCGCCATCGCCTGTTTTGCGGGTGGCCTGACCTGCATCTCTGAAAGAGCCTCCATAGCCCATGGCTACCAGCAGTTTGACCACCAGGTGTTCAAAAAATTCCCAAGAGTTGTCCTTGATATGTTGGAGCAATGAGGCCGCTACTTCAGCTCGTAATCGTTCATAGGCAGCTTCCAGGACCTCTTCAGGAGTTTCTGTTTCTTTATCGGAGGGAAGATCAGAGCTTGTTGGCTGGGAACGTTTTTTTGTACTTAAAAATTGCTGGTAGGCGGGAAATTGTTGTAAAAACTTGCACGTGATTTGATTCGGGGGGTTAGCCAGCATGTTTTTACCCAAGGAAGTGATGTGCAAAATTCCACGCTTGGGAGATGCAAGCAATCCAGCTAGGGTCAAATGTGTTTTGGCCCAGGCCACCCGGTTAGCAAAAGTGCCTTGATGTCCACTGGGTAACTTGGCTGCCAGTTCCTCTGGAGTCAGGCGAAAAAACTGGGCTAAATCTTCACGAATTTCTCTCATGGTGTATTCGGTCCGACCCTGAGCCAGACGAAGCATGGGGAGCATAATTGATTGAAAATCAGGGATAGCCATAATGTCTCCAGAAAATTGTGTTCAATCATCGAGTTGTGACCAGTTTTTCTTTCATAGGCTAATGACTGCCAAAATCAAGAAAAACCCTGCTCAGAATGAAGGAGATACTGTTTACATCGCCATTTACCGCTGTTGTCACCCTGAGCGAAGCCGAAGGGTCTCTGCCTTTCTGGACTCCCGCCTTCGCGGGAGTGACTTGAAGTGGTAGCCCGTCATTTTTGCCTTACCACCCGTCATTGCAATGAAAATGGAAATCAAAGTCGTATGCCTTTTCCTGAGATCCCTCCGCTTCGGGCTTTCGCCCTACGGTCGGAATGACTCCAAAATAAATCCATAAAGGTATGTATCTGTAATGATCCTGAACATGTGAGCCTGACCAAACATAGAGTTAAACCCATATCAGCATGGATGACAAAAGTGAGCCCCTTGCCTAGTATGGCCCAAAAGGACGAACATATGATTCATCGCAATTTAAAATCCTGCCTGCATGATTTAGAGCG
>JAAYGN010000009.1 GCA_012727715.1 Desulfovibrionales bacterium | reverse complement strand
TTTAAAACCCAGGCCTCCTGTTGTGACCATCATGTGTCATGTTGACCATGGTAAAACCTCTCTTCTTGATGCTATCCGCAGTGCCAGTGTTGCCACTGGAGAGGCAGGTGGCATTACCCAGCATATTGGTGCGTATCATGTCAACACCCCTCGGGGCGAAGTGGTCTTTTTAGATACTCCAGGCCATGAAGCCTTTACCACCATGCGCGCCAGAGGTGCCAAGGTTACAGATATTGTTGTTCTTGTTGTTGCTGCTGACGATGGGGTTATGGAACAAACCCGTGAAGCTGTCAGCCACTCCAAGGCCGCCAACGTGCCCATTGTTGTTGCAGTCAATAAAATGGACAAAGAAGAGGCTGATCCGGATCGAGTAAAACGAGAACTTTCCGACCTGGGACTTATGCCTGAAGATTGGGGTGGAGAGACCATTTATGCCCATGTTTCAGCCAAAAAACGACAAGGTCTGGATGAACTTCTAGAATTGATTCTCCTGCAAGCCGAAGTCCTGGATCTCAAAGCTAATCCAGATAAGCCTGGTCGTGGGCATATTGTTGAAGCCAAGCTGGATAAAGGACGTGGTCCGGTGGGGACAGTGCTTATTCAAGAAGGTCAGATCAGCCAGGGTGATGCCTTTGTTTGTGGATTAATCAGCGGCAAGGTACGTGCCATGTTTGATGATCAAGGCCACCAAATCAAGACCGCAGGACCAGCTATCCCCACAGAAATTCAGGGCTTTGAATCTGTACCTGAGGCAGGGGATGAGTTTGTTATTGTTCAAGACGAAAAGGTTGCTCGAAAAATTGCTGCAGACAGACGCGTCAAGCACCGGGATCGGGAATTGGCCAAGGAATCCAAAGTAACTTTGGAAAGTTTCCTTGCCTCCAAAGCCGGTGAAGAAGCCCAGACGTTGAGTTTACTGCTTAAGGCTGATGTGCAGGGATCTTTGGAAGCTATTTCTGAAGCCCTGGTCAAATTGTCCACAGATGAAGTCAAGATTGTCCTGGTGCATGGTGGTGCAGGTGCCATCACAGAGTCTGACATTCTCTTGGCCTCAGCCTCCAATGCCATTATTATTGGCTTTAACATCCGACCCACAGCCAAAATCAAAGAAATTGCCGAACAGGAAAATGTGGATATTCGCTTTTATGACATCATTTACAAGCTCGTAGATGATATCAAGGCCGCCATGTCTGGTATGCTTGCTCCAGATATTAAGGAAGAATACCTGGGTCAGGCTGATGTGCTGCAAACCTTTAGTGTACCCAAGTTTGGGACCATTGCTGGTTGCATGGTCAGTGATGGCAAATTAAAGCGCAACGCCCATATACGTTTGCTGCGTGACGGGGTTGTCACCTATACTGGAAAACTCAGCTCCCTCAAACGCTTTAAGGATGATGCCAAAGAAGTGACCAAGGGCTATGAGTGTGGTGCAGCTCTGGAGAACTTCAATGACATCAAAGTTGGCGACATTATTGAAGCCTTTGAGCTTATTGAAGAGGCACGAACTATTTAAATGATTGTTGGCACTTTGCGCCTGGAGTTTAGGCTACACGGTATTTTTTCTTTGAAAGAAAAGCGAAAGACCGCCAATAGTCTGAAACAAAAACTGCGCAACAAATTTAATGTGGCTGTGGCTGAAACCGAAGCTCAGGACTCTCACCACTCTTTAGTACTTGGTGTGGTTACTGTTGCCAATGAAACAACGCATGTGCATAGCCAGCTTTCCAAAGTTCTGGACATGATTGAAGCCATGGCCACAGAAGAGCTGGTACATACTAATTTGGATGTTTTCGGAGTATAAGTTATGCAGCGAAGTACCTCCAGGCGAGCAGCCCAGATGTCAGATCAGATCATGCAAGTTCTGGCTCTTTTATTGGTTCAAGAGGTAGAAGATCCTGTTCTGGAGCTTACGACCATAACGGGTGTACGCCTGAATCGAGATTTCAGTATTGCTGAAGTGCTATATACCCACATCAAGGGTCAAGAACATGAAGCTGAAATCCACAAGGCCTTGCTACGTGCCAAAGGTTTTTTGCGAACCCGGCTGGGTAAGGAGCTGAAACTCCGAGCAGTTCCTGACCTGCGATTTGCCTGGGATAGTTTTTTGGAGAACATGGTTTATGATGCCCCCCCTGAAACGCATCGCTGAACATATCTTGGAGACCGACAATTTTCTCGTGGTCTCTCATATAACCCCAGATGGTGACGCCCTGGGCTCTATGCTGGCTGTAGGTGAAATTTTAACTATTTTAGGAAAAAAGGTAATACTTTTTAATGAATCAGGACTACCAGACAGGTTTACCTGGCTCATGCCCTGCCGAGAAATTCTGCAAATATTACCTGATACCCCCGTTGATACCATTATTGTCCTTGACTGTGGAGGGGTGGATCGCCCCGGGACTGTTATTGCACCCTGGTTATTAAGCAAGACAGTCATCAATATTGATCATCATCTGGGTAACCCCATGTTTGGCACCCTTAACTGGGTTGACCAAAGAGCTTCTTCTGTCGGTGAAATGATTGGAGTTTTAGCACGGGAACTGGGAATACCCTTGTGTGGACTGTTAGGACAATATATTTATCTGGCACTTATCTCCGATACGGGTGATTTTAGTTTTAATAACACTCGTCCTGAAACCTTGGAAATGGCCGCAGAAATTTTACGCTTAGGTCTTTTACCCGGGCCATTTCACGAACAAAAACAATCCACTGGTACCATCAACCAGTTACAAATGCGCGGTGCGGTCCTGCAACAAGCAAAGCTCTATGCCCAGGGAAAAATCAGTGTCATCACTTTTACCAAAGAACTTTTTGACCAAACTGGAACTACTCCCGAAGATACAGAAGGACTGGTCAATACGGTGTTATATATCCGAGGTGTTCAGGCAGCCATTAGTATTCGGGAAGAAGCAAATAGTCTTAAATTTTCCTTACGCTCCAAAGGAAGCACCAATGTTCAGGCCGTGGCTGCCCACTTTGGAGGAGGGGGACATCGTAATGCTGCTGGTGGCACCCTGATTATGCCCATAGCACAAGCTCAAGAACTCCTTATTGACGCAGTGACCAAGGCCTTGCCCAACTCATGACTACGCAACCCGCACAGCTTGACGGCATCCTGGTTTTGAATAAACCTGAAGGTCCCACTTCTGCTCATTGTTTAAACACCATTAAGCGTACTTTGGGACAAAAAAAAATTGGTCATGCTGGTACCCTGGATCCCATGGCCACAGGAGTTTTGGTTGTCCTTTTGGGTCAAGGAACAAAATTGGCCAATTACTTGACTCAGGATCAAAAAACCTATCGAGGTACCTTGACCTTGGGACAAACCACAGACACCTATGATATTCAAGGAAAGGTTGTCACCCAGGCACCTTGGGAGCATATATCAAAGGCAGAGGTCCAAGCTGCCATAGATGCATGGCAAGGAGTTTTGTCTCAAGAGGTTCCACCGGTTTCAGCTGCTAAGCACCAAGGAAAACCCCTGTATCTTTTACATCGAACTGGCAAACCGGTCCCTGTCAAAACCAAGGAAGTCACAATTTTTTTAGCGCAGATTTTGGCCATAGATCTGCCCCATATTACTTTTCGAGTAACTTGCTCTGCTGGAACCTATATCCGCTCCCTGGCCCACAGCCTGGGGAAGCGACTTGGGTGTGGAGCAGTACTCAGCGAACTGGAACGTGAAGAGAGTTATCCCTTCACCTTAGATCAAGCCCATGATCTGGAGAATGTGCTGGCTAGCCAAGATCAGCTCACAAGCCTCATTGTCCCCATGGATCAGGCCTTGCCGCATTGGCCAAGGCTTACCCTGTCCAGCAAAGAGGAAGAACTGGTGCGCAATGGATCCTGGCTCCCCACAGCACTCTTTCCTGACTATCCGGCCCAACCAGGAGATAGGGCTCTCATGCTTTCGGGCACCAAAGAACCCTTGGCTCTGGTAGAAGCCAGAACACGTGACCAAGTTTTATCCTGGTCTATTTTGCGTGGATTGTGGGCTGTCTAGTTGTACGTTCGCAAGCGGATGAGGACACTATACACGAACCTTTTACTTGGAGGATATGGCTGTGGTCTTAACCCCGGAACGAAAAGCTGAAATTGTCAAGGAGTACGGTCAAACAGAGGCTGATACTGGCTCACCTGAAGTACAGGTAGCTCTATTGTCCGCTCGCATTGAATACCTGACGGCCCATTTTAAAGGGCACAAAAAAGACTTCCATTCCCGAGCCGGACTGCTTCGACTCGTGGGAAAACGTCGTCAATTGCTCAAGTATCTACGCAACAAAGATGTTCAGCGTTACCGTGACCTTATTGCACGGCTCGGTTTGCGCAAATAGGCTTGGATAGAGCGGGACTTTGGTCCCGCTCTGTTTTTTCTTTTACCCGCACTGTGAGCAGCAATATTTGCGGTTTTGTGTTTAGTCCTCGCCCCAATAAAACACCTTGGAGTGAGCACTAAACACTGAACCCGCCACGCTGTCCTTATTAAAAGTGCATAAACCAAGTGAGGTTTTTTTATGACTTTTCAAACAACTCGGCGCACCATTGCCACCAGTAATGGTGACATCATTATTGAACATGGCAAACTGGCTCTTCAGGCTAGCGGAGCGGTCACCGTTCAATGGGGAGACACCATTGTACTGGTCACGGCTACCCACCAGGCTCTGGACCGCGACGTGGATTTTTTACCCTTGACCTGCAATTATCAGGAAATGCTCTACGCTGCTGGCCGAATTCCTGGAAACTACTTTCGACGTGAAATAGGACGCCCCAGCGACCATGAAACCCTCATTTCTCGTCTCATTGACCGTCCCATCCGCCCTCTTTTTCCCAAGGGATGTACACATGAAATCCAGGTTATTGCTACAGTCATTTCCTCGGACAAAGAACATCCAGCAGACATTTTGGCCATGATTGGTTCTTCTGCAGCCCTGCATATCTCTGACATTCCCTTTGCAGGTCCCATTGCTGCCCTGCGTATTGGTTATCTTGATGGTCAATTTGTAGCCAACCCAACTACTGCCCAACTCGCTGCAAGTGAGTTGAATATGGTTTTAGCCGGCACCCGAAACGCAGTAGTTATGGTTGAAGGTGGTGCCCAATTCTTGTCTGAAGATATTATGGCTGAGGCCATTGCCTGGGGGCACGCGCAACTTATCCCCATTTTAGATGTCCAGGAAGATCTGCGCCAGGTCTTGGGCAAAGAAAAGTTTTTGGTATCTCCTCCTGCGGAAGATAAGGAACTGGTCGATATTGTACAACAGCTTGCCAGTTCTGATCTGCAGTCCGCTTTGACCATTCCCGGCAAGATGGATCGAAAAGATGCCAAGAAAAAAGTTCGGCAAACGTTAATGGAGCAACTGGAAGCCCAATTTGCAGAAACACCTGAACGGCTCAAAAACGTGGGTGAAATCCTGGAGGAATTGGAAAAACAATTGGTGCGTCAACGCATCTTACATGATAAAATCCGTATTGATGGTCGAAATCTGACCACTGTTCGTCCCTTGATCATGGAAGTGGGTTTACTGCCACGTACCCATGGTTCTGCCATTTTTTCTCGTGGGGAAACCAAGGCCCTGTGTACCTGTACTCTGGGAAGCACAAGGGATGAACAACGGGTTGAGACCTTGGCTGGTGAAACATCTCGCCCCTTTATGTTGCATTATAATTTCCCTCCCTATTCCGTGGGTGAAGCCCGGGCTCTGCGTGGCCCATCGCGACGAGAAGTTGGGCATGGAAACTTGGGTGAGCGAGCCCTGCAACCAGTATTGCCATCTCAAGAAAGCTTTCCTTTTACCGTCCGTGTGGTGTCCGATATTATGGAGTCCAATGGTTCTTCTTCCATGGCTTCAGTATGCGGAGGTACCCTGGCCCTCATGGATGCTGGAGTGCCCATCAAAACTCCAGTAGCTGGTATTGCCATGGGCCTGATTAAGGAAGCTGATGAGTATCTTGTCCTGACTGATATTTTAGGAGACGAGGACCATTTGGGCGATATGGATTTTAAGGTTGCTGGTAGCCGTGATGGAGTAACCTCTATCCAGATGGATATCAAAATTGCAGGTATCCCTGCTGAGGTCATGAGCAAGGCCCTCCATCAGGCCAAAGATGCCCGCATCCATATTCTTGACCAAATGGAAGCCCTCATTGCCAGCCCACGTGGTCAGCTGTCGGTCTTTGCACCACAAATGGATGTCGTCCATATCTCTCCGGATAAAATTCGCGATGTTATTGGACCTGGCGGAAAAAATATTAAAGCCATTTGTGAAGCTACCCAAGCTGATATTGATATTGATGATTCTGGAAAAATCTCTCTCTTTGCTCCAGATCAGGCTTCTTTGGCCAAAGCTCGGGAAATGGTACTCTATTACGACCAAAAAGCTGAACTCAACAAGGACTATGATGGCATTGTCAAAAAAGTTATGGACTTTGGCGCCTTTGTTGAAATTTTACCTGGTCTTGAAGGTCTGTGCCATATCTCCCAGTTAGCTCGGGAACGAGTAAACACAGTTACAGATGTTGTTCAGGAAGGAGATACCATCCGGGTACGGGTTATTGATATTGAGCCTTCTGGTCGCATCAAACTCAGTCGCAAAGCTATTATTTTAGAAGAGCTGGGCGAAGAGCCACAACCAGAAGAGCCTCGTGCTCCACGTCCAGATCGCCCTCGCAATGATCGTGGCCGTGACGCCAACCGCCGTGGACCGCGTAGAGATAACCGCTCATAATACAACTCTTACTTTCCTTGATAAAAAACCCGCCTTATGGCGGGTTTTTTATTAGAAAAAAATAAAAAGCTTATTCCCTCTATCCTGCCTGAGCCCACCAAGCATAGACCAAAGCACAAAAAACAAGACTTACAATACGAAATCCCTGACTAAAAATAATCAGGCGCATGGCCATTTGTGGCTTATAAATACCTGCATAATAGGGGAATTGATGCCTGAACGCCCGCATGGGTGAAGACAAAATATTGCCCAGCACCAAAGCCAAAACCACATCGCGCACAGGCAACGATCCGGCTTCAAGCAAAGCTCCGGCAGCAGCCATGCCAGCTGAAAATTCTGCTGCCAATTGAAAAACCACAATGCCCATGGCCTGGGGATTCAGCCAGGATAACCCTCCCATAAGCGTGGACAGCCATTGCTCTGCCGCAGTAAATACTCCTGTTTTATGCATGAGATGCACAAGCACATAGATAGGCGCAGTAATAAGCAAGATTTTTTTTATACGTTTGGTAAACCTACGCCAAGTTTTGGATAGCACATCGAAGAAATGAAGAGACGCATCCCCCGCTGGCATGACGGGCGAAACTTGAGTTTGACCTACAAGAATCGTGCGCCCGACAAAAAGAATGCACAAGGTGCGCAATAATGCCGCACCAACAGTAATACTTAAATAGATATATGCTGCTGACTTCAAAATAGGCACAGTGATAAAAACCATGGTCGGCAAATGAAGGAAATAGGTTGGCAAACTATTAAATAAATTAGATAAAATAAGTTCATTACGAGAAATGTTCCCCTGATCATAAGCCTCAGCCAGCATGGTATTGGCCGTAATCCCAGAGACAAAAGCAATGGAAAAGCTGGCCGCAGAAATATCCCCGAGTCGTCCCATTCGGGCTAAAGGTCGTGCTATTTTAGCTACATGTCGGGTCCAATGTAGGGCTTCTATTAAATTACCGACAAAAAGCCCCAAAGAAACAAAAAATAAAAGTTTGCCCAAAGGCCAAAATATCTGGCTCAAAATCATTTCCGTATTCATAAACTAGCCTTTAACTATAAGAAAATAAGACAAAAGTCCTGACCATGGCCAAAACAATGGAGAGCTTGTCTTGGCCATGGAGCGAGGCCTAAGCTAAGCCACTCATTAGAGCAAGTCTGATGGACTTGTGATTTTATATACCCCGGTCTAAAAGATGTGCATGACCAATACACCCACTGTCTGGATCAATGCTGGAGAAACTTCAGGCGATATGCATGGCCAAATTTTAGCCAAAGCATTGCGCACTCTTTGTCCCTCTATAACTTTGGTCGGTATGGCTGGACCGGCCATGCGCCAGGAAGGAGTTATCTCTCCTGTAACCACAGAAAGCTTGTCTGTTATGGGCTTTACCGAGGTATTGGGGCAACTGTCCAACATTGCCCGACTTCTAAAAACCATACGAAATGAGCTGGCTACAAAGCGACCAGATCTGATTATACTCATTGATGCACCAGATTTTCATTTTCGTGTGGCGGCCATGGCCAAAAAACTGCAAATTCCTGTCATTTACTACATAAGCCCCAAGCTTTGGGCTTGGAGAGAAAATCGAGTGGCTTTTTTGCGTAGTCACGTCACCCGACTTATTTCCATCCTGCCCTTTGAGGTGGAATTTTATGCTCGCCATGGAATGAACATTGATTATGTAGGGCATCCTCTGCTGGATTTAGTGCGAACCCCAGAAATTCTGGCAACCCCTCAAGACCACCAACGCATTGGCATTCTTCCAGGCAGTCGTACTCGGGAAATT
>JAAYGN010000008.1 GCA_012727715.1 Desulfovibrionales bacterium | reverse complement strand
TTGGTTCGTATTCATGGCCGCCCCATGTTGTGGCATGTCATGCACCGGACAGGGTTGTGCCCTCTGATCCACAATACAGTCTTGGCCACAGATGATCAGCGCATTTTTTCCGTGGCCCAGGATTTGGGGCTGGAGGCCATACTCACTCGTGCCGATCATAGCAGTGGCACGGACAGGGTTTTGGAAGCAGCCAAGCTGCTGGGGGCTATGAAAAATGATATTATTGTTAATGTTCAAGGTGATGAACCGGCCTTGCAGCCAGCCATGCTTACTGCCCTTCTTGAGCCTTTTGCAGACCAGGAGGTGCAGGTGACCACCTTGGGGCATGTCATCACCGCACAAGAAGCCCTGAGTCCTGATCGGGTTAAGATTGTGCGCAGCGCAGATGGGCGGGCCCTGTATTTTTCCCGGGCCGTGGTTCCCCATGGTCGTGGTGGGGAACCGCAATTTCTGGGACATATTGGCATTTATGCTTTTCAAATGCAGGTTCTTGAAAAATTTACTTCTTTGGGGGAAAGTCCTTTGGAGCGACTGGAAAAATTGGAACAATTACGGCTGTTGGAAGCAGGTATTCCCATCCATGTGGTCCTGACTCCCTATGCCAGTCATGGGGTGGATCGGCCTGAGGATGTGCCCATAGTCAGCAAGCTTATAGCAGAAGGAGATCTGGATATATGAAGGCAATTTTGGCTTTGGAAGATGGAACCTGGTTTGCCGGGCACTCCTTCACTGGTGCTGGGGAAGTCCATGGAGAAGTGATTTTTCAGACCTCCATGTCCGGATATCAGGGGATCTTGGCTGATCCAGCGTACGCAGGGCAAATGGTCTGTTTGACCGCTCCTCTTGTGGGCAATTATGGAGTAACCTTGGCTGAGGTGGAGTCCTCCAGACTTTTTTGCCCAGCCCTGATTGTGAAAGAATGTTGCCAGCAGCCTTCCAATTGGCAGGCCAAAGAAAGCCTGCCCGACTATTTGTCCCGCCATGGGGTCATGGGCCTGGAAGGGATAGATACTCGGGCTTTGACCAAGCATTTGCGTGTGCATGGGAATATGCGCGGGGTTATTTCCACCCAGAATTTGTCTGTGGATGATTTGGTGCTCCAGGCCAAAGCCCTGTCTTCCCGATGTGGTACAAATCTGGTCTTTAAGGTGGCACCAGAAAATCCTTATGTCTGGACCACCAACGGACCTGAGCCTGCGGCCATGGACGGAACTTTGCCTTTGTGGCCAGCCGGTCAGGGCATGCGCGTTGTGGTCTATGATTTTGGCACGCATTGGGAGACGTTGCGCTTGCTTTCAGCTTTGGGGCTGACGATCTTGGTGGTTCCGCCGTTGTTTCCTTTGTCTTTGGTCAAGGCATTGGCCCCACAGGGGATATTTTTATCCTCTGGGCCAGGAGACCCGGCGGCTGTGCCGGAGGCCTTATCTCTTATCAGGGAGCTTTGTTCCTTGTATCCCATGGCTGGTCTGGGGCTGGGCTACCAACTTTTGGGTCTGGCCTTGGGGGGAAAAAGTTATAAGCTCAAGGTCGGGCATTATGGCAGCAATTATCCTGTGCAGGAGCTTTTGTCTGGAAAAATCGAAATCTCAACGCAAAATCATGGTTTTGTGTTGGATATTTCCCCAGTAAAAGATTTGCAGGCCACCCATATTCATATTCATGACCAAAGTTTAGAGGGATTTCAGCATAGGAAGCTCCCCATTTTAGGGATGCAATATCTGTCTGGCGCAGATGTGTCTGACCAGGGCTCTTTGGTATGCAGATTTACCAATATGCTCGTATCTCACCACAGCCACTAGGGCCACTTTACACTCAAGGGGTTTTTTCATGTCTGCAGATATTCTCAAGGCCAAAAAACAGCTGGGTGAAGTCAATATGTTGCTTAAACAGGGCAAGCTTTTGGCAGCAGTGTCCAATCTGCATGAAGCGGTGGGTTTTGTCCTTAAGGCCTCTCTTTTAAAACATGAGCTACAGACTTTTGTGGAGTCTTTGGATAAGGCCGCTTATTTGTTGGCTCACGACCGGGAGCTCAAGAAAATTTATCCGTTACAAATTTCCTACAAGCCGGGCGAGGAAAAGGAGCTATACTCATCCCTTTCTGATTTGTTAGGATTTTTGCAGGAAAACTTGACCGAAGATGTCGGCTCCCATTTGACAGCTTTGGCTGAGTATCGGCAAAAACAATTGGATCTGGCTAAAAAAATACTGCACGATGGTGAGCTGGCCAAGGCCCAACAACTTTGTCAACGCCTGGTAGAAGCAGAAAAAACGGATGTAGAGCTGAAAATTGCCATTGCTGATATTTTTTTGAAAGCAGAACATTATGAGCAGGCCCTGGAATATCTTAAAGATGCCTATGCCAATGACTCTAACTCAGCCCATGTCTTTAATCGACTGGGTATGGCATTGCGCAAGGCTGGTCGTTTTGAAGAAGCAGAGCAGTTTTATATCCAGGCCTTGGAACGGCAGCCCAAAAATGAAGCTATTTATTTTAATCTGGGCCGGGTTTATTTAGATCAGCAGCAATGGAAAAATGTTTTGACCACAGCAGAGCAGGCCTTGTCTTTGAATCCACATTTTATGGAGGCCCAAAAGATGAAGCTTTTTGCAGTGAAAAAGTTAGAGGATGCATAAAGAGACATACCTTATTGTGCTCATTAGGGCCATGTCGCACATTGACAGTCTTTTGGTTGCGTGATTATGAGGTCTCTTTTACCAAGCGAGGGTGGCGGAACTGGTAGACGCACTAGACTTAGGATCTAGCGGGTAACCGTGGGGGTTCGAGTCCCCCTTCTCGCACCAGAAGATGATCGTGGGACTCCCTTTTAGGGAGGAACCCATTACAAGGAGTTATACTATGGAATACAAGGTTGAAGAGCTGTCCCCGGTAAAACGTAAGGTTGTGGTTGATGTGCCTTTGGAAGAAGTGCAGGCGGCATTGGCTGCGACCATTGCTTTGTATCGGAAAGATGCTGATATCAAGGGCTTTCGCAAGGGCAAGGTTCCTTCTTCTGTGGTTGAGGGGAAGTTTCGCAAACAAATTTATGCTGAAGCCACCACTGATCTGATTAATTTTCATCTCAATGAAATTATGGGGGAGCTGGGCGTGTCCCCATTGTCTGGTATTGATGTTGATGCCAAAGAAATGGATCGAGATCAGGCCTATGGCTATAGTTTTACCTTTGAAGTTGCTCCAGATTTTGATTTGCCTGAATACAAGGGGTTGGTTGTCGAGGAAGAAGAAATTGAAGTTGACCCCAAGCAGGTGGAAATTGTCATTGAACGTATCCGCCAGAATGTCGCCAAAACAAAGATTATCAAGGAAGAACGTCCTGTTGGTAATGGTGATATTGCGGTTATAGATTTTCAGGCCTTACAAGATGATAAGCCCATGGAAGGCGTGGCTGCCAACAAGTTCGAACTGCCCCTGGGAGAAGGCAATTCTTTGCCCGAATTTGAAGCGATTGTTTCTGGGATGATTCCTGGTCAAACCAAGGAAGCGGAGCTAACTTTTCCCGATGATTTTCTCAATGAGCAACTTGCTGCGCAAACAGTTCTGATGCGGGTGACTTTGCATGCCATTAAGGTCAAAGAGCTGCCTGAAGTGAATGATGATTTTGCAGAGCTGGCTGGTGGCTATAAGAATGTTCAAGAATTACGTGAAGCCATTGAAAAGTCCTATGTTTCTACACGTGAGCAATTGGTCAAGGGGGACGCCCAAAAGAAATTGCTCGATCAGATCAAAGCTGGAGTTGATTTTGAACTCCCACCAAGTGTGGTGGAAGAGCAGATTGACAAACAAATTGTGGAACTCCAGGGCCAGTTGGAGCGTCAGGGCAAGAGTCTGGACAGCTTGGGCTTAAGCCGTGACGAAATGCGCGCACAGCACCGCCCTCAAGCTGAGGATGTGGTCAAATCTTCCTTGATTCTTTTGGCCATTGCCAATGCCGAAGGACTGACTGTCGAGCCCGCCGAAGTGGATCTTGTCCTCCAAAAAATGGCTGCATCTACTGGGCAAGATTTTCATTCCATCAAAGATTATTACGAACAGCACAATTTGATGATCCCACTCAAGGATCGGGTTTTGGCAGACAAAGCCATGGACGCGATCTACGCTCATGCCCAAGTAACAAAAATTCCAGCCCCATCATCCGACTCTGAAGCGTAAAAAAATCGGGTCTGGCTCTGTCCAGACCCCTTTTTTTATGATATAATTCCCTTGGCAGTTGATCCGATAATTGGGTAAGATTTTTGCATGTTACCCAGGTGCTGAGCATTCCTTCATCCAGGCTAAGGTTGACACCAGGCTTGGGTGCGTTATTCTTTGTATCTTTCATTACTTCTTATTTGTACTTTCAGGAGTTTTCATGGTTAAAAATTCCGTATTTGTTATTGAAAATACCGGTCGTGGGGAACGGATGTATGATATTTATTCCCGTTTGCTCAAAGATCGTATTGTTTTGCTGGGTACTCCCATTGATGATCATGTGGCCAACTCTATTTGTGCCCAGCTTCTTTTTTTAGAATCAGAGAGCCCGGAAAAGCAGATCAACCTCTATGTTAACTCCCCAGGGGGATCGGTTACTTCTGGATTGGCCATTTATGACACCATGCAATATATTTCTGCCCCAGTAGCTACTTTATGTATTGGACAGGCTGCAAGTATGGCCGCAGTGTTGCTGGCAGCTGGCGAAAAAGGCATGCGCTATTCTCTGCCCCATTCTCGGATTATGATTCATCAACCCATGGGCGGTTTTCAGGGTCAGGCCACAGATATTGCCATTCAGGCCAAGGAAATTATTCGTTTGCGCGGAGAGCTCAATGGCATTTTGGCCAAGCATAGCGGACAAACTTTGGAACGGGTGGAGCAGGATACTGAGCGTGACTATTTTATGAGTGGTGCGGAAGCGTGCACCTATGGGATCATTGATCAGGTTCTGGCATCTCGTAAGGATATGGAATAGTCAGGAGATGAGGTAAGGATAGGTATGGCTGAAAGAAGAAAGAAAATTGGCAAGAACTTGCTCTGTTCCTTTTGCGGTAAAGGGCAAGATGAGGTGCAACGCCTTATTGCTGGGCCAGATGTGTATATTTGCAATGAATGTATTGTTCTTTGTGACGATATTTTAAAAAGCGACCAAAAAAAAGAAGAAGCCGTTCCAGCTGAAAAAATTCCTTTGCCCCAGGAGATCAAGGCTGCTTTGGATGACTATGTGGTGGGGCAGGACGACGCGAAAAAAACATTGGCTGTGGCTGTTTACAATCACTACAAGCGCATTGCCTATCATACCAGGGGCACAGATGATGTGGAGCTGGATAAAAGTAATATTTTGCTTATTGGTCCCACGGGTTCCGGCAAGACCCTGTTGGCTCAGACTCTGGCCAGGATTCTTCAGGTTCCCTTTGCCATTGCGGATGCCACTACGTTGACCGAAGCAGGGTATGTGGGTGAAGATGTAGAAAATATTTTGGTCCAGTTGGTGCAAAATGCAGATTATAACCTCGAGACAGCCGCCAAGGGCATTATTTATGTTGATGAGATTGATAAAATTTCTCGCAAGTCCGATAGCCCATCCATAACCCGTGATGTTTCTGGTGAAGGTGTGCAACAGGCCCTTTTGAAAATTATTGAAGGGACTGTGGCCAATATTCCGCCCAAGGGTGGGCGTAAACATCCCCAACAAGAGCTCATTCGACTGGATACCTCCAATATCCTCTTTATTGTTGGTGGAGCATTTATTGGCCTGGAAGACATTGTCAAACAACGTGTTCAGGGGAGCAGTATGGGCTTTGGGGCCAAACTCCAACCCAAAGTTGAGGATAAGGGGAGTTTATTAAGCCGGGTGCATCCCATGGATTTGATCAAATACGGGTTGATTCCGGAATTTACGGGTCGAATATCTGTGATGACCTCCCTTACGGAACTCAATGAAGACGATTTAATGCGTATCCTCCAGGAGCCCAAGAATGCCTTGATCAAACAATATAAAAAGATGTTTGAACTGGAAGATGTTGAACTTCGTTTTACCACCAATGCCTTAAAGTCCGTCGCTGCCAAGGCCATCAAGCTGGAAACTGGAGCACGTGGACTGCGTTCAGTTATGGAGTCCATTATGCTTGATATTATGTACACCATTCCTTCCATGAAGGATGTGCAGGAATGCGTGATCAACAAGGCAGTGATTGAAGAAGGAAAAGAACCCCTCATCCTTTTTAAGCCCAAGGTGAAAACTGCCTGATGGGTGTACATTTAAGTTGAGAGGTGATCATGTCCCAAGCTGTTATATTTGAAAATGCTTCTGAAGGTGTCTTTTTACCGGTTATGTCCTTGCGGGAAGTGGTCATGTTTCCCAAGTCCATTGTCCCTCTTTTTGTGGGACGGGACTCCTCCATTAAGGCCATTGAGACTGCCTTGGATAAATATGACAAACATATTTTTCTGGTGACCCAGAAAGATCCTGGTCAGGAACGTCCTGATATTGACGGCCTGTTCATAGTGGGAACAGTAAGTAAGGTCTTGCAGATATTGCGTTTGCCTGATGGCACCATCAAAGTTCTTTTTGAGGGCCTGTATCGCGCATCCTGGGACCAGGTTCAGGGTTTGGTGGAGGTGGATGACATGCAGATGGCCCATCTTACTCCCTGGCCTGATTACGTGGAAAAGGATGCCGAGGGTGAAGCTCTTGTCCGGGCTACTCATGACATTATCGAGGAATACAGTCAGGTTAATCGTAAGTTGGCCAAAGAAACTATTGTGGCCATCGCCAGTATCCATGATCTCGGCCGCTTGGCAGACACCATTGCTCCGCATCTCAAAGCTTCTTTTGAACGCAAACAGGCAGTATTGGAAATTCAAAGTCCAATGCGTCGGCTGGAACGGGTCTATGAATTGATTTTGGAAGAAATGGAAATTTTTTCTTTGGAAAAGAAGATCAAGAGCCGCGTCAAAAAGCAGATGGAGGAAAACCAAAAAGACTATTATCTTGGGGAGCAACTCAAAGCCATTCATAAAGAAATGGGTCGTGACTTTGATCCCAAGGCGGAAATGGATGAGCTGGAGACACAGCTGAAAGCCAAGGACATGCCGGAACAAGCACGAGAAAAAGCAGTGGCTGAGCTCAAAAAGTTGCGCCAAACTCCGCCTTCTTCAGCTGAATACGCCGTACTGCGCAATTATATGGACTGGATTTTGGCGTTGCCCTGGAATGTGCTGCGTGACGTGCCCATTGATATCAAGCAGGCTCAACAAGTCCTGGATGCTGATCACTATGGATTGGACAAGCCCAAGGAACGAATTTTAGAATATTTGGCAGTCCAGTCTTTGGTTAAAAAACTTCGAGGCCCTATTTTATGCCTGGTTGGTCCTCCTGGTGTGGGCAAGACTTCTTTGGCCAAATCCATTGCCAGGGCCACGGGACGAGAATTTGTGCGCATGTCTTTAGGTGGAGTGCGTGATGAAGCAGAAATTCGCGGGCATCGCCGGACCTATGTGGGTGCCTTGCCGGGCAAGATAATTCAGTCCTTAAAGCGGGTGTCTTCCAATAATCCGGTTTTTTGTCTGGATGAAGTGGATAAAATGAGCATGGATTTTCGGGGTGATCCCTCGGCAGCACTCCTGGAAGTATTGGATCCAGAACAAAATAATACCTTTAATGATCACTATCTGGATATGGATTACGATCTTTCCCAGATATTTTTTATCACCACTGCCAATTCTTTGCAGTCTATTCCGTTACCCTTGCAAGATCGTATGGAAATCATCACCATTCCTGGTTATCTGGAAACAGAGAAGGCGTGTATTGGTACGGATTTTCTTTTGCCCAAGCAATTGGAACAGCATGGACTCAAACCACAGAATCTGGACTTGTCCTCAGAAGCATTGCTGGAAATTATCCGGCGCTATACTCGCGAATCCGGGGTGCGCAATTTGGAGCGCGAACTGGCGGCCATTTGTCGCAAGGTGGCTCGGACCTTGATTGAAAGTCATGATCTGGACCAGACCATAACCATAGATACATCCATACTCGGGGAGTATTTGGGTATTCCCAAGGTCCGCCATGGAGAGAAGGAAGATGAACCCCAAATAGGTGTGGGCACAGGGTTGGCCTGGACTCAAGTGGGTGGGGAGCTTTTGATCGTGGAAGTAGCACTCATGCCAGGCACGGGTAAAATTGAGATCACCGGCAAACTTGGTGATGTCATGCAGGAATCAGCTCGGGCAGCCATTAGTTATATTCGTTCCCGTTCTGAGCTTTTTGGATTGCGCCGTGATTTTTACAAGGAAGTGGATATGCATATCCATGTGCCTGAAGGAGCCACACCCAAGGATGGTCCGTCAGCAGGTATTACTTTGGCAACCTGTTTGGCTTCAGCACTCCTGGATATTCCTGTGCGTAACGATATAGCCATGACTGGTGAAATTACTTTGCGTGGTCGTGTTTTGCCCATCGGAGGGGTGCGTGAGAAACTGCTGGCAGCACACCGCGGGCGTATTAGCCGTGTTGTCTTGCCCAGAGAAAATGAACGAGACCTTGAAGAAGTTCCTGAAATCATCCGCAAAGAAGTGGAGATTGTTCTGGTAGATAATATGGATCAAGTTTTGTGTGCAGCTTTGCAGGATGTCACCTTGGACTCCTTGTTTTGTACTACTTCTCCTTTGTCTTTTTCCAAAGGCCTGTTGAAAGGCCAAGAGGAATGCACCAGTCCCCAATAATTGAGG
>JAAYGN010000102.1 GCA_012727715.1 Desulfovibrionales bacterium | reverse complement strand
TTCCCAACGCTAAAATTTTGGTCAGCACAGTGGAAGACGGCATCAAACTTGGTGCAGATGCTGTATCTGTACACCTGAATCTGGGTGACGAGTCCGAGCGGGATATGCTTCGCGATCTGGGGCAAGTTGCATCCAAATGTAACGATTGGGGGATGCCTCTTTTGGCCATGGTTTATGCCAGGGGGCCCAAGGTAAAATCTGAATTGGATCCCTATACTGTAGCCCATTGCGCCCGACTGGCTGTGGAACTGGGAGCCGATGTCATCAAGGTGGTGTACACCGGTGACCCCGAAAGCTTTGCCCAGGTAACAGGAAGCTGTTGTGTTCCTGTGGTCATTGCGGGTGGACCGCGTATGGATTCTCCACGAGAAATCTTACAAATGGCTCAGGACTCCATTGCTGCTGGTGGTGCTGGTTTATCCATGGGCCGCAATATTTTTCAGGCAGAAAATCCCACTCGTCTGGTCCAGGCCCTGCACGCTGTAGTGCACATGGAGTACTCTGTGGACCAGGCACTGGCTTTGCTTGAGGAACCTCAAATCGAGGATAGATCATGAAAAATATCCTTTTTTGTGCCATACCTTTTAACAAAGATGCAGTCACCTTGGCCCTGGAATCTGGAGTAGACGGCATTATTGTTGAAGAAAGCCACCTTGCGATCACTAAGGAACTCAGTAAAATTCCTGCCTATCCTGTGCAGGACTTTATCTGGATCAACCTTGATCAAAAAACTGATGAACAAGAAGCTACTCGCTTTTTGTCCCAAGGACAGACTGTGATCCTGAAAGACGGCTGGGAAATTATTCCTGTGGAAAATATTCTGGCCCAATGCGACACCTTGGCTGTTGAAGTTTCAAGCCTGGAACAGGCAAGACTGGCTGCCGGCATCCTTGAGCGCGGAGTAAGTACCATCGTTGTCACTCCTGAAGCTCTTGTTGATCTTAAAAATATTATCCATGAGCTCAAGCTTGATCAGGGCCAAATAGCACTGGAAATAGCCACTATAACCAAAATTGCTCCATCTGGCCTTGGACACCGAGTCTGCGTAGATACCATGAGCCGCTTAAAGACCGGGCAAGGTATGCTGGTGGGTAATTCCAGTGCTTTTACCTTTCTGGTCAACGCAGAAACCGAAGATAACCCCTATGTGGCTTCCCGACCATTTCGTATCAATGCCGGTGCAGTCCATACCTACGCCATCATGCCCGAGGACAAAACTGCCTATCTGGATGAACTGGGGACTGGCTCAGAAATACTCATTGTCAGTGCTGATGGTACAACTACTCTGGCCACAGTGGGACGCTGCAAAGTAGAAATTCGACCCATGCTCTTTATTGAGGCAGAAATAAACGGCCAAAAAGGATCGATTTTTCTCCAAAATGCCGAGACTATTCGCCTGGTGCGTAGTGACGGCACTCCAGTAAGTGTTGTACAACTTACTATAGGTGATACCATCTTATGTCGTACAGATAAGGCTGGACGACATTTTGGCATGCGCATTACCGAGGACATCCAGGAATAACCATGAACACACAACGTTTGACTACAATCCGAGATCATATTGATGAGCTGGATAAAGGTATTGTGGATCTTTTAAACAAACGTGCCGCCCTTTCCCGTGAAGTGGGTGAACTCAAGTCCCGTTCCCTGGATGT
>JAAYGN010000101.1 GCA_012727715.1 Desulfovibrionales bacterium | reverse complement strand
CCCAGAGCCATGTGCATGGTGCCCATCCATTGCAGAACAGCTTGGGCAGTTTTGTGCTGCCTTATTTCTTGAGCCAAGCGGAGACTTAGGCGTTGGAGGCGGTTATTTCTACTGGGTTGTTGCATGGCAAAGTTTGTGGAGCTAAGGGTGTTTTGATGAGTTTCAGGATTTCTACAGATACAACCATTGCTCTTTGCTGTGAAGGGTGCACTTCCATGGTTTTTTCATGGACCAATAACCTGGTGGGCAATGTGGTGTGGGCTATGGAAAATCTGCATCAGAAAGCAGTCGGGTCTTCATTGCCTTTCTATGTTTTCTTTCTTAAACATAAATGCCTTGGATCACTTGTTTGACTCATCACCACCGGACTCTCACTATGAAGAAACACGATTTTATCATGTATGTTTTTTTTCAGTTTTTTTGGTTGATTGCCTTGGCCCCAGGCCTAGTCTGGGCAGCAGAGGATTTTAAACGTCAATCCTATACCATTAGCCCTGAAGATTCCATCCGCTCCATTATCCTGACCCATACTTGTGTGACTTCCATGCAGGATTATACTCACGCCCGGAAAGCTTTTGGTCAGTTGAACCCCAAGATTTCCTATTCCCATCAGCTTCAGGCCGGGGCAACGGTTATAGTTCCAGTTTTTAAAAAGCCTGGTCCAGATTGCTTGAGTTTTCGGTCCGTACAAATCATGCGCGTGGACTTTGAGGCCAGGGCAGACAGAGAGCTGGTCTATATCTATCTTGATGGCCCTATTCTTCCAGATCTTTTTACCCTGGATGATCAAAGTCTGACCAGAGTTGTTTGTGACTTTGACGGAGCGTTGCCAGTTCCTGATCTAGAGCGCGAGTACGAGGATTTGGGCCGTTTGGTACACAAAATTCGTCTTGGCCATGAGGACAAGCCCTTTGCCAAGGCCCGCATTGTGCTGGAAATAGCCTCTTCTTTGGCTGGACGCATTGAGTCTGAGTTTGTGGAACACGAGAGTTTGTTTATTTTGACAGTTATTGAGCAGGATTCCAAAACTGCCCCTTAAATACATGTGGAGAAATTTGTGTTTGTATATGTGCCACCTGAAGAAATCGAGTCGCGATCCCTGGCCATTATTGACGCTGAAGTACCTGAGCCCCGTCCTTTTATGGGCGAAGAATGGATTGTGGCCCGGCGCATGATCCACACCACAGCGGACTTTGATCTTTTACGTTATATCCATTTTCACCCCAAAGCCGTTGCAGCTGGCAAGGACGCTTTGAGGGTTGGGGCAGATATTGTCACCGATACACGCATGGCCCTGTCAGGGATTCCCTTGCGACGCATTACTCCTTTGGGCGGTACAGTACGTTGCCTGATTGATGATCCGCAGGTGGCAGGACAAGCCAAAAGAGAGCAGGTGACCAGATCTTGGGCTGCTGTGGATGTGGTTATGGAAAATGGGGGTGCGGATATTTTTGTTATTGGTAATGCACCTACCGCTTTGGCCCGGCTTTTACATTGGCTGGAACAGGGCGCACGCCCTCCCAAACTGGTGGTGGGTATGCCCGTGGGCTTTGTTAATGCTGTGGAATCCAAAGATATGCTTTGTGCGCAAACCTTGGTTCCTTTTATTACCATTAAGGGACGCAAGGGTGGGTCCAGCCTGGCGGCTTCGGTTATCAATGCCCTGGCTGAATTGGTTCTTGGGGAGGGAGTTTAAAGCGTAGCAAAGAAGCTTTGAGTAATACGGCCATCCTCCTGATGAGGTCAGCCTACAAATATGAGTTTTGTTCTAAAGTACCCTAGATTCCTCCACTTCTGCCGCACTTCGTTCGCAGTTGGTCGGAATGACGGGAATAAAGTATTGCTCTCCTAGAAGATACTCATTAATACGAAACGAATCGGTACCAACAAAATATTTGAATCAGTACCTCACTAACAACACAACCATGTTCTAGTTTCCTAGGTGCTTTAATTTGGAAGCTGCCTTGATTTGAGAGCATGGCATTTTGTTTCTTCGTCAATCAGCACTCGTAATTTTTTGAATAATGCTGTGGCATCAGTGTGTTTTTTGCCATAACTAAGATTAAAGGCATAATTGAAATCTTCGGGATTGGCACCTTGATTGTGCTGAATGATGGTTTCAAGTTTATCCAGTGCTTTCACGGATTTGGCTTCAGGAGTTTGCCCCCTTTCGTATTCTTCCCAAAGGCTGAGAATTTCCTCCCTCAGACTAATTGGCAGGGACTTTGTCAAAGATTTGAGATCATCTCGTTCTCTTTTTGTTTTATCTAAATTTTGATCTTGATGAATGGCCGGTATATCCCCATGAATTGCTTCACCTAGGTCATGGATAATACATAGTTTTAATACCTTTAATACGTTGATGGCTTCCATTTGATCTGCAAAGACCATGGCCATCAGACATAGCCTCCATGAATGTTCTGCCGTGCTTTCCTGCCGTCCTTGGGAAGTATGGGCAGAGCGCAAGACATTTTTTAGTCGCTCTACTTCTTTAATAAAGGAAATTCTTGCAATTAAATCGTGCATGGATGTATTCTAATGCCTTGAATTCAGCCAATGCTGCCCAACAGTATTGGCTGGAATAAATTATGAGAGGTCATTTTTTGCACGGACATAAAGTGACTTTTGTTTTTGGCCAGGGAGGGATCGTTCTTCTATTACAAATACATCAGTCTTAGAGCGAACCAAATCTGAAAGTTTTTTGAAGCCAAACCGCCTTGAATCAAAGTCTGGTTGCAGTTTGGTAAGATAGCTTCCAAATGTTCCGAGATGCGCCCAACCAGATTCATCAGATGATTGCTCAAGAGCTTCTAGTACAAACTTCGTTGGAAACTTAGACGGTTTTACTGCTGGTGCTGCATCTTTTGATGGGCTGGAAGGCTCAGCTTTTGGTGTTTGTGAACATACTTCTTGCTCTGTGGACGGTCTAAGTATTTCCGTTAAGATGAATTTATGACAGGCGTTTCTAAACGCTTCTGGTGTTTTCTGCTCGCCAAATCCAAGAACGGTCAATCCTTCCTCACGGATGCGCATGGCTAGGCCGGTGAAATCACTATCGCTTGTGACCAGGCAGAAGCCATCAAACTTGCGGGTGTACAGCAGGTCCATTGCATCGATGATAAGGGTGCTGTCTGTAGCGTTCTTGCCCGTTGTGTATGCGAATTGTTGCATGGGCTTAATTGCGTGCTTTTGAAGAACCTTCTTCCAGGAAGCACTGGTTGGAGAAGTAAAATCACCATAGATACGCTTGACAGTAGCCTCGCCAAATTTTGCAACTTCGGCAAGCAAGCCTTTAATTACAGCTGCCTGTGCATTATCGGCATCAATGAGAACCGCGAATCTGGTTGTCGGCTCCTCTGGTTCGATCTTTGTTATCAGTTTGGGACTGGCCACAATTACGCTCTCCAATAGTGTTGTTATACGAACTGTTCCACAATGGCTGTCCTCTAATCTTACTGTGATATCTCTATTCAGGCAGTCAGTTATTTGTCAACACAAGAGCTATTTATTTCAGGGTATTGCCTATGTTGCCCGGGAGTTTTTAGCTGTGAAAATCTGATACTACTCAACGAGTTACTCATTTATAAGGCTACACATTTTGCGCAGGTGCAGATATTGATCCCATTAAAAATAGGAAAGATAATATAATATGAGTTTTGAATCCTCTTTTTTCTCAAAATTGGGTGTTGCTTACTAAAAAATGTCCACAATATATCTTGTAACCGCCAATGCCATTTTAATTCTGCATCTTCTATTTATTTTTGGGGTGGTATTGGGTGGGTTGGCAGTATTACACAAACCAAAGCTAGCCATAATCCATATACCCATGGTCATTTGGGGCTTTTTGGTGGAAGTCATGGGTTGGTATTGCCCTTTGACAGACCTGGAAAACATGTTTTTACACCGGGCCGGGGCTTTGGGCTATGCTTCTGGTTTTTTGGAGAAGTATTTTTTGGCTCTGATTTATCCTGAAGGATTGACTCGGGAAATACAATATATTCTTGGTGCTTTTGTGCTGATAATCAATGTGCTTATCTATGTCCAGGTTTGGAGAAAAAGGCGGATGCAGAGTTTTTAGGACCCTTGAAATTGTTGGAAAAAGAAAGGGAAAGTTTTATTCAAACTTAACGGGCATTTTCCCTGCAAAGCAATCGCTTTCAGCAAAGCATCCTTCTCGGCACAGGGCATATTCTTCAGCGGTGACAACTTTATTGCGTCCTGTTTTTTTTGCTGTATACATGGCGGTGTCGGCTATGTTGACAGCCCGCTGAATAAAATCTTCATTTTTGGGTTCGGAGCAATAAGGTGGTATGAGGCATACCCCGATGCTGACAGTACATACAATGTCCAGCTCAGTGTTAGGATCGCGATAAGGTGTTTCAGCGATGGCTTTGTTAATGCGTCCAGCCGCGTGCTTGCCATTTTCAAGACTCGTTCCGTAAAAAAGAAAGAGGAACTCCTCACCACCAAATCTGGCAATCATATCACTGTCACGTAATTGCTGCTTACCAATGGTAGTCACATGCTTGAGAACTTCATCCCCAACAGCGTGCCCGTAAGTATCATTGAGCCGCTTAAAGTGGTCGATATCCATGATAGCTATACAACAGGGGGTTTCATGAAGGGTGGCGCCATTGAGAATGTCTATAGCGTTGACTAAGAAAGAACGCCTGTTCATGCAGTTGGTGAGTGGGTCATATTCGGCAAGGTGCCTATACTTTGCCTCGCTCTGGGCCAAAGCGTCCATGGCTTTTTTACGCAATTCGACTTCCCTTTGAAGCCTGTCTGTTAATTTGCTTAAAGTCTCCTTTTTTTGCCGAAGTTCACTAAGCACCGTATCAAGCTGAACGACCATACTGTTAAAAGAGGCAGAGAACTCACCCAAAAAATCGACTCGTTGAGTAAAGTCTCCGTTGGCGACTTGCTCAACCTGCCACATCAGGTGGCGTAAATGTGATTGTAAGGCTTTTAAGCAACCTGCGGAATAACCTCGGATTTTGATACTATGCTCCAGCTCACCCACAGAAAGTTTTTGAAGGACCTCCCTCAGAGTTAATATGGTGGTAGCCAGTTTTTCAAACTCTCCAATACTAGAGAGCTCCGGGCATACTTCAGGAGTTTGTTGGGTATTGAGAAGGTAGCTCAAATGTGCGACAACTTGTTGCGCGAGTGTGAGTTCGGCGTTATTATTCATGTATTTTCAATTCGCTACAAATTCAAAAATTTTATTTCCTATTTCATAACAGCGCTGAAGCGACATGTTCTGGAACCCGTGCACCAACAGTCAATTTCTTTTACATCAAAGAACTTTCCGGTAAAGGCTTCAAGGATTCCTTGAATAAAGCCTTCGTCATAAACACAAATTTGTTCGTCTGTATCAGGCAACCCGGAACAATCAAGGTCTTCATCCACGGTCATGGTAAATTTCATGGTATCCACATCGGCTCTCTCAACTCGAAAAATGCCAATACCAAGATCTTTAAAGTTATCTTGAATGGCTTTAACAAGCTCGTTAAGGTCAGCAACATCCTTACAAAACTTATCGTAAAATTCATTTCCAGCCATAACTCCAGCTTCGCGTAGAAGATTATCAGTCTGATCAGCGCCATAGTGTTGTTCTAAAACATCACGCAAAGTAAACTGGAATAAGCGATAAATTTCAACGCGGGTGGTGCTCCCCAGTATAGGGCGGGCAACATCTACGTTTCTAGAAATAACATCCCAGTGAAATTTATACTTTCTTTCAGACATGCAAAGTTTCTCTCTATTTTAAGTGCTTAAATAAATCCGATAAGGAATTTGCACTGTATTAGCAATGTGAACCACCCCAAATGAGTACCATAAAAGCAGAGTCTTTTTTTGGTAGAGTTTTTTCTGAGGAACTCAGCCCTGGGTAAAATACCTAGTGATTCATAGGGACGCTCCTCGTTGTGCTACCTTAGACAATTTTTTGTAATATCCCCTGAGCTGTGTCAAGGAACTAAACAGGTAAAAGTCCCAAATTTCTTCCCTGTAATCTATCAAGACAATCAATATACAAGTTTTGAGTTGGCTTAGCTGACTGGATAAACTCCAAAGTCACATTGTTTTCTTCAGCCCAATCAGCTTTCTGATGCAGCGCATTGTTGACGGTATAAATATGATATTATTTGATATTGCATGCACAATTTAAGCATCGAAGAAATTTTTATAGTCTTTGAAAAAAGTCTCAATAGACGTGGTTGGCCATGGCCAACCAGTGCTTCAAAGTCGGGTGAAACGCGGCAGTCAATAGATGTATAGGCGGATGCGATGTGAGCCAAATCAAAGGCTCGCCAATCCGGGGGTCAGCGTTGGCAAGATTGTTTTGAAAATCCTCTGGAGAAACAGGCACATAAACGATTGGCCGGCGCGCAATAGCAGACAGAGCCACGGCCACATCACTGTAGCTGCAAGCCTTAGGTCCTGTCAGCTGATAGAGATTTTATTGATATTGTGAGGTCGCAAGTTCGAGACATGTCACGTATCGAGAAACGCATTGGTACACCCATCTCAGTGAGCGCCTGGGCAGTTGCGCCACCCACTTGACCAGTCGCGCCAGTAACCAAAATGGGCATTCTTCACACTCTAAAGTTTACGCCGGACCAGGTTGTCTCATATTTTGATAACCGGGTTTCCTGAAAAATTGCCTAGCGCAGAAAGCACGGCCAGACAATTATTTCCCAGGATAACACTGTAGAGATATGGCAACACGTCTGTACCGCCATAGTTCCTTATTGAACAGTTTCTTCTTTTTTTCCAGATTTTTTTACGCTAGCAACCTTGATGGGAGCTTCAATATGGCTTTTGTATTGGGCCACCAGAGCTTTGAAATTGGGCATCTCATTATTTGCAATGGGATCAGCAGGCAGAGATTTTATTTTAAGAGGGTTAACAAATTGGCCATTTAATTTCATGCGATAATCTAGGTGTGGACCTGTGGCATAACCGGTCATGCCTACATAACCAATGACCTGCCCTTGTTTGACCTTGGCTCCTTTCTTACTGATGGTGGCATATTTACTCATGTGATTATAAATAGTTTCATAGCCATTGCTGTGTTTGACCCGGACATATTTTCCTTGGGATTTGTTGCTTCCAACATCAGCAATAACCCCATCAGCAGCAGTACTAATGGGAGTACCTGTAGGGGCAGCATAGTCAATGCCCTGGTGTGGACGACGATAGCCTAAAATTGGGTGGAGGCGATCTAAAGAGTAGCCAGACGAGATGCGCGAAAAGGGCAGGGGGCATTTTAAGAAAGCCTTACGCAAAGGTCTGCCTTGCTGGTCATAATATCCAGAGTTACCTTTGGAATCTGTAAAATGATAAGCGTAATATGTTTGCCCTTGATTGGTAAAACTGGCCGCTCCCAGCTGGCCGTATCCAGAAAAAGAACCTTCACGGTATTTCTTTTCTACCACCAGTCTAAAAGAGTCTCCCTCACGCAAGTCACGCACAAAGTCTACATCATACGCAAAAACATTGGCCAAACGCACAGCAAGAGCGTCAGATTCACCAAGGCCTTGAATAGCTGAAAATAGGCTTCCCTTGATATTTCCTTCAAGGGTCAGTGTTTCTGTTTCGTAGGGGATGGCTTCTTTGCGGAAATCGTATCCTTCTTCATGCATGGCCACAATGAGGCGGTCATTGGCATCAATTTCATATTCCAAACCAATAAGGGCATCATCAGAATAGATCATGGTCCAGGGTTGGCCAGCCCGTAAGTTTGTCAGGGAATATACTTTTTTACTTTCATCACAAAGGGAATATATCTCGGCCAAACCCAGATGGCCTTCAAGCAGAGTAGAAGGAGTGTCACCGCTTTGAATGGTGCTGGTCATGCGCACCAGTTCAGGTTCACGAGGTGCTTGCGCTTCAGGCAATTCCGCACTGCTGAGGGTGGAGTCTTGGGCCATGCAAGGGAGTTCCACGATGTTGCTCAGGTTATTTTTTGCTTCAGCTTCATCCAGCTCTTCCTGGTCTGTCATTATTTGTTCAGAGAGATATTGGTTGCTTGAGGCGGATTCATCTGAAGCTATAAAATAAGAAAAAATAAAAGAAGCAGTGGTCACAACTCCTGCAAAAGAAAGGGTGGCGACAAGAATTCGGATGAAGGAGGAGTTGCGTTGAGATTTGAACCGGGGAGAGTGACAGCGCTGTATACGTTTAATTTTTGGCATAAGTCCTTAGGTGTTGTGTTAAGGTTTTCTCACACAATGACGCTATAAGTTTACCGTCTTTTCAGGCGACCTTGCACCTGACTTGAACCTCAAATTTACAATCCCCTACTTCTATCTACGCTATTACTCAAGTGTTTATTTTCTAAATCATAAGAATTCGGGACTATCATTATAGTAATGCAATTTTCAGGAGCGCAAAAAATTTTGACTGTCCTGTGAGCAATAATTGTTAAAAAGAGTATAAAAAGACCAAATGAGTAGGTTGGGTAGGGAAAATTATTCGGATCAATCCAGTTTGAATGCATAAATTTTAAATTTCTATTTACAAATTTTATTTTCTCGACTACGTTTCAATTTGCAATGTCTTTCATTGTTAATTTTTGACTTTGGTCTTCAATAAAATGTTTTGGGTAAAACATTTTGTTTTTTTGGTGATCAACCGAAGCACAAGGGCACTGTTTTGAAGAATCGTTATGCACCCATTATTGTTGTCTGTGGCTTGCTGGTGCTTGTAATCATCGGTGGTTTGATTGTACCAGCCCCTTCCAAAGAGCTTCCTGTCCGTTTGTCCATGGCCAATCAGGGCGGGCACATTGTTTTTACTCATCAAAAACATGAAGATTATGTAAAAAAGATGGGAAAAGACTGTGTAGATTGTCATCACGAGAGTGATGATCCAGGGCTAACTCCTGTTCCATGTGGTTCTTGCCATGCTGCGGAGTTTAATCCCAAATTTATTGCAGAACATCAAAGCGCTATACCAGAAAAATACTGCGTGGATTGTCACCATGCAGAGTTGGGTAAGCTGGTGTATGACCATGATGAACATGCAGAAGAGTATGCTTCTGACTGTACTGATTGTCATCATGACACAGATATTGAGGAAGAGCCTGGTGCTTGTAATCAATGTCATGGTGAACAGGCTGAAGGAGATACTCCTTCTTTGCGCGACGCAGTGCACTCCAAGTGCGAAAGCTGTCATGCAGATATGTATGAAGCAAAGTTGGAAGGTTGTAGTGAGTGTCATGAGGTGTTGCCCGGTAAGGGAGGTTCTATACAGCCTTCGTGTAACTCCTGCCATTATGATACAGACGACATTCCTCTGCTCCCGCGCATGGAAGCGTTCCATGACAAGTGCATGAATTGTCACGAGGAAGCTAACAAGGGCCCCTTTGGTGATGAATCCTGTAAGAGCTGTCATACCAGGTAAGGCATTATGATGAAGATACGATTAAATACTTCAACTGTACTCCAGGGCAGTCTGCAAGACATTCCTGTGCCCACAAGGGTGCGAATTCCGCTACAGGAAAAACACAAGTCTGTGGTTAAGAAGAAACAGATTGTGGGTTGTGGACAGGTCATAGCCGAGATCTCTTCTAAAAGTGCATACAATCTCGGGTTTGTTCATTCGAGCATCAATGGCATGGTGGAAGATATTTTACCTGATGCCATTATCGTCGGGCCCATCCCAGCTCCCAAGGAAGGGGAAGAGGCTCCGGTTCCTGCTCGAACAGAGCCTTGTGCAGAGTTGGATACTTTGGCTGGTGAAGAGCTCTGTCGCAAACTTCTTGAGTTGGGTGTGACGACCAGTGGGATGCATGCTACGCGTACTGTGATTGTCAATGGTCTGAATCCTGAGCCAGGCATGATTGCCAGTGAACATCTCCTTGAAAGTGCCTCTGAAACTTTAAAGGCTGGTATCCAACTTTTGGAGCGAGCCTTAAAGCCTGGGTCCATCAAATTGGTTATCGCCACTGGACGGCAATTCACTGTACATGGCTGCACCACAATTACAGCCAGTGATGTCTATCCAGCCACCATTGATCCTTTGGTGATATATGCGGCCACAGGTGCTGAGCGGCCTGATAATGTAGATATCCTTTCTGTGGTTGATCTTTATCACATCGGTCGCGTTGCAGAAACCAAGTTGCCCTTTACCCAGTCCGTGGTCAGTGTAAAAGACAAAGTCTTTTGTGTGCCTGTGGGAACAGCTGTAGAGGACTTGTTGACGGCAGCAGCAGTTTCCATTGGCCCAGACAAGATTGTCACCTTGGGTGGGCCCATGCGTGGCGCCTCTATCTTTGATATGGCTATAGGTATAGATAAGTCATGCTCTGCCATCACCATGGTGGATGTAGGCCAGTTTCCTCCTGTTCAGCCCAACCCATGTATTAATTGTGGTGAATGTGTTCTGGCTTGTCCGGCCCGCATTCATCCCGGTATGCTTTCCCGATATGCTGAATTTGAGATGTTTGATGAGGCTCGTAGTCATCATGTGGAGGCCTGTTTGGAATGCGGCATGTGCACCTTTGTTTGCCCAGCCAATCGGCCAGTCTTACAATATCTGCTTTTAGCCAAGGCAGCTTTGATTGCTCAGGATGAAGAAGTGGCAGCGTGCCGGCTTCAAGATCTCTAAGATAGCCATTCTTACTATTGACCCAACACGATAAGAATAAAAAAGGATAAAAAGAACATGGCTAGCCAGGAAATTACAAGTAAAAATTTATTTAGTGTGTCCGCAGCACCTGTTTGGCATTGTGGAAGAACAGTGCGCTCAACAATGCTGCATTCACTGCTAGCACTCTTGCCGGCTGCAATTATGGCTGTATATCGTTATGGTTATGATGCCATAGCAGTCATTGCTTGGGCCGGTCTAGCCGCAGTGGTCACAGAATTTCTTATGGAAAAGTGGATGGAGCGGGAATCAACAGCAGATGACTTCACGGCCTTGTTTGACGGCGTTGTCTTTGCTTTTCTTTTGCCCTCCACGGCTCCAATTTGGTTGGTGGTCATTGGTAGCTCATTGACCATTGTTTTGGGCCGAATGGTCTTCGGAGGATTTGGCGGAAGTCCTATTTGTGCACCAGCAGTGGGTTGGGCCATTATGACAGTATCCTGGCCAGAGTTTATGGATCTCAATGCCATGCTCTTGAACTGGGATCTTGTGGAGCCCTTGAGTGACCTAAAGTACTTTGGTGTGGAAGCTATTACCGACATTTCCTATACCTCTTTACTTTTTGGCCAAAATCTTGGTGCCCTAGGTGCATCGCAGGTGCTGCTTATTGCTGTTGGGGGTATTTATCTTTTGGCTACCCGGCAGTTGCGCTGGTTTATCCCCATTTCTTTTTTGGCAGGAGTATACCTCACAGGGCTCATTTATAATATAATAGATCCCACCCTGTATGCTTCTCCTCTTTTTCATCTCTTGTCCGGGGGGACCATGTTGGCAGCATTTTTCCTCATGCCCTATCCTTCCTCTTCCCCCACCTGGAAGCTGCCCATGCTCCTTTTTGGTTTTTTGGGAGGTGCTTTACTGATCATCATTCGAACCTACGGTATCTACCCAGACGGTACATGCTTTGCTGTTCTTTTGATCAATTTGTGCACTCCTCTTATTGATCTTATTCAGCCCAAGCCTTTTGGTGGGAGGTAGTTGTCATGATGGAAATAATTCGCATGATTGTAGTCCTTTCAGCCATCACCGGTCTGTCTGGATTCGCCCTTTCCGGGATTAAGCAGGTCACGGACCCCATCATTGAAGAACAAATCCTGACCAATGTTCAAGGCCCTGCCCTGCAGAAGATTTTTGTTGAAGGAAACAACGACCCCATTGCTGACCGGAAAACCCTATCTATTGTTGATGGGCAAGAAGTTATTGTTTTTCCCTCCTTGAAAGATGGAAAATTGCTAGCTGTGGCCATGGAGGCTGGCGGCAAGGGCTATGGAGGTGACGTTAATGTGCTGGTAGGTTTTGATGTTGCCAAGGATGCAATTTTAGGCATAAGCATCACCACACATAAAGAAACTCCTGGCCTGGGGTCACGGGTTGAGGATCCGTCGTTTACCAAGCAATTTAGGGGCTTGCCTTTGGATAAGGCTGCGTTGAAAAGAGATGGTGGTGATATTGATGCCGTCTCTGGCGCGACCTTTTCTTCCCTGGGTGCTTCTTCGGCAGCAAATCAGGCTGCCAAATGGTATGAGAGTATTAAAGATTCCATCAAGACTTCCTGGTAAGGAACGTTTTTAAGGAGAATAGAATGGCCACCGTGATGCAAGAATTTACCAAAGGATTGTGGAAGGAACTACCACCATTTCGCCTTGTGTTAGGCTTGTGCCCAACCTTGGCTGTAACCACCAATGCTGAAAATGGTTTGGGTATGGGGCTGGCAGTTATTTTCGTACTGGCCCTGTCCAACGTTCTCATCTCTTTGGTACGAAATATTATTCCTAAAAAAGTCCGTATTGTTTGTTTTATTGCCATTGCTGCTTCCCTGGTTGTGGCTGTGGAAATGCTTATGCAAGCCTATGCTTATGGCCTTTACCAGCAGCTGGGTATTTTTGTTCCGTTGATTGTGGTCAACTGTATCATTCTTGGTCGGGCCGAAGCTTTTGCAGGTAAGAATCCTCCTTTAGCTTCGTTAGCTGACGGTCTTGGTATGGGGCTGGGTTTTACCTTTTCCCTAACTTTTTTGGGCGGGATCAGGGAGATCTTGGGAGTAGGTGAAATTTTTGGTGTTGGACTTTTTGGACCAAGTTTTCATCCTTTCACCTTTATGGTGCAGGCTCCAGGTGCTTTTGTTTGTCTAGGCCTTATTCTGGCAGGCATGAACTATTTAAGTGTGTGGCAAGCAAAAAGAGCTGGAGTCCAGCTTGATCCCCATTTTGATGCGGGTTGTTCTGGTTGTGGTGCCTGCAAAATGATGGATCAAATTGCAGCTCAGAAAAAGTTGGAACGAATGAACCCTGCACAAGGTTAATTCAAGGAGACTAACGCATGGAAATATTCCTCCTTTTTATTTCAGCGATATTTGTTAACAACATCCTCTTAGCGCAGTATCTTGGTAATTGCCCTTATCTGGGCTGTTCCAAGGAGAAGGGTGTTGCTATAGGTATGGGCGCTGCGGTTATTTTTGTTACTGTGTTAGCCACTGTCTTTACCTACCTTTTTCAACAGTATGTCATGGTTCCCTTCCAGCTGGAGTACTTGCAGACTATTTTCTTTATTTTGATTATTGCTGCATTGGTCCAATTTGTGGAAATGTTTTTGAAAAAAATGGTTCCTCCTTTATACAAGTCTTTGGGAATCTTTTTGCCACTGATCACCACCAACTGTGCAGTACTGGGTGTGGCCATTTTAGTGCATCGTTTGGAATTCGATTTGTGGACCTCCTTTCTATATTCTATTGCTGCATCTGCGGGCTTTTTGTTGGCCATTGTGCTTATGGCTGGTATTCGTGAACGTTTGGCTTTGTGTCGGATTCCACGGTCCATGCAGGGTATTCCCAATGGTCTGATCATGGCCGGGATAATGTCTCTGTCCTTTTTAGCCTTTAAAGGCATGATTTAGTAAGGTAAGGGAGAATACACATGATTTTTGCAGTTGTCTCCTTGTTTGCGCTAGGCGTTGTAATGGCGAGCGTTTTGGCTGTGGCTTCCAGATTGCTTGCTGTGGAGGAGGATCCTCGACTGGAAGTAGTTGTGGATGCTCTACCTGGGGCTAATTGTGGTGGATGTGGCTTTGCCGGGTGTGAAGCCTATGCATCAGCGGTTCTTAATGATCCTGCTATCGAGCCCAACAAATGCTGTGCAGGTGGTCCTGATGTTGCCAAAGTTCTGGCTGAATTAACGGGTAAGGCTGCTGGGAGTGCTGATCCACAGGTGGCTTTTCGCCGATGCCTTAAGACAGAGGGTAATGTTGCCAAGAATTTTGACTATTTTGGTATTATGAGCTGTGCTGGTGCCAAGTTGGTTCTTGGTGGGCCGGATGCCTGTAAATATTCTTGTTTTGGTTTGGGGGACTGTGTCCGTGCCTGCCCTTTTGATGCCATGTGGATTGAAGACGATTTGGTGCATATTGCTCCTGACAAATGTACCAGTTGTGGAACCTGCGTGCGTGTCTGCCCCAATTCTATCTTGGAGCTTATCCCCAGGCGTTCAAGAGTCATGGTTTTTTGTTCTTCTCAGGACAAAGGCAAGGCAGTGCGTGATGTATGTGAAGTGGGCTGTATTAGCTGTGGCATGTGTATTAAACAATGCCCGGCCAAGGCAATTACCTTGGTTGATGAACGCATTCATATCGATCACAAAATTTGTTTGGCATATGGCCCATCCTGTAACGAAGTGTGCGTTGAAAAGTGCCCGCGTAAAATTCTCAGATGTCTGCATCCCGACATGATTGCAGCTGCACCTGATTTTCAGCCAGCTACTTTTCCTGAAGAGTCGCATGTACCCAACCTGCAAGACTAATGACGTACAGCATTGGAGCATTGAACATGAACTATACTCAAATACAAGATCGTCGAACCTTTCTTAAAACCATGGGAGTGTGCGCTCTAGGCGTATCCATAGCCCCAGCCCTGCGTGTTCTTCCAGCTTTTGCAGCCACAGGCATGACTAAAGTTACCCAGCAGCAGATGCTCATGGGTACCGTGGTTAATATTACTGTGTTAGTACCATCAAAAAACCTTGGTGAAGAAGCTATTGGGCGGGCTTTTGTGGAAATACAACGACAGATAGGGATTTTTGATCGTTACGATTCATCTACCCCTTTATCTGTATTGAACCAGGACGGCCGATTGAAGGGTGCCCCCAACGAGCTGTTGGAAGTGGTGGACTTTAGCACAAATTTGCATGCACGAACTGGCGGTAAATTTGATGTTACCATTGCTCCTGTGGTCAATCTTTTGGAGCATAGTCATGGTCAGCCCTCTGCCCAGGATTTAAAAGCTGCTCTTTCTTTGGTTAATAGCAAAGCATTGTACAGACAAGGTAACAATGTACGCTTGGGTGCATCTGGTATGGCTGTGACCCTGGATGGAGTAGCCAAGGGCTTTATTGCTGACCGAGCTGCACATGTTTTGAGCCAGGACGGAGTGACCAACTTTCTCATTGATGCGGGTGGTGATATTCGTGTCAGTGGTACTGCTGATGGATTGCATCGACCCTGGCGAGTGGCCATTGAAGATCCAAATAAGCAAAACCAGTACCCAGCAATCATTGCAATGAGTAGTGGAGCTGTAGCTACCTCTGGTGGCTATGAGATTTTCTATGATCCCACAAGAAAATCTACCCACCTGCTCAATCCCGTGACAGGGAGATCTTCTCAATATGTACGTAGTGTTAGTGTGAAGGCACCCACAGTGAAGGAAGCTGATGCCTTGGCTACGGCTTTAAGTATCATGCGTCCTCAAGATGCCATCCGTCTGATGACATCATTACCAGGACATAGCTGCTTCTTAGTCACTTCCTCTGGGGCAACCCTGGCTTCACCCAACTGGGCTTAGCTTAGACCATAGAAACTGCTTTTTTTGAGGTGCATTGGGTATAGGCCTAATGCACCTTTTTTTTATTCATTACAAACCTGGCACGTTCTACACGTCCCATTGTTGAGTGTAGCACGACGTTTAAAAATTCCATTGCATTGCTACTATTTGCTGTCACAAGTTAGGCCTTGAGCTAGGGCTTTTTCCAGGGCTAAAGAGCAGATGGCAATATCTTGGAGAGCCATGCCAGAACTATCAAAAATAGTGATTTCCTGATCTGTTTGGCGACCAGGACTACCAGTCAGGACCGCGCCCAAAGTGGTAATTTGTTCTTCAGTAATCAGGCCGGACGTAAAGGCCTGTTCATATTCTCCTACAGAAATGGATTGAGCACGGACATCAGCAAAAAGAGAGGCTGAGGCCACCAGCTTGGGGTCCAGTTCTTGTTTGCCTGCTGCATCAGCACCCATGGCGGAGATATGGGTGCCCGGTCGGACCAGATCTTTTGCAAAAAGAGCCTGACGCGCGGCAGTAATAGTGATAATGATATCTGCCTGGGGCAGAGCTTCTTCTTTTTCTGCGACCATGGCCTCAAGGCCCAGCTCGTTCGTGATGCGCTGACTAAAGGCTTGTGCACCTTGGTTGGAGCGATTGATAACAAAAACTTTACGAATAGGCCGTACTTCACGCACTACCAGCAGTTCAAACCAGGCCTGATGTCCGGCACCGACAATGGCCAGGGTAGTGCTGTCTTGTCGTGACAAATTGGCTACAGCCACTGCATCAGCTGCTGCTGTACGCAAACAGGTCAAGTGGGAAGCACCAACCAAAGCCCGGGCATAGCCTGTCTGTGGATCAAGGAGCAGGGTGGATGAAGAATGGGCTGGAATACCTTGGCTACGATTGCCAGGCCAATAACTGCCCACCTTGAGGCCCACAGCACCCTGGTCCTGCAACAGACCAGCCTTCATGCTAAAAAAGCTGTCCTTTTGAGGACCATGCCCCATGGCCACAGGAAAGACCTGGGCTCGGCCCTGGCCATAGTCACGAAAAACCTTTTCAATGCAGGTAATGGCTTCAGCCATGGTCACCACTTGGCTGGCTACTTGTTCACTGACAAAATACATAAATCCTCCTACCAGCCACGAAAACGGGGCCAATGAGCAATGATTTTTTCATTGGCCAGCACATGATATCGATCATGCTGTTCTGCTGTGGCACAAGCATGGTTGGGCAAAATACGCAGTCGGGTGCCAATGGGCAGCTTTGGAGCTATACCTTGAAAATTTTGGCCCAGGCCCACAATACCGTGCTCCTGGTTGACCTCCACAACAGTAAGACCCGGGAGTATACGGCCCGATAGGTCACATACTGCCCCATACCCATAGTCAGTCGCTTGCCTGGCTGTGCCTCTGTCTCCAGAAAGGGCAGTCCAGCCAGCATCAATAATGG
>JAAYGN010000100.1 GCA_012727715.1 Desulfovibrionales bacterium | reverse complement strand
TGTTTTGGAACGGAACCCATATGTAGGCGGTTTATCAGCGAGTTTCAAAGATAAACAGGGCTTTACCTGGGATATTGGTGGGCATGTAGTTTTTTCCCGTTATAAATATTTTAACAATCTCCTTGACGACCTGCTGGGCCAGGACAAATTGGAACACCAACGCATAGCTCGTGTGCGCATGGCCCAACAATGGATTCCCTATCCTTTTCAAAATAACATCCGGCATCTGCCCAAAAACATGGTCTGGGAATGTGTCCAGGGTCTTTTGCAGGAACGTTCCGCTGAGCTGCATACTTTTCACGACTGGATCACCTATGTTTTTGGACCAGGCATCGCCAAATTTTTTATGCTGCCCTATAATTTCAAGGTATGGGCCACTCCACCTGAACTTATGCACTACTCTTGGATTGGCGAACGTGTCTCAGTGGTCAGTCTGGAAAGTGTGCTGAAAAATCTGATCTTAGAACAAGATGATGTCACCTGGGGACCCAACAATAGTTTTCGTTTTCCTTTGCACGGTGGGACTGGTGATATTTTTAACCGTTTGGCCGCACGAGTCCAAGACCACATTCAACTTGAACAAGAAGTTGTCCACATTGCTCCTCAAGAAAAAGTGCTTACTTTGGCTAGTGGTTTAAAAATACAATGGAAAAACATCCTTAATACAGCCCCCTTGGATATCTTAACCAAAGCCTGGATTTGCCCTGAAAGTACGGCCCTGCACAAAGCTGCCTCCTTATTGGAGCATAATAGTGTTTATGTTTCCGGTATAGGAGTTGACGGATTACGACACGATCCAACGTGTTGGATGTATTTTCCGGAAGATAATTGTCCCTTTTATCGGGTCACCAATTTCCATAACTATTCACCCAACAATGTTGCTCATCCTGGTCAGCAAATGGGTTTTATGAGCGAGGTATCCTCGTCAAACTACAAGACAGAAAATATCCCCACCATGCAAGACAAGATAATGGCTGGTTTACAAGCCACAACCTTGATGCATACAAACGACAATGTGGTTTCTACTTGGGACATGCAGGTAGATTATGGCTACCCCGTGCCAACCCTTGGAAGAGATCAAGCCCTCTCTCTTTTGCAACCCTGGCTGGAAAAACAAGGCATTTTTTCCCGTGGACGTTTTGGTGGCTGGAAATACGAAGTAGCCAACATGGATCATTCAGTTATGCAAGGGGTGGAGTGGGCCGAACGAATGGTCTTGGACAAGGCAGAAACCATCTATTCTATATCGTTATAGACAAAGGTAGTGCTGTTCTACACTTCTTCTGTAATAGTCATTCTCGTATCAAGAACAATGTCCTTGGTGCGTTCGTGAAAGCTGCGCATATGCCCTGATCGCAAATGCCTTTCCAGGTCTGCTTTGTTGGACCATTTTTCCACAACAGTAATGGTATCATGGTGCATTTCCTGATCAGAAAGCTTGCAATCAACATCTTTGGTGGGAAAATAATCCAGACATCCTGGTTCTTGTCTTACCACTGTAGCCAATTCTCGAAATATACGCAGAAATACAGGTGCCATATTCTTTTTCAGCATAACACGAACCACCACATGAATCATGGCCTCACCCCCTTGTTGGCCCCAGGTCCATGCAGAAGGTACACCCCAAAAATTACTGCTGCAGCTCCGGTCACAAAGCAAAAAAGTCCCACCCCGATTTTAAGGAAAATCAAGGGCAGATGCACATGACGATAAAGCAGGGACTCCTTGGGTATTTTAGGATTAACCAAAATAGTTACTGAGCGACCCTCCTCCTTAGCCACAGCCAGATGCTGGTAGAGGCCGGATTCAGGGCACTCCGCACCAACACAAGAAAACTGACCATGAAACTCATCAGCTCCAATGAAATACTGATAGTCAACAACAGTCTGATTTCCCATGGCTTGATCCTGACTAGAAAAAAGTTCCACTGAAGTCAGAACGGCTTGGTGCGGAGTCCAGGATTGTGCCGCTTGATGAGTGATCAGTGACTCTCCAACATCAAGCAAAAATCGACTCCCCACAATAACAAAAGGGATCCCAAGGACCAATAAAACAAGCTTACGCAGGCTAGAAAACACCCCTAGACTTCCGGGTCAAAGCCAAGACCACGGATAGCTTCAGCCACTTTGGTCAGATCAACATCGTCTTTGGCATCAAAGGTGGCCTGCCCAGGGCTTAAAGAAACCTGCACATTGGTAATTCCTTCCATGGCTTCCAGGGTTTTGGTTACAGACCCAGTACAATGACCGCAGGACATACCTGAAATTTTAACTACTGGCATAAGCTTCTCCTCTTTTTTCAGAAGCATGGCGGAAAGAAAGACCAAAAGCAATAATATTTCAGGTGATTTTATCTTTATCCTGGACAGATACCCTGTTCTTGGTCACAAAAAGAAAATCATTCATTAAGGATTTTTCATGCTGCTACGAAATGTTAAAACAAAATATCGAGCACAGGCCTCTTTTCCTTCTTTAGTGGAAGAATATTGGCGTAAATACCGTATCCGCCTTAAAGATCAACAGGCTCTTCATGGTATTGCCAGGGCAGGAGAATTGGTGGTGCAAACACTGGCCATGATTGAGCCCTGCATCCAGCCTGGTGTGACTACTGACGAGCTTGACACAAAAATTCATGAGTTCACTATACAGCATGATGCAATTCCAGCTCCCCTTAATTATCAAGGATTTCCTAAAAGTAGCTGTATTTCTGTAAATCATGAAATTTGTCATGGTATCCCAGGGCCACGACGTCTTCAAGAAGGAGATATTGTTAATGTCGATGTAACCAGTATTCTTCAAGGCTGGTATGCTGATGCGAATCGCACCTTTGCTGTAGGCCAAATTGCACCTCAAGCAGAGCATCTCATGCTCACCACCCGCCAATGCCTAAGCCGAGCCATTGAAGTTGTACAACCAGGTGCAACCCTAGGGGATATTGGTTGGGCCATTCAAAG
>JAAYGN010000099.1 GCA_012727715.1 Desulfovibrionales bacterium | reverse complement strand
ATTGAGGACGGATCGCAGGCAGGAGTGATTGGCACTGGGCGCATATCTGGAACAGACTGTTATTATGACGCAGAGCCAGGGGGTTCATAATGGCCACTTTTAGAGCATATAGCTGGCGAGATACCGGCAACGAGACCGAAGGATCCATCAGGATCTGGAACGTCAAGGAAAACGTACCCTATTGGGTCATCGAGGCCGGAGACGCCCCGGTGTACAACCATGACTATGATATGTGGGAATATGGCGAAAATATGTATCTAGAACTTTGGGACGTGCATAAGGCGGCGCTGATTGCCACTGGGGAGATTTTGGACGGCATTGAAACGCCCCATGGATACATGACTGGTGTTGTTGTCCTGCATCCCGAGCCTGGCCAAACAATAAATCTGCTCGATGTAGACCTGGGCTATCATGTAAGTTTTTATCTCCCGAGCTACGGAGCATTGGATGACCCGCCGTTTATGCCCGGTCGAGAGACATTTGTACAGCCCTGGATTGACCTGCCAGACATTGCACATCCCATTTACGGTGGGTCTTTTAGCCCATACCAAGATTCTTTGGCCAAAAAAAGAGCATTTGCAGAACTTTTCGTGTCCACAACGCCATTTCTGGAAGCCAACATAAACATATCTGGGTATTTTCATGCTGCAATATTGAACCTGCTTTCCGTGGTTGTGGATGATGATGTGATACGTGGGCAAGTTGAGGGCGTCCGCTGGCGATTTGACAGCCATGGAGCTTCCACTGAGCTTCGCATCAGAGAGTATCAATATAAGCGTTATGTGTTGCCGCATTAAGGAAATATTATGATCGAACCACGGGACTTGCTGCCCAAAAAATCAAAACGAGAAGTGGCCACTGCCCGAGTCATTGGCGCATTTGAGGGCTGGGTCTCATTGTCGGTGCATACCGGCATGACCATTAAGATTTTGGGTGAGGGCTACACAGTGGGGCAACGAGTGGTGCTGGCCATGCCTGACGGCAACCTGGCCAACGCCCAGATCATTGGCCTGGCCACCGGGCAAGAAGGGATAGTTGAACATATCACGCTATTGTGAGGATATTATGACTTGCAAAATACAAACAAAACAGCGGCTCTATCGTGGTGATACCTGGGTCTATGCTTGGCTGGCCTGTTACCCTGGGACAAAAAACCCTTATGATTTGTCAGGCGTCAACGCCCGACTGCACTTACGCGACCTGGATGATGGCCTGGTCCTGGAGGCCACCCTAGGCCATGGCCTGATCATTACCCCTGAGGATGGGCGCATTGATTTGCGCCTAGACTTGCCCCAAGACATGACCCTGGGTTTGTATCGTTATGACCTGGAAATCACTTGGGACGATGGGCAGGTCAGCACCCACGGACAACAAACCGTTGAAATTCTAAAGGACGAAACCCATGACTAGGGCTGAAATCATTGAACTGGACGTCAGGCCAGAGGTCATTGAGCGACGCCGGGCACCGGAAGTGACTCTGGAAGTGGGAGTGCCAGGCCCCCCGGGCAAAGGCATTCCAAAGGGCGGCCTGCCCGGGCAGGTGCTGGGCAAACAGGGCACAGGAGACTTTGAAACAGGATGGACTGACCTCTCAGCTAGCGATGGTCTTTTTAGTCGCATGGCAGGTGAAACGGTTTCAGCTCTACACGTTGTCTGGGAAGACACAGATGGCAAGGTCTATTTGCTTGATTACCGGGACGCTGAACACATTGATCTTTTGTCTGGTTTCACGGTGTCTTCAGCGAATGTTGGTGAAGCATTAAGTCTCCAGCGTGTGGGCTGGCTTGACGCAAGCGGCCTTGGACTTGTCCCTGGTCGTGTCTGGCTGGAAGAAAATGGCAGGCCGACACAGACGCCGCCTTTGGGCGGCTTTGATGTGTTAATTGGGTATGCAACCGCTGAAGAGCGGCTTTTTTTGGACTTTCAAGACAACATATTTTTGGGAGATTAAATCATGGCAAATAAGTATTTGGCACGTGTTGCAGGTCGCACACAACAAGTAGAAGCAGTTACTACAGGTGGACCAGGTAGTGCAGGTAAGCTTTTAGCGTATGGGGAGGATGGCAGAATACATATTACTGCTTTGCCTCCGGGTATCGGTGTAGATGCTAATATTTTTGTAGCTTCTGAAGCACTTAGTGCTGGCGATTTTGTTAATATTCATGATGACAGTGGAACAGCTAAATGCCGTAAGGCAGATAACTCTAATGGACGAGAAGCTGATGGGTTTGTTACTGAAGCAGTTTCTAGCTCTGGTGAGGCTACAGTTTATCCACTGGATGGAACAAATAACGAAATGACAGGATTGTCTCCAGGTAAGAAATATTGGTTAGGGGTTAGTGGTGCAGTTATTTCTGAACCTCTTAATCCTACAACTAATCCCAATAAAATATGTCAGTACCTTGGTAAAGCCGCTTGGTTTACCCGCCTGCTCAGCTTGTAGCTTTTTTGAAGGTTTTCGATTTTAATCT
>JAAYGN010000098.1 GCA_012727715.1 Desulfovibrionales bacterium | reverse complement strand
GGATTAAAATGTGTGTTCAATAAGTCGGAAAATCTAGTGATAAAATAATTTTTAAAAATATCATTTTTAAGTAAACGACGTAAAACAAATGTCGACCACTCTGGATTGTACGGTGTATTTTTTATTGGCGATGCAGCATAACTCAAGGTGTCGTGCATTACATTGCTACTACTAGCATCTGTATCATACATAATCCAACGCCAGCGTCCATCATTGCAAGTACTGTTTTCTGGAACATCGTTTATTTGTTTGTTTTTGGATCGCCAATATCTAATATTATTCCCAGGCCAATCTCTATTCCCTATAAATATTTGAGCTGAATAATAATCAGCAAAACTAGTTACATCGAATAACTTGGTTATTTCTTCAAAAAATCCATCTCTACTAACGTCTTCTTCAAGCTTGTTTAAGAAAAAATCCCATTGCTTGTCACTACCGTGCTGCACAATCTTGTTTCTTTTTAATAAATCGATACTTTTTTTCTCAACCTGATACATATTTTTTAAATAATGCTTATCTAAACGATCTCTAACATTTAAAATTCCATAATACTCTCCATTTAAAAATATATTAATAGGACGATATCTTTGTATACCAAAAGCAAGTCCACCCATAACTATATGTCTGTATGCATCTCCTAAATATGTTTTTCTATAATCATGTACTTGATTCCCGCTATTTCGTAAAATAATTCGAGCATTACCAACTATATTTCCATCGCCAAAAATGTCATATAAAATACCTTCATCTTTAGGATAAATCCTCATAGACTTTATACTCGTAGTCCTACTGGCATATCCATGGATACGCATGTAAGAATTATCAAGGTGAAAGACTATTTTATTAATTTGATCTAATATTTGCATCGATATGTTTACATTAATTTTTTCTCTCCAATTTACTGGCCTCGCAGACGGACTCTTACTTACATCTCCATCATCTTTAACCCATTGGTCATACTTTTGTCCCGCCACAAATATCCCCTCATCATAATCAAATAAATCCTTTTCCGGTACTGTAATATTGATAATGGGCAGGCTAAAATCTTTTTGGTCACCAATAAAATACACTTTGCTCACTACTTTGCTTTGTGCATTATCCAAAGCAACGGCCACAGCTTTTACTGGAGTCCCTTTAAACAAGTATTTCATACGTCCGGTTTCTTTGCCGTCTTCATCCACTTCAGGCACTGGCTTTGGAAAATAGTTTGGCTTCTCATCAAAAGTGGTTGAAATTTGAGACATGCGATCTGGTTCAAAGGTACGATCAACAATATGAAGGGGTTTTGTATAAAGATGCGTCTTGTATTCCTGGTAAAAGAACTCACCTATAGGCTCAGTAGCTGGAGGCTGGGCATATTCATTCTTGTAGCGAAAAGTACTCCCATTGAGATTTTCCGGATCTGGATCAGAACCATCAAGAGTATAATAAATTCGCACCTCAGGATCTGGATGAGAAAGCACAAGATCAAACTCTTCAGCGTAAAACCCTGACTCGTGGGAAAAATATGGAGGTTCTAACTCATGGTTGAGTGCTGCATAGGCATAGGAAAAAAATGAGCTTATCCACATAGAAATTAAAACGAGTAAGGTATAGCGTAAGCTCAGCAAATTCTCTCTCCTAAAAATAACGTCTTAATACCGGGCTAAAACGATTGTTTACACCCGGCCGTTTAAGTAAATTAATACCCATACAATATTTGGAACACTTGGACATGGGACGATGACCATGACGTAACATCCAGCGATCCATATTGGTTCGTCCTGTAAATGATTTTACTTCAACTACCCAACGGTCATCATTGAGATAATATTGTTGGTCTGTGTTAGTCACGGAAAAAGCAATGCCATTATCCACGGTAATGCGTTCGTTACTGTCTTTGGCTACTAAGGTAAGTCGATTATAGTGAACAATAATGCTGGGAAAAAATCCATGGGGCCAGATATGATAATTGTGTTCATGTAAGGTTTTCTGGCAAAAATCTTGGAGTTTGGGATGTAAGGCCCCATCCAAGAACAAATCGCTGGGCTGGATACGCAAACGATATTTTTGCGTCATTTTACGTAATCCTTTCACCTTAACTTCAAAATAATGGCGATTTGTATCCACATAATTTCTGTGTCGTATTTTTATCCGTCGCCGCCGTCCTTTATTGTGGTCCTGGTGAGTATGCAGATCTTGAGAATCGAAATATTGGCTATAGTAGGTAAATTGTCGTATCGTATTAATCTCTAAAATATCATAGCTCTCTTGGGCTGCTTGCAAAAAAAGGATGATATCCTTTGTGGTCAACACATATTTGTTATCCCGGCGTTGCAGGAGTTCTGCCTTGGACTTCAAGCTCTCCAAAGAAATGGGCTGAAACCCGCAAATTCTTTCATTCAATCCAGAACGTAAAATATCGGAATGAACTGAACCAATCATGAGTCTTTGGCTTTAAAGCCCACTTCTGCTTGTACCACTTCAGTAACATAGTCGATACGTAAAATACGTACGGAGGTAACACGCACTCCCAATCGTTTGGAGATTTCGTCTCGCAATACTTGAGGATCAGAAACCACATGAGGAGGAATAGAATCCAGTTTTATACGCATACCACTAGCAGTGCGTAGCACACGCGGGTGGTCAATAATATAAACTGTGACAAGTATAACACTGAGCATGGCTAGTACAAATTCCACATCTGTACCCTGAATAGAAGTAATGACCGCCAGTGAAATACTGCCAAAAAAATAACCAATATCTCGCTTGTCAATAGGTTCAGAACGTAAAGTAAAAAGAGCTAAAATAGCAAAAAGTCCAAAACCTGCAGCTACACTGAACTGAACACTGGAAAGAACAGATAAAACTGCAAAAACAAAAACAATTAAAAAGAGCTGCGGTAATGGTTATTTCTTTGTGATGATAACGGGGATAGTAGATGGCAAAAAGAAGAATCACCATGGCCACTAGATTCAAGCCAAAACGGGTTAACAAATCCATATAATCAATC
>JAAYGN010000097.1 GCA_012727715.1 Desulfovibrionales bacterium | reverse complement strand
TTTGACACTAGGGGCGGGTCTATACATGACAGGATACATCAACGCACTCCTAGAGAATATTCATTGATGTAAAGCTGGCCCTACCGATAAAATATTTTAATCAGGATTTCCCGATGGTTGATATGTCGCCATTTATCCAGTGATTGCACCTCTCTTTTATCCCAGCCGTCCGCGCACAAAAAACACTGCCATAGACAAAGTCACTCCTGCAATGATCCCCAAAGGCCAGACATGGTTGAGCACTTCACCAGCTGGAATGGCTTTTAGAAAACTCCCTTCCACAATAATCAGAAAATGGGTCAGAGGTATGGCCTGGGCCAGCCACTGCAAAAACATGGGCATACTTTCCACAGGCGTGGCAAAACCAGACATGAGCACTGAAGGCACCCCAATGGCAAAGGCCCCCAAAATGGCCTGTTGCTGGGTCATGCTAAAGGCCGAGACCATCAGGCCAATGCCCACCACGGAAAGGATAAAAAGCATCAGACTGGGCAGAAGTAGTGCCAGGGAACCAGTAAAGGGAATGCCAAAGAAAAACACCGCTGCTCCTGCCATAAAAAGCCCCAATATGGTCCCAATGGCCAGGGCGGGCAAGGATTTGGAAATAATGATTTCTGCTGTGGATGTGGGGGAAACCAGGAGCTGGTCAAAGGTACCCAGTTCCCGCTCTCTGGCAATGGACAAGGAGGTAATAAGCAAGGCACTAAAAAGAGCCAAAATCCCTGTCAAACCAGGGACAATATACCAGCGGTAAATCAAATTGGGATTAAACCAATGGCGCACCAATACGGGTGTGGGCAAATCTTCCTCAGGCCGTATTTGTGCTCCAACCTGAGTCGCAATGGATGATAAATAACTCATGGTGATTTGCCCGGCATTACTGCGCCGACCATCGACCAGCACTTGGACCTGTCCGCTTTGACCAGTATGGATCTGGCGTGAAAAATCCACAGGAATGTTTACAGCAGCTATGACCCGGCTATGGTTGATCAGCTCTTCTAATTCCTGCTGGCTATGCATGCGCAGCACTTCATGAATAAACCCGGCACTATCCAGATGCTGTAAAAGTTCATGGGACCACCGCCCTGTATCTTGATTATAGACCGCCAGGTTAACGTTGCGTACTTCCATGGTCGCGGCAAAGGCAAAAATCATCAGCTGCATAATGGGTGGGACAAAAACGACCATGCGGCTTCTGGGATCCCGCAGGATACTTAAAACTTCCTTGATAAATTGGGCACGCAAGCGGATCAAGTTGATCATGATTATTGCAAGTTTTTTTTGGTGGCTTTTTTGGCCAGGATAAAAAACAACACACCAATACCAGCCATGGCCACAAGGTTACGCAAAAATACAGGCCAGATATCTCCAGCTAAAAAGACTGTTTTTAAGGCCTCTACAAAATATCGGGCTGGAATCACGTGGGTAATGGCCCGAATGGGTGCTGGCATGGCACTTATTTCATAAAGAAAACCAGAAAGCATAAAGGAAGGTAAAAAACCGGTAAAAAGGGCTATTTGCGCAGCTAAAAACTGGTTACGTGCCAAAGAGGAAATAAGCAGGCCCTGGCCCAGGGCCGGGACCATAAACACAGCCGACAAAAGTAAAAGCGCACCCAGAGAACCCCTTAAGGGCACATCAAAGACAAACACAGCCAGGGCTGCTGCTCCCAGGGTAGCGAGCATCCCCAGGATAAAATAGGGAAAGAGTTTGCCCATTAAAATTTCAGCCACTGAAGCTGGCGTGGACATCACCGCTTCCATGGTGCCCCGCTCCCATTCTCGGGCCACCACCAGGGCCGTGAGCATGGTCCCAATAATGGTCATAACAATGGCAATAGCTCCGGGAATCAAGGCCCGACGGCTTTCCAGTTCGGGGTTAAACCAATAGCGCGGTTCCAAAACCACCGCCGGGACCGGCAGATCAAAACCCTGGGCCTGGCTCCAGACCTGGAGCACGCCCTGACTATAGCTGTGCACATAATTGGCGGTATTGGGAAAAGAACCATCGGTAATGACCTGAACCAGGGGCTCTTTGCCCTGAAGGGTTAAACGCTGCTCAAAATCCTGCGGGATAACCACATAGCCGCGCAATGCTCCGGTCACCAATTGATCAGCCAGTTCACGACGATCATGAGCAAATTGCACATCCAAAAAGCGGGTCTTGGCAAAAGCGTGGGCCAAATCCTGGGCCGCAGCACTGGGTGACTCCACAACCACACCCATGCGCACATGCTTAACATCCAAAGACACCGCATAGGCAAAAAGAAAGAGCAAAACCACAGGCAAAATAAAGGCAATTAACAAGGTGGATGGATCACGCCAGGCCTGCAAAGTTTCTTTGTACACCAAAGCCTTAAGACGCTTGATATCAAAAGATTTTACTGCTGCTGAGGTCTGCTTGGGAGTTTTCATTGGACCATCTCCAGGTCCTGGTCCGCTGCTTCGACCAGATGAATAAACGCATCTTCCATGGTTGGATCAGGACCTTTGGTGCTTTTAGCCATATTTTTCAGGGCATCAGGAGTATCCAGAGCAATGAGTCTGGCCCTGGACAACATGGCCACCCGGTCACAATATTCTGCTTCATCCATAAAATGCGTGGTGACCATGATGGTCACTCCCTTGCGCGACAAGCCATTGATATGGGTCCAAAACTCACGGCGAGTAATGGGATCAACGCCAGAGGTCGGTTCATCCAAAAAAAGCACTGCTGGCCGATGCATCAGGGCACAGGCTAGGGCCAGGCGTTGTTTGTGGCCCAGGGGCAAAGAGTCCGGAGTCGCCGCCAGCCAGTCACCCAAATCAAAGGTGTCAATCATTTCCTGGATACGCTGGCGGCGGGTCTGTCCATGCAGTTCATAGACCCCAGAGGAAAACTCCAGATTTTGGCGCACAGAAAGAAGACCATAGAGAGAAAATTTTTGCGCCATATAGCCCAACCTGCTTTTGGCCGCCCCACTGGCCCGACGCAAATCATGACCCACTACCTGAGCTTCACCAGCACTGGGTTTTAAAAGTCCGCACAGCATTTTGAAGGTTGTGGATTTTCCAGCCCCATTGGGTCCCAGCAGACCAAAAATCTCTCCCTGGCGCACTGCAAAACTGACCTTGTCCGTGGCTGTAAAGCTTCCAAAGCGTTTGGTCAGATTGCGGCAGGATACTGCAATATCTGTTTCCAATGTTATGGGTGCCAACTTTTGGGCCAAACCAGAAGTGCCGCCTGGCCCACCGCCTAAAAGATCAATAAAAGCATCTTCAAAACGGGCTGGTACGGACTGAAGCCAGGTCTGGGTGGTCTGAGCCAGATTTTCAATTTCCTCTGACTCCCTGCCCTTTCGTAACACCAAACGCACGCTGGAACCCTGGATAACCCCGTCACTGACACTGGGCAGGTTAAGGGCCTGGGTCAGGATAGCCCGGCGCTTTGCTCCTGCATTTTCCAGGCGAAAACTACGGCCCTCAAGCTGGCGGGTAAGATTTTCAGGCGGACCATCAAACAACAACTGGCCAGCATTGAGTAATAGCACCTGCTCACAGCGCTCGGCTTCGTCCAGATAGGCAGTGGACCAAACCACAGCCATACCCGCATGAGTCAAATCCTGGACCATGCGCCACAAATCTTGGCGACTGACCGGGTCCACGCCCACACCAGGCTCATCCAGCAACAAAACCTTGGGGCGCGCCATCAGAGCACAAGCCAGACCCAGCTTTTGTTTCATGCCCCCGGACAATTTACCGGCCAAACGCCTGGTAAAGGGTTCCAAACGGGTAAAATCCAAAAGCTCGGAGAAAAGATCACTTTGGGCATCTGCATTCAGCCCCCGCAACTGAGCGTACAAACGCAGGTTTTCCATGACCGACAAGTCTTCATACAAGCCAAAACGCTGGGGCATATATCCTGTGGCCACATGAATGGCCTCATTGTCTTGAACGACATCAAAACCAGCCACCACCGCCCGGCCAGCATCAGGAACCAAAAGACCTGTCAAAATGCGCAGCAAGGTTGTTTTTCCTGCTCCATCAGGGCCAACCAGACCGGTTAGACGGCCATAAAAAATTTGCGCACTGAGCTTATCCAGGGCCTGCACTGAACCAAAATGTTTGCTTAATCCATCAAGGTTCACGGCCAGGTCAGGATGAATTTGTTCTGGGTGCGCGGCAACGGGTGTCATTGCTGTGCCTGGCCAGGTGCCTGCTCCTGATCAAGGACCTGAATGGTTACGGGCATCCCTTGGCGTAAACCCTGGTCTGCATCCTTGACCACAATCCGCAGGCGATAGACCAAATCAGTACGTAACTGAGTCGTTTCTACTGTTTTGGGGGTGAACTCGGCCCGTGGGGAGATAAAACCCACTTGCCCGTGATAGACCTTGGATGAGGTATCATGAGTTATTGCTACTGTGCTTCCTGGTGCAATCCGGCCCAGCTGGGGCTCATGCACATAAGCACGGACATAGACAGGTTCTTCCAGGCTCAAGACATAAACTGTGGACTGACTGGCCAGCATACTGCCCGGTTCTCGCACCCTGGATAAAATAATTCCCGAACTTGAAGCCAGCAAACGGGTATCCGCAAGGGCGGTACGGGCCTGGGCCTCAGTAGCCTTGGCCACCTCAAGCCGGGCCTGGGCAGCCTGGATGTCTTCCTGACGAAACCCTTCCTGAGCCTGGGCCAGGGCGGATTGCGCGGCCACCAGCCGAGCCTGGGCTTCTTTATGTGCAGCCAGGGCTGTATCAGCCACACTTTGACTGATGACACCTGTGCCCACCAGTTCCTGCTGACGTAAATGGTTACGCTGGGCCTCCAGGGCCACGGCCTGCACTTGCTGTACCTGGGCCTGGGCCTGTTCCACTTCTTGGGGACGCAGTCCTGCCTGGAGTTTCTCCAGTTCTGTTTGGGCCAAAAGTACATTGGCCTGGCTCACAGCCAAGGCCTCCACATAAGGTTGATCATCAAGCGTAGCGAGCAAAGTATTTTTTTCAACCCGGTCCCCTTCATCATAGTGCATGGCCGCCAAACGCCCTGGTTGCCGAAAGGCCAGGTGTACCTCACGGATATCTACATTGCCGTACAAGATAAGCTGTCCACCTGTTTGCCGTTGGTCTTCTTGCCACTGCCAAAACAGGAAGGCTGCACCCCCCAAAAATACAATAAAGATCAGGAACTTGAGTTTTTTCATGATTTTTCCAGCACACTACGTTCATACAAGGTAAAGACCCCTGGGGCCTGCTCATAAATATAGGCCGGGCGGCCAATGATCATGGCCTGCATGACCAAACCTTGAAGAGTGCCCAAAAACAGACTGGCGGCAGCGTCAACATCCAATGTCTGCTCCAGCTGGCCCTGACTGACCCCGTCCTCAAGACAGGCTTTCAGGCGCGCTCCATACTGCTGCATCAGGGACTGCACTTTGCCTTTGACCTCAGTATTCATGGGCCGCTGCAATTCTCCAAAGAGCAAACGAGGTACACCTGGATGGCGGGAGACAAAACGGGCATGGGTCATAAACATGGCTTTCAGGGCAGCCAAAGGGCTTGAAGCTTTGGTTGCAGCCTGATCTATTTGTGCCAGTAAATGCGTGGTTACCCAATCCATGACTGCCACCAAAATCGCATCTTTATTTGGAAAATGCCGAAAAATGGCCCCCTGGGTCAAACCCATGCGCTCAGCAATGGCGGCAGTAGTGATTTCACTGGGATTTTGTTCCCCGGCCAGGGCCAGCACGGTTTTTACTGTGACAGCTCGCCGCTTCTCGGCTGACAGATATTTTGTTGAACTCATGCACAACTCCAGGCCAAACAATTCTTAGGGATATTACCGATCTAATCGTCAGTCTCGCAAATACTTTTCACCAGCGTAATTTCGACCACGTGCTTGTCAGCATTGTTATTTTTCCTCGGTTGTCATTCCGACCGACTGCGACCGCGAACAAAGTGCAGCGAGTGGCAGGAGCGGATAAATCTCAGAGACCCCTCGACCAGCTCGGGATGACAAGAGAAAAAGACACTCGGGGTGGGTCTGTACATGACCTGAACGATGGACTTACTACAGAATGACATAGCCAATAGTACTACCACGGACATTAGTGTTGGACTACAAAAGCACAACAAATCAATATTGACTGCACATCAACTC
>JAAYGN010000096.1 GCA_012727715.1 Desulfovibrionales bacterium | reverse complement strand
TTTGGGCTACGTTGGAGTTGGGGCGTAACTATTTTTTAACCGGGTTTCCCTGGCTGACGCTATCCTCAGCTTTTGGGCCTTGGCCCTGGGCCTTGCAACTTGCAGCATGGTGTGGCGCCTTTGGTCTATCTGGAATTTTGGTGTCCATGACCCATCTGGCCTTACAACGGAGCAGAAATGCGTACTTTGGACTCATCTGCCTGGCTCTCTTGATTCTTTTTCCAGGCCTGTACCCACCACATACCCCATCCGCTGAAAAAACAGCCATAACTCTTGTTCAGGGCAATATTGACCAAGATCAAAAGTGGGATCCAGACATGCAAAAAAGTACCTTGGACACTTATGCCCAACTGTCCAGGGAGGCCCTGGCCCTACAGCCCACTGATCTGCTTATTTGGCCGGAGACTGCCCTGCCTTTTTACTATCAGGATCACATTGATCTAACCTTTTCTTTGCAAGATACCCTCACCCAGCTCAACACCCCCCTCTTGGTTGGTGCTCCGGCGTATTCAAGAACTCAAGCCCACGAAAAAGCTCCCTATGTATTGCATAATCGAGCCTATCTTATTGGCTCCAAAGGACAAACCCTATCTTGGTATGACAAGGAGCATTTGGTACCTTTTGGTGAATATGTGCCCTTGGACAACTGGCTGCCCTTTTTAGCCAAACTTGTACCGGGCGAGTATGAATTTCGGCCCAGCATATACGTTGCTCCTCTATCCTTGGGTTCCATGTCCATGGGTATTTTGATTTGTTATGAAGCTATTTTTCCTGAGTTGGCCCAAGTCCGGGTGACCCAAGGTGCCAATCTCTTGATAAATATCAGTAATGACGCCTGGTTTGGCCATTCTTCTGCTCCATTGCAGCATTTGTATCTGGCTGTCTTACGCGCTATTGAGCAAAACCGATCCCTGGTCCGGGGAACCAACACAGGCATCAGCGCTTTCATCACCCCCACCGGAAAGATAAGCACACACACCAATATATTTGTGCCTGCTCTTTTACATCAGGAAGATGTCCCCCTCTTGACAAAGACCACTTTTTTTCATGACCATTTCCACATTATTCAGATGGCCTTCCCCTTGCTCAGTGCCGGGCTGTTGGCCATAGGCTTGATCACAAAACGCAAACCGATATATTAGAGATTATTATGCTGCAATATTTTGAACTTAAAGCCAGGGCTAGCCAGCTTGATGCAACCTTTTCTGATTTCTGGGGGCGACTTTGACATCGTTGGACACAAAAAACGCTTGGATGAAATCGAAAAACAACTCTCGGCACCAGGTGCATGGGACAAGCCCGAACTGCTCACTCCGGTGCTCCAGGAAAAAACCCTGCTTTCTGACCAGGTCGAGGAATGGGAAGAATTAGCTAAGGCCCATAGCAATACTCAAGAATGGATCGAGTTAGCTGCTGAAGAAGCCAGCGAAGAAGTTCTCCTGGCCCTACATGATGCTTTGGAAGAACTGGCCGTAAAGCTTGATACTTCCCAAATGCGAACGTTGTTGAGTGAGCCTGAAGACGTTCATGAAGCTATTTTAGAGATCCATCCTGGAGCTGGAGGAACAGAGTCCCAGGATTGGGCGGGAATGCTTTTGCGCATGTATCGTCGTTTTGCAGAACAACAGGGCTTTAAAGTCGATTTTTTAGACTTCATTCCAGGAGATGAGGCGGGTATCAAGAGTGTCACACTGCATATCCACGGTCCTTATGCCTATGGACAACTCAAAGCAGAAAAAGGCACCCATCGCCTCATTCGTATTTCTCCCTTTGATTCCAGTGGCCGACGCCACACCTCTTTTGCCTCTGTAGATGTGTATCCTGATGCTGGCCAAGATATTGACATTGAAATTCGCGATGAAGATATCCGTATTGACATTTTCCGATCCAGTGGTCCTGGTGGACAATCCGTTAACACTACAGACTCCGCAGTACGCATTACTCACCAGCCCTCTGGTATCACTGTTCAATGTCAAAATGAAAAATCTCAGCACAAAAACAAGGAATCAGCCCTTAAGGTTCTCAAAGCTCGGCTCTATGAACTGGAGTTAGAAAAAATTGCCAATGAACGCCAAGCTGAGTATGCATCCAAGGGAGCCATTGCCTTTGGTTCCCAAATCAGGACCTATACCCTACAGCCCTATCGTTTGGTCAAAGATCATCGAACGGACATGGAAACCAGCAATGTCGATGATGTCCTGGACGGAGAAATTGGCGACTTTATTCATAACTACCTGCTTTTTTTACATGCACAACGATAGCCTTCAGGCAGATCAGCTTCTTGTAGAATTGGATGCCCTGGAAAAACTCCTGACTGCACACCATTCTCGCACAGGACTAACGGCCCTATGCCGACTGGTCCCATCCAATGCTCATTGGATGGAGTTACTACACCAACATAAGTTGGATCAGTGGCTAGCTCTGCCCTTGGATCCAGACAATTTCCCAGCTCTTGCCCATCTACAAACCCGGCTAAAAACACTGAATTTTCAAAAAAATCATGATTCTTTAACCGGACTTCCCAACCGCCGAGCCTTTGATCGTACTCTTGCTCTGGAAATTGAACGAGCGACCAGGGGCAAAGCCCCTTTAAGCCTGGCTCTCATTGACCTGGATAATTTTAAATCTATTAATGACAGCCACGGCCATCCATGTGGCGATAGAATTTTACAAAAAATGGCGTCAATTTTGCTTGGAGAAACTCGAAAAATTGATACTCCGGCCCGTATCGGCGGTGAAGAATTTGCATTACTTTTACCTGGAACGGGGTTGCTCAGAGCACAAAAACTTTTAGAACGCCTCTTAAACACTGTACGCCGGGCTCAAATTATATATGATTCCATGGTGGTCACTTTCACCTGCTCCATTGGAGTTGCCAGCTATCGAGGCAAAACTACTCCCAATTCTGTAAAGCTTATGGCTGAAGCAGATAAAGCACTGTACACAGCCAAAAAAACTGGAAAAAACAGGCTTGAAGCAGCCCCACTCTTGGATCTTGGACAAGAATCTGATCAAACCCTGGTTCAATACGAGGAAAAACGTTTTTTGTTTGCCTCATTCCATTCTTCCATGACTGACAAAAAACACAAGGATGCATAATGGAACCCAATACAACCCTGAGTATATCCATTGTCAGTGGCAAAGGTGGGGTGGGCAAAACCAATATCGCCCTAAACCTTGGCTTTGCCCTGCATGAGCTTGGGCACTCATTAGCACTGTTAGACGCTGACCTTGGCCTGGCCAACCTGGATGTACTCTTGGGTATTTCTCCTCAAAAAAATCTTCAGGACCTGCTGACAGGCTCTATACCAGAAGAGGTGCTTGTTTCTTTGGCAGAGGAACGTTTTGCCTTGCTGCCTTCGGCATCTGGGGTAGCAGAACTGGTTGAGCTTGACGAAGATGTCCAAAGTATCCTGTTGGACAAATTGGATACTCTTTTTCGTCAATATGAATTTGTACTTCTGGATCTGGGAGCTGGCATCAGCCCCACTGTTCTTTCTTTTGCCGCCATGCCTCAAGAACGAATAGTCGTGATCACCCCTGAACCCACATCCCTGACAGATAGTTATGCCTTGATTAAGGTTTTATTCACCCAACATCAGATCAAAAACTTTCAAATCATTGTCAATATAGCTGAAAACAACGAGGAAGCACATCTCTCTTTTGATCGCTTGGCCCAGGCTTGTGAACGCTTTTTAGGCTTACCGATCCGACTCTTAGGTATCATCCACAAAGATCCCATGGTCACAGAATCTGTTCGACAGCAGGTGCCTCTTTTTAAGTTTGCTCCCTCCTGTCAGGCCATAAATGATATTCGATACATTGCTCAAAAACTCATTGCTCGCCGCTCAAAACTTTTAGATTTAATTGCCCGTACCCCAATCCTCAAAACCTTAACGTAACTCTCATGCGCTATTTCTTTTTCTTCATCTTTAGTTTCATGTGCGCTCAGCTGGCCCAAGGTGAAACCCTCATTGTCTTCACCGGTAACACCAGGGGAGAATATGCCCCTTGCCCTTCATGAGGGGGTAAAACCTATGGTGGGTTGGCCCGGCGGGCCACCTTTTTTAAAACTTTGCCTCCTGATTCTTTTCCTATCATTGTAGCTGGAGGACATGAGTTCTTATCTCCAGACAAGGCCAAAGACAGCCCTGGCATTATGACCAGGCTGTTGGCTGCCTATAGTCAGCTTCCCTACGATATTTTTTTGCTGGCCCCCACAGATGAACAAAGTATCATCCAAAATTACCTCTCACCCAACCCATCCTGGCACGGCCCCTTGACTCAACCGCAAGTGGTCAGTCACAAGGTTCAAGATGGCACCATTGCCTTTGTCCTTTTTCCAGACAAGCAGTCCCATAGCCTGACAGGAAATAAAAAACTTGGAAATTTTATTCGCAATCTCCGAGATACTAAGGAATATAACCTTATTGTCGGTATCAGTTCCTGGGGTTCGGACCAGGAAGAAAACTTTCTTGCTGCAGAGCCAAACACTGTGGATATCCTGCTTGGATCTGGTGATGGGCCTGGTTACACCGGACTCTACCTGCAAGAGAATGCTGCATTATGGGTTCGGGCATTTAGCAAAGGAAAAGCAGTCAGCACCATCACTATTCCTAGCTTACCTGCTCCACAAGAAAAGGTGATTTGGGAGCCTGAGGAAACTATTTTCACCAAAACTGAAACTCTGGACCATAGCATACCCTTGGATGACGAGATGCATACTTTACTTACTGACTAGATGCCCCCTTGCCTTTCCATATATTTGACCATATTTTGGCATCTTGGATTAACCAAATAAGGAATACCCATGGCCATTTTTCCAGAATTCTCTCAAAGTTTTTACAAGATGCAAGGTAGTGGCAATGATTTTATCATCATTGATAACCGGACCCAAAGAATTGCCCCTCAAATGATGGGGCACTGGGCGCGCCAGCTTTGTCCACGCGCCTTTCGTATTGGTGCTGATGGCATTATTTTTTTAGAGCTGGATGCAAGTGGACAGGCTGAAACCATATGGCACTTTTTTAATGCTGATGGTTCCAGGGCTGAGATGTGTGGAAATGGTGCACGTTGTGCAACTTTCTTGGCCCACAAGTTGGGTATGGCCCCTGCCAAACACCGCATGCTGACAGATGCTGGGACAGTACAAGCAGAAGTCTTTCCTGAAGAAGGAACTGTATCGGTACAATTGACTCCACCACGGGACTTGCGCCTTAACCTTGATCTTGTCCTGGATGAAAAAAACATGGTTGTGCATTTTGCCAATACTGGAGTGCCCCACGCTGTGTTCATACATGAGGATATTTCTGTCCTGGATATCCCCAAGTTGGGAGCCAAAATCCGCTATCACCAATATTTTGCTCCGGCTGGCACCAATGCTAACTTTGTCCAAATCCTGGACCAGGGGCATATTTTACTCAGAACCTACGAGCGAGGGGTAGAAAATGAAACCTATGCCTGTGGGACCGGTGCAGCAGCATCAGTTGCGGTATTACATGCTTTGGGCCAGTGTGCGGCCTCTGTTGCGGTCACCACTTCTGGTGGAGAAATTTTACAAATTACGTTGCAGGACACAGATATTTTTCTGCGGGGCCCAGCACAAATTATTTATCAGGGACAATTTTGTCCGGCCCACCTGGGCTTGTAATACTAAAGACTTTACCCTCGCCAGCATACATCCTGGTTTACTTCAAGTCCAACGTATGCCACACGAGGTGTAATAATTATCAACACACCTTTTACAACGTACTGCCAACCTGGGAGGAAATGATGCAATTTAGAGGAGCCTTCACAGCACTGGTCACGCCCTTTAACAATGGACAAATTGATGAAGAGGCCTATCGAAAGCTGATTGAGTGGCAGCTAGAAAGTGGTATCAATGGTGTTGTACCCTGCGGTACCACTGGAGAAGCCGCCACCATGAGTCATGATGAACACAAACGCGTCATCAGTATTTGTGTGGATCAGGTTAAAGGACGGGTACCTGTTTTGGCTGGAGCAGGATCCAACAATACGGCTGAGGCTGTAGAACTGGCCAGATACGCCAAGGAAGCAGGCGCTGATGGTGGTCTGCTTATCACGCCCTACTACAACAAGCCCACCCAGGAAGGTTTGTATCAGCATTTTAAACGCATTGCTGCTGAAGTATCTCTCCCCTATATTGTTTACAATGTCCCAGGGCGTACCAGTGTCAATTTGCTTCCACTCACTGTGGCCCGATTAAACAAAGACATCCCAGAAGTCATTGGTATCAAGGAAGCAACTGGCGATCTCAACCAGGTATCTCAGGTACTGGAACATTGTGGCCCAGATTTTCAAGTTTTGTCTGGAGACGACTTTACTGTCCTGCCTCTTTTAGCAATAGGCGGTTGTGGAGTCATCTCCGTGGTATCCAATATTTTACCTGACAAGATGAGTGCACTCTGCGCAGCCTGGGAGACCAAAGAAATAACCAAGGCTCAAGAGCTACATTATTACCTTGCTTCTTTTTCACGCATGATGTTCCTAGAAACCAATCCCATTCCTGCCAAAACATCTCTGGCACTGATGGGACGCATCAAGCTGGAACTTCGCTTGCCCCTGGTGCCCATGGGCGAAGAAAACACAGGAAAATTACGTTCCTTTCTGGCTGACAAAAGGCTTATTTAAAACTAAAATTCACGGATCACATATCAGGGCCGCTACTCTTCATCATGAACGTCGCGGCCCTAATTATTTTCCCTCTTCAAATAACAACCACAACCAAAACATTATTGCCAAAAACAACTCAATACGCTAAATATTACAAAGATTCACATTCTTTTAACACATTGTTGGATGGACGCCGCTTGCGCGGCGCTAAACTAAGAAAAATAAAAATGGTATAGTAGTTCGCGCCCTAAGAACGCCCGCCATCCTTGGCGGGCTAAGAAATGGAGATAATATGGCTAACGGTAAACTATCAAACGCAAAAAACGCTAAGAATGATGAGTTTTACACTCAGTATCATTATATCGAAAAGGAAATGAATGCTTATCTTGAATATAATCCTGATGTATTTAGAGGGAAAACCGTTCTTCTTCCATGTGATGACCAAGAATGGAGTAATTTCACCAAGTACTTTGCTCAAAACTTTATTAACTTTGGTTTAAAGAAATTAATTAGTACAAGTTATGCTGTTGATAGTAAAAAATATAAAACTAATTATCAACCAAGTTTATTTGAAGTAAATTCACCTCAGTTTGATTATGATAAAACTTCAAAATATGGAAAAATATTTATTTTGACTCATGATAAGACATGTGATGGAAAAATTGATGTTAATGATTTAGATTGGCAATATTTATCAGGGGATGGTGATTTTCAAAGTGCTGAAGTTTTAAAACTTCGTTCAGAAGCAGATATTATAGTAACAAATCCACCATTCTCAATGTTTAGAACCTTCATTTCATGGCTCACGGAAGAGTATAAGCAATTTGTAATCATCGGTAATATAAACGCAATAACATACAAGGAAGTATTTCCATTAATTAAAGAGAACCTGATGTGGTTAGGTGCTACAAATTTTAATACTGGTATGTATTTTCAAGTTCCAGATGACTTTATATATTCTGATTCATATAAATTTGAGCGCGAACAAAATGGTATTAAAGTAAACAGAGTTCCTGGAGTCTGTTGGTACACAAATATTGATCATGGTCGGCGTCACCAACCTCTTAGCTTGATGACCGAAAAAGATGTTATCAAGTTTGGTACTAAAAAACCCTTTCAAAAATATGATAATTATGATGCAATAGAAGTAGCAAATGTAAAGCATATACCGAGTGATTATACTGGGGTAATGGGAGTTCCAATAACATTTCTTGACAAATATTCACCAGAGCAGTTTGAAATTCTAGGTGCTACACAACGAGGTTGTCATGATGATGTTCCCGATACAAAAAAATACGATGATTATTGGGAAGTAAAGCCTAATGGAGAGCCTACAGGGTCATCAGGTGGAAAAACAAATGAAAATGCCAATCTGCTTGGAAATGATGGTAAGAAAAATTACTTCATAAACAAAAATGGCCGAATAATTCAATCTGCATATCAGAGGATATTTATTAGGCATAGAAGGGATGCGAAATGAAAACAACACTACGAACAGATATAACAGTAAAAGATATTTGTGATGGATTTGTTTATAATGAACTTGAAGGGAAAGGGTTGTTTGGTCTTTCTGGTAAACTAACTATCCAGCCAGAATATCAAAGAAATTATATATATGCTGATGGTAAACGCGATGTTGCAGTTATTCAGTCTATATTGAAAGGTTATCCATTAGGGCTAATATATTTCAACAAAATAGATGAAAATAAACTAGAAGTGTTAGACGGCCAACAACGGATAACAAGTTTTGGACGCTATGTAACCAATAAATTTGCAGTAAAAGATGATAATGGCATAGAGCAGTATTTTAGCGGAATTGCGACTGATAAGCAAAAGCTCATTCTTGAAACAAAAATACTAATATATGAGTGTGAAGGGTCGGAATCAGAAATTAAGGAATGGTTTAAAAC
>JAAYGN010000095.1 GCA_012727715.1 Desulfovibrionales bacterium | reverse complement strand
TCATCAAGAAATATGGGCTGACCTGGTATCGCGTACCCAAAAAAAAGCAGATATCCAGCTACCAGCGCAAAGGTGAGGTACAAACAACCGACAAAAATAATGCCCCACATCAACCAGGCGACAAGTTTCAAGAACAACATGATCATCAAACCTTCTTCCCTTTGCTCTAGCTCCCTATGATCAGGGCTAAAATCTCCTCACCCCCATAACAAAACCAGCACACAACCCAAACATAAAAATGGGCCAAAGGGAATGGCTGTGCGTAACCCCTGAGCAGATGCACGGCGCAGATACACCAAGGCAACCAACAAAGCAGAAAGAGCAGATACAAGAATCATGAGGGGCAACATAGATAAGCCCACCAAGGCTCCCAAGGTGAGCATGAGCTTGATATCTCCTGTGCCCAACGCATCCAATTTGCGCCACCGCAAATAGACTTGCTGCAAGGCCAAAAATACTCCAGCCCCTGCCAAGCTCCCCCACAGAGTTTCGCCCCAGTCCACAGGCAAAATAATGGGAGAGATCAGAGCCAAGACTGCGGCTGGATAGGTCAGGATATCCGGCAAGATATACGCTTCCAGGTCAATAAAGCTGGCGACCAAAAAAATACCTAAAAAAATCATGTACACCAGCCAAGGTAGTCCTGGACCAAATTTCCACGCAAAAAGCAGGGCCAGGACTCCTGACAGGAGTTCCAGAGCAGGATAGCGCCAATGAATAGCCTTTTTGCAGGACCGACATCGAGCCCTGAGCACAATATACGAGAGCACCGGGATATTCTCCCACCAGGACAGGACATGGCCACACGCCGGGCAATGGGAGCCAGGACGAATAACGGATTGTCCAGTAAGATACCGATGCACGCACACATTATAAAAACTGCCCAAAGCCAGCCCCACAATCAGGGCCAGGAGCAGGAAAAAAAAGGGAAGCTGTATTAATGCGTCCATAGATGCTACCTGTTAAAAAACAATGGTAAAAAAGGGAAAGCTCAAGAAAAGTACAAGCCAAGAGCAGGAAATGGAAGGTTATCGTGTTGAAGTTAAAATTTCATGTGTCCATGCGCTGGCATCCCGGGCCGCCCGATCCACAATGGACATGGGTAGTCCCATGGCTTGGGCCATGTGTTCAAGTCGTGCCCAATCACCTCGATCCAGTTCATCTAAAAGAGTAATCCACTGCGCATGAGGACTTTCATTTTTGGTTAGGGCATTGCGAATTTGTGGATCAAGGGGAATTCCTTCCAAAATTTGATCCATATATTGATCAAGAATGGCATCAAGCAAAGAAAAAAAACCCAACAAAAACATGCTGTCCTGCCCAAAAGGAACTGCAACCGAACTATCAGCCAAAAGTTGGAGAAAACGACCTCGTTGCACAGAAATACGCACCAGTTCTTGAGCCTTGTCCGTAATACTAATGTCCGAAAGAACGATGACTTGCAGCCAACGCTGTAAATTTTGACGACCGAGCATGGCTACAGCACGCTGAATAGACTCTATCTGGCAACGTAGCCCAAAATATGCAGAATTAATATAGCGTAACAACCTGTAAGAAATAGATAAATCTGTTTGAACAATCTCTATCAAGCGAGAAAAATCTGAATCAGGAGCACTCAATTCCTTGAGAAGACGAACTTTGGTCGTCTCACCCAAGGCCAGCTTTCGACCAGGCATAATTTCCGGCTTACTAAAAAAATACCCCTGAAAATAAGAAAATCCCAAGCGTTTACAAACCTTATACATCTCAAGGTATTCAACTTTTTCAGCTAAAAGCTTGGCTTTGTATTTTGAGAGTTTTTGTACCAGGCCCATGACCTCAGTGGGCTTTTTCATCAGAACATCAACTTTGATAATATCTGCTATGGCGCACAAGTCTTCAAAACCGGGCGTACCCACAAAGTCATCTAACGCCAAAACATATCCATTTCTTTTCAGTTCACGACAGGCTTCCAGCACTGCCTGATCAGGCATCACTGTTTCCAAAATTTCAATAACACAACGCTCAGGAGGAAGGACATAGGGGATGGGACTAACGAGAATATTGCGTGGGAAATTAATCAATACCCTGATACCTTGACGCATACCCTGGGCAGCCAGGGCAAAGCCATCTGCAATAACTTGAGATGTGGCCTGGGCATCATCAGTAATCACTGCTCCTTGAGCAGTGGCTGCATGGCGAAAGAGCAGTTCATAGCCCCAAATCTCCATCTTGGTTGTGAAGACAGGCTGGCGAGCGACATAGACACTGTCGTATAGTTTTTCAGCGCTAAACTCGGACATAGAGTACTTTAGGGCATAAGCGCGGCAAAAGGCAAGCCGGTTTCCTCTCCCATTCCCAACATTAAATTGGCATTAGCCACAGCCTGTCCAGAAGCACCGCGACAGAGATTATCTATGGCACTAACCACAATCAGTCTATTGGTACGCGGATCCACAACCAGGCCCAAATCACAAAAATTGGTCCCCCGTACCCAGCGTGTTTCAGATAAAATTCCTTCAGGCAAAACTCGCACCCATTTTTTATCCGCATAAAATGCTTCGTAGTGTGCTCGAATCTCCAGGGGATCAATACCTGGTGCTATTTTCGCATAGGCTGTGGTTAAAATACCCCGGTTCATGGGTAAAAGGTGGGTGGAAAAAGACAGCGTAATGTCCCGCCCTGCACTTAAGCTCAATTCCTGCTCAATCTCTGGGGTATGTCGATGTTTGCCAAGATTATAGGCACGGAAGTTGTCGCTGACTTCACAAAAAAGTGTGCCCACCGAAGCCTTGCGTCCTGCGCCCGTGGTTCCAGATTTGGAGTCAATAACAAGATCATCAGCCAAAACCAAACCATAGTGCAGGGCTGGGTATAGAGCCAAGATCGCCGAGGTAGGATAACAACCAGGATTGGCGACAAGGTCAGCCGAAGCAATTTCCTTGGCATAAAGTTCCGGCAGGCCGTACACAGCCTGAGATAAAAGAGCGGGCTGGCTATGGGTAACCTGGTACCAGGCTTCATAGGTCTCCTGGTTATGCAGGCGAAAATCAGCGCTCAAGTCAATGACGCGCACTCCTGCGGCCAAAAGTTTGGCAGCTACTTCCATGGCCGTACCATGGGGTACAGCTAAAAAAACCACATCACAATCCAAGGCCAAGGACGCTGCATCTGGAGCAACAATGACC
>JAAYGN010000094.1 GCA_012727715.1 Desulfovibrionales bacterium | reverse complement strand
TTATTTTGGTGGCCGCCCGTACTACTGGGGAGAAACTTTTTGCCGGGATCATGCCTACCTTGCGCTATTTTTTCAAAGGTTTTGGTTTTCATATTCAAGATAGCCTTTTTTTGCGTGGTTTGGATGGCCCGTCAGATTTTAAGGCCAATACAGATGCCCAGGCAGCTGTCGCGCTGTTGTCCGGTTTAAGCGGGTGGTAAAGATGTGGCCTGGGCCCTCAAGCCTTACTCAGCGGGTAGCCAGATTTTTGTTGGGGCAGCGCTGTCAGGTTTGTGGTCAAGGGCTTGGTCCTGATGCAGACATCCCCCTGTGCTTGGTCTGTTTCAAGTTATTGCCTTTGCGTCAGGGAGGCTATTGCCCTTGTTGTGGTCAGTTTTATACTGACGCATCAGTTAGGCCCTATGCCTGTCTGTCGTGCCGAACCAATCCACCCCCCTGGACCAGGCTTGTCTTTTACGGTGCCTATGCTGGAATGCTGCAAGAGCTTGTCCATCGTCATAAATTTGGTCGAGATCTGGGGCTGGAAAGTCTGCTCCGATTTTTATTGATCCGGGCCTGGGAAGAACATGGTTTGCAGCGACCTGATCTTCTTGTGCCTGTGCCCATGCGTCCCCGCCCGGTACTGCGTCGCGGCTTTAATCAAAGTGTGGAGTTGGCCAGGATTTTGTCCCAAGAGATCCAGGTCCCCTTGGGCCGTCAGGTCTTGATTAAAAATCGTGATACCCAAGCCCAGTCCACTTTGGGGAAAAAAGCTCGTTTGAGCAATGTGCGCGGAGCATTTGCAGCCCATGCTGCTGTACGTGGGCAGCGCGTTCTTTTGGTAGATGATGTGATCACCACAGGTGCAACCTTAAGGGCCTGTGCCAAGGCCTGCTTGCAAGCTGGGGCCAGGGAAGTAGAGGTTTTAGTTTTGGCCAGGGCATTATGAGAGCATAACAACATGTTTAGTTTTTACTTTTAGAGTTGACCGCTGAGATATTTCCGGTTAAATACAGCATCCCTCTTGATTCAAAAGCTATACATAAAAATAGGTGGAAAAGCCTTGACGAGGTCACTTTAAACAAGGTAGCCACGTCGTTCAATATTTTGGAGGTCGCAATGTTTGCAATCGTGGAAACGAGCGGAAAGCAGTTCCGTGTGGAAGAAGGCCGTAATCTGAAGGTCGCCAAGATGGAAGCTGAGGCTGGTTCAGAAATCACTCTGGACAAGGTTTTGCTAGTGGGTACTGGCGCGGATGTGCGCATTGGTCAGCCCCTGGTGGACGGAGCTTCTGTGCAATGTGAAGTGGTGGATCATGGCCGAGATAAGAAAATTGTTGTTTTTAAAAAGAAACGTCGCAAAGGATACCGCAAAGCACAGGGACATCGTCAGGATTTTACTCTGCTCAAGGTAAAATCCATTCAGGCCTAGTGTTGGGAGGAAAATATGGCTCATAAAAAAGCAGGTGGAAGTTCACGTAACGGACGCGATAGCATTGGTCAGCGGCTAGGGGTCAAGAAATTTGGTGGCCAGGCTGTTTTGGCTGGAAATATTTTGGTACGCCAACGTGGAACCACGGTTCATGCTGGAGAAAATGTTGGTGTAGGTAAAGATTTTACACTATTTGCCTTGACGGACGGGTTGATAAAGTTTGAAAAATATTCCCGCAAAAATAAAGTCAAGACCAGAGTGAGTATTGTTCCTGCAGTGTAAACATTGCCGAAGATCAATTTTGTTGAAGCCGTCCAAGAGTATTTCTTGTGACGGCTTTTTGTTTATGGGCTGAAAGAATAGGGCCGGGAGAAGGCATGAGATTTGTTGATGAGGCGCGAATTATTGTTCGCTCTGGAAAAGGTGGAAGAGGCTGTGTTTCTTTTCGTCGGGAAAAATTTATCCCCAAAGGTGGACCAGACGGTGGTGATGGCGGTCAAGGTGGAGATATTATTTTTCGTGCCAAGAATAATTTGTTGACCTTGTATGATTATCGTCATGCCGCTGTACAGGAGGCAGAAAACGGACAACCTGGGTCGGGGCGGATGCGTTATGGTCGAGATGGTGCGGACAAGGTTGTAGAGCTTCCCGTTGGAACGCAGGTTTTTGAGGAATTGGAGGATGGGGAACATTGCATTGCCGACTTCACCCATCACGGCCAGGAACTGGTTATTGCTCGGGGCGGGCGCGGCGGGAAAGGCAACGCTCATTTTAAGTCCTCCACCATGCAAGTACCCCGCTTTGCCCAGCCAGGTGAAGAAGGAGAAGAAAAATATCTGCGTTTGGAACTCAAAGTTTTGGCAGATGTCGGGCTGTTGGGTCTGCCCAATGCTGGAAAATCCACCTTTATTGCGGCTATTTCTGCCGCACAACCCAAGATTGCCAGCTATCCTTTTACAACCTTGACTCCCAATCTTGGGGTGGTTGTGGATGATCAAGAGCGCTGAATGGTTGTTGCTGATATTCCTGGCCTTATTGAAGGTGCCCATAGTGGCATCGGGTTGGGGCATACTTTTTTGCGTCATGTGGAACGTTCTCGTTTTTTGGTGCATATTTTAAGTATTGAAGATGTGAATCTTGAGGATCCTTTGGCCGGCTTTCAGATTTTGGATGAGGAACTGCGTTTGTTTGATCCTGCTTTGGCTCAAAAACCACAACTTCGGGTTATCAACAAGATAGATGTGGCCACTACTGAGCAACTGGATGAGGTGCGAGCTGCCTTTGACCGTCTGGGGGTGGCGGTGTACTTTATGTCCGCATTGGAACACGTTGGTGTGGACAACGTGCTGGAGGCCATGTGGGCCAGGCATGAGATATTGTTAGCAAGTGAAGGCGGTAGTGAAGATGGGACAGAGCATTGATTGTGGTGAGCGGCACCATGTTCTAGAAAAAGCCAAGCGCATTATTATCAAGGTTGGTAGTGCGGTGCTTACTACAGATCTCGGCTTAGATGAGCGGGTTATTAACCGTTTGGCAGACCAGATCGCCAGTTTGCATGACCGGGGCCTGGAGATCTTGCTGATTACTTCCGGGGCGGTGGCTGCGGGGCGTTGTGTGCTGGATGCCCAGGCTGTGGGCGGGTGCATGGTCCATAAGCAGGCCGCCTCGGCTGTAGGCCAAAGCCGACTTATGCATAGCTATGACGAAGCTTTTGCACGCTATGACAAGGTCACCGCTCAGGTACTTTTGACCAGGGATGATTTACGGAGTCGGGAGCGGTTTCTCAATGCCCGAAATACCATAAGTCGCTTGCTTGATTGGCGGGTGGTCCCCATTATCAATGAAAATGACACAGTGGCTGTTCAAGAGTTGAAATTTGGGGATAATGATGCTCTGTCAGTGATGGTCGCCAATCTGATTGGCGCAGACCTGATTATCAACTTAACTTCAGCTCCTGGAGTTTATGACGACAATCCTTTGGACAATCCCCAGGCACAATTTTTACCCTGCATTGAAAATATTGCTGATCTGCATGTACAGTCTTTATGCCGGGGGAAAACTGGTGCAGGCACAGGCGGAATGCTCAGTAAACTCATGGCCGCCAAGCGAGCCGCCAAGATAGGTGTCCCAACCTTGATTGTTTCTGGTCAGGAAAAGTTTGCTTTGGAACGAATTTTTGATTTGGAAGAGCTGGGTACCTGGATTGCCGCTGCACCCAAGATACTTTCAGGTCGTAAGTTTTGGCTGGCTTACCATTTAGATCCATCTGGTACTTTGGTGGTGGATCAGGGTGCAGCCCAGGCTCTTTTGACCAGGGGAAAAAGTTTGTTGGCCGCCGGTATTACCAAGGTGGAAGGCAATTTTGGTATGGGCGCTTTGGTGCGTATTGTTGGGCCAAATCAACAAACTTTGGGTGTGGGTCTTTCCAATTTTAAAGCTGCTGAATTACGTAAAATTCAGGGGCAAAGCAGTGCTGAAATAGAAAAAATTCTTGGTCCTTGTCCGCATCAGGAAGTGGTGCATCGCGATAATTTGGTCTTGGACAGCTCTTTGTAAGAACAGCAAGAAGGACAGCCACAGCCCAAAGACGACTTATCCGGCGTATTGATGAAAGACCAAGGCCATGCCTTTTTGTATTTGAACCACGACCTGGGAGCTGGTAAAAATATTGCTTAACCCTTGAGGCGAACTAAAGGCCAAAGTTGCATTCTTTAGGGGATATTGAAGACCAGACAAGGTCACGCCAGTGATGGTTTCTTTGACAGGCATCAAGGAAAAAAGATCACCCGGCTTGCCCGTAAGCTCAAGATAGCTATCCACCAGATAAATGCTTTGTTGGTCATCCATAATTTTGGCGGGCACCCCGTGCTCAAGGCAACGGGACAAGAGCAGAACATTGGCCAGGGTGTGATCCAGTCGATCTCCAAGAGCACCCAAAATGGTTATGCGGCTGGGGCTGGAGTCTAGAGCGAGATTGAGGGCCAATTCCAGGTCTGTTTCATCCTTGACGCTAGGGTACATGAGCGTGGGGATATGCTCTTTTTTGTATTGGTTGAGCAGTGCCGTGGGGACGGAGTCCATGTCGCCAATGACCAAATCCGGGAGAATGTGCCAGGCATCCAGGATGCGACAACCACCATCCACACCAATCCAGCGATCTACTGTTTCCAGACGACGTACAATATTTATTGCCGGCATGTTGCCGTTGGCCACAAGAACCCAGTGCATAAGTTTTTCCAAAAAGATATAAAGTTTCCGGTGCCTACAAGCCTAATGGCTCTACTGGGCACTCCATGAGGAGCAGGTCATGTTTGCTACAACTATATATAAAAATCGTCGAGCTCAACTCATAAGCATGGTTGGGCAAGGAGTTATTGTGTTGCTGGGCAATGACCTGGTGGGCATGAATTACCTGGATAATACCTATCCTTTTCGCCAGGACAGTTCCTTTTTATACTTTTGCGGGGTGAACAGGCCAGGATTTGCTGTGCTTCTTGATTGCAATACAGGAGAAGAATTTTTGGCAGGCCCTGAGCAGACCTTAAGTGAGGTGATCTGGAGTGGACCCAGGCCTTCCCTTGCACATTGGGCCCAAAAATCAGGCCTGGCCCATTGGGGGAGCTTTGATCAATTGGCCCATACATTGAATCAGGTCCAGGCTACGACGCGTCCTGTTCATTATCTCCCACCCTATCGTGGGGAGCATGTGCTCAAGCTTGCGAGCCTGCTTGGTCTTGGGCCTGCGGAAGTTGAAAAAAATATTTCCGTGCCCTTGATCAAGGCTGTGGTGGCTTTGCGCAGTGTGAAGACTGGTGCAGAGGTGCATGAAATTCGTCAGGCCATTGCCCTGTCACAACAACTTTATGCCTTGCTGATGACTCATTGCCAGCCCGGCATTACTGAACAAGAACTCTATGGCCGTTTGCAGGGTTTTGTCTTGGCCCAAGGGAGCCAGGAAGCCTTTCCCACAATTTTAACCAGGCGCGGGCAGGTGCTGCACAACCATACCCGAGATCAGGTCCTGGCCCAGGGTGATCTGCTTCTGGTGGATTCTGGGGTCTGTTCCAAGGGCGGCTATAGCTCTGATATTACCCGCACTCTGCCTGTGAGTGGTACTTTTTCTTCACGCCAGCAAGATATTTATGAAGTAGTTTTAGCGGCTCAGGCGGCAGGATGTGCTAAAATAGCTCCTGGGGTGCCTTTTGTGGATTGTCATTTGGCGGCAGCCAGGACCGTGACGCAAGGCCTTAAAGACTTGGGGCTGATGCACGGAGATCCTGATGACGCTGTGCGGGCAGGAGCCCATGCTCTTTTTTTCCCACATGGTCTTGGTCACATGCTCGGTCTTGATACCCATGACATGGAAAACTTGGGTGAAGATTATGTGGGTTATGACCAAACTTTTAAGCGTAGTAGCCAGTTTGGACTTGCTGGTTTGCGCCTGGCTCGTCAGCTGCAATCTGGTTTTGTGGTTACTGTGGAGCCAGGTATTTATTTTATTCCGGCATTGATTACTCAGTGGCAGGCTGAAAAAAAACTGGATGCCTTTATTCATTACCAAGCATTAGAGGATTATATGGATTTTGGTGGCATCCGGATTGAAGATGATATCCTGGTTACCGAGCAAGGATTTGAAAATTTGAGCCACAATATCCCTAAAAACATAACCGAGTTGTGTGGGGCAATGGGACAAAGATCATGATTACCATGAGTTTGCACGGTGGTCATTCTGGCCAATTTTGTGACCACGCTCAAGATACTTTGGCTGAAATTGTGGCTGCCTATCATGAACAGGGGTTTTGCTGTGTTGGGCTGAGTGAACATATGCCTCCTGTGGATGACCACTGGTTATATCCTGATGAAATGGCTTTGGGCAGAAATGCCGAACAAATGCTGGCCCGTTTTGCAGACTATGTGCGTGAAGCCCGACAATTGGCCCAAAGTTATGCTCAGGACATGACCATCCTCGTAGGTATGGAGACAGAATGGTATCCAGGCTGTGCAACATGGGTACAACAACTTCGAGACAAGTTTGATCTCGACTACCTGGTGGGTTCCCTACATCATGTTCAGGGTATATGTTTTGATTTTTCTTCTCAAGCCTATGCCCAGGTTATGGAAGTATGTGGTGGGCTGGTGCCATTGTATTGTGCATATTTTGATGCACAATGGGAGATGTTGACCGCCATTCATCCCCAGGTTGTGGGCCACTTTGATTTAATCCGTATCTTTGATCCTCACTATACCCAAACCCTGACGCATTCAGATGTCTGGCCAAAGGTGCGACGCAATCTGGAATATATTCAAAAATATGGTGCTCTTTTGGATATCAATGCCCGGGGACTGGCCAAGGGTGCGGCTGAACCCTATGTGAGTGCTTTGATTTTAGAATATGCGGCCACCCTGGGTATTGCCGTGGCTTATGGAGACGATGCCCATGGTGTCAGGGATGTGGGCTATGGACGGGCAGAAGTGGCGGCATTTTTGGTCCGCTATGGTTTAAAGGAGGCCAGTATTACTTTGAGCCCTGATTCAAGGAAGCTGGTGCTTGCTGCCAGGCAATCCACATGAGTCGGCTGGAATACATGAGCCCTATGCCCACCAGAGTATAGAGCATAGCCTTGATGGTGGCTGCCAGAGGAATGGTCCCCAGAATTTTTCCCATCACTATCATGGCCAAAATGAGCAGCCAATTTCTTATGGAAAAAAGTCCGCCCAGGCAGGAAGGTGTATTTTTTAATTGCAGACGGGTGATAATTTTGCTGGCCACTGGATCTAAAACAAATTTTCCCTTGAGTATGCCCAAGCATATCCCACCGGCCATTATTATCAGCAACACACTCCAAGCAGCATAACGCACAAGGCAGAGGCCCTTGGTGGTCAGTAGCAGGCCAACACCAGTCCACACACAAGCTGCAATCAAGAGCTGTGTTTTGGATGAGGTGCGTGGTGTGCAGCGGGAGAAAAGGGCTGATAACATTGGGACTCCTTGGACCTTTCAACCTAAAAAGACTAAAAAGGAAAGTCAAACCCACAAAAAAACCCCCGCCATAGAATATGGCGAGGGTTTCGAGGATGGATGGTCAAAAAACGTATTAGTACATGCCGCCCATGCCGCCCATACCACCACCAGGCATGGCTGGAACAGGATCTTCTTTGGGCTTTTCAGCAATGGCACACTCTGTTGTCAGGAGCAAAGAAGCCACAGAAGCTGCATTTTGCAAAGCAATACGAGTCACTTTTTTGGGGTCAATGACACCAGACTTGAACAAGTCTTCGTACTCATCCGTGGCCGCATTGTAGCCAAAGTCTTCCTTGCCAGCGCGAACCTTTTCAATAACGACCGCACCTTCAACGCCAGCATTGCTACAGATCTGACGGATGGGCTCTTCAATGGCGCGACGAATAACCTGTACACCAGCAGCCTCATCATCATCAGCAGGCTTGACGGCATCCAGGGTGGGTTGGCAACGCACCAGAGCGACGCCACCGCCAACGACGATGCCTTCTTCCACAGCAGCGCGAGTTGCATTTAAAGCATCTTCAACGCGGGCTTTCTTTTCCTTCATTTCGGTTTCAGTGGCTGCACCAACATTGATCACAGCTACGCCACCAACAATCTTGGCCAAGCGTTCCTGCAATTTTTCACGATCGTAATCAGAAGAGGTCTCTTCGATTTCATTACGAATTTGTTTGACGCGAGCCTTGATGGTTTCGGCCTGACCGGCACCATCAACAATGGTGGAGTTTTCCTTGTCAATAACCACACGCTTGGCAGAACCGAGCTGATTGAGGGTGATGCTTTCCAGCTTTACACCCAAATCATCGGAGACCACTTCTCCGCCAGTCAACACAGCAATATCCTGCAACATGGCTTTGCGACGCTCGCCAAAACCAGGAGCTTTGACAGCCACCACCTGCAAGGTGCCACGCAACTTGTTGACCACCAGAGTAGCCAGGGCTTCGCCTTCAATGTCTTCGGCAATGATAACCAGGGGTTTGCCCACTTTGGCGACTTGCTCCAACACGGGCAGCAATTCCTTCATGTTGGAAATTTTCTTTTCGTTGATGAGGATCATGGGCGAATCCATTTCACAGACCATTTTGTCAGGGTTGGTCACAAAATAGGGGGAGAGGTAGCCACGATCAAACTGCATACCTTCGACGACATCCAAAGTAGTCTCCAGGCCCTTGGCTTCTTCTACAGTGATGACCCCTTCCTTGCCCACCTTGCCCATGGCTTCGGCAATGATATTACCGATGGTGGCATCGTTATTGGCGGAAATGGTGCCAACCTGGGCAATTTCTTTTTGATCACGAGTGGGCTTGGCCAGCTTGTCCAGACCAGCAGTAATGGCTTCAACGCCTTTATCAATACCACGTTTTACAGCCATGGGATTGCGGCCAGCAGCAATAAGCTTGATGCCTTCATGAAAAATGCTCTGGGCCAGGATAGTAGCTGTGGTGGTGCCATCACCAGCAATGTCGGAAGTCTTGGAAGCAACTTCCTTGACCATTTGGGCACCCATGTTTTCAAATTTGTCTTCCAGTTCAATTTCCTTGGCCACACTGACACCGTCTTTGGTAATCACTGGAGATCCAAAGGACTTTTCCAGAACAACGTTGCGTCCCTTGGGGCCGAGGGTAATTTTAACCGCATCAGTCAAAGTATCCACGCCCTTTTTCAGTTTTTCCCGGGCTTTGGCATCAAATTTAATAATTTTAGCAGCCATGTGCGTTTCTCCTTGTAAATATAATTAGGCTTCAATAACGGCAAGAACATCATCTTCGCGCATGATGAGCAATTCTTCACCATCAATTTTTACTTCAGTACCAGCATATTTATTAAAAATAACCTGATCACCAACTTTGACACTCATGGCGATTTGCTTGCCATCATCAGCATTTTTGCCTGGGCCAGCAGCTACAATTTCACCCTTGATGGGTTTTTCTTTTGCAGAATCAGGAATAATAATTCCACCTTTGGTGACCTGCTCTTCTTCAAGACGTTTGACCAGAATACGGTCGTGCAGTGGCTTGAGTTTCATTCTTTTCCTCCAAGATGTTTAAGAATTTCTTATAGATATGTGTTTATTTGAGCACTCTTGGCATTTGAGTGCCAAAAAGGGATGCCAAAATTCCTTTTTGATCAACCCAAGACAGGGGGTCAAATAATCCTTGCCAAGGAGTTGTCAAGGGATGAATACAAAAAAATCACTTTTCAGTCTCCTGGCTTGTGGTCTGAAGCAAGCCAAGGTATGTTTTATTTTTACACACTTGGATAAAATATCAAGCTCTGACACAAGTACGCATAAGGAACCATTATGTTGGATATTAAATTTATTCGCACCAATACCGAAGAAGTAAGGGCTGGGCTACGTAAAAGGCGTAGCAGTCTTGATGTGAATCAGTTTTTAGACATTGATCAAAAGCGTCGCGATCTTTTGCTGGAGGTGGAAGAGCTCAAGTCCAAACGCAATCAGGCTTCAGGGGAAATCAGCCGGATGAAGAAAACCGGGGAGGATGCCCAATTTTTGCTGGAGGAGCTTTCTGCATTATCTGCTCGTATTAAATCTTTGGACGAGAACCTTAAAAAGATTGATCAAAAAACAGCAGATTGGCTGTTATCCATTCCCAATGTTCCCCATGCATCAGTGCCAGAAGGAGTTAATGAAGAAGATAACCTGGAAGTTAAACAATGGGGAGTCAAGCCGGTTTTTGATTTTACACCCAAAGAGCACTGGGAATTGGGTACAGCTTTGGGCGGGCTTGATTTTGAAACAGCCGCCAAAATTGCGGGGAGCCGATTTGTGCTGCTTAAAGGCTGGGCCGCTCGATTGGAACGTGCGCTCATCAGTTTCATGCTTGATGTGCAGACGCAGGAAAATGGGTACTTTGAGGTCATGCCGCCGGTCATTGTCAATCGGGAAAGCCTGATGGGTACCGGACAATTGCCTAAGTTTGAGGAAGATCTTTTTCATTTGGCCAACACCAACTATTACCTCATTCCTACGGCAGAGGTGCCGGTGACGAATATTTATCGGGATGAGACCCTGGCTGAGGCTGAGCTGCCTTTTGGATTGTGTGCTTTTACCTCCTGTTTTCGTTCTGAGGCTGGATCTTACGGTAAGGATACCAAGGGTATGATCCGCCAACACCAATTTGATAAGGTGGAGCTGGTCCGTTTTACACATCCAGAGACATCTTTTGATGAACTGGAAAAGCTTTTAGGTCACGCAGAAAGTATTTTGCAAAAGCTGGGGTTGCATTACCGGGTAGTGACTCTTTGTGCTGGAGACCTGGGTTTTGCCTCAGCCAAGACCTATGACATTGAGGTCTGGTTACCTGGGCAGGGGAAATATCGGGAAATTTCTTCCTGCTCCAATTTCAGAGATTTTCAGGCCAGGCGGGCTGGCATTCGTTTTAAGCCAGCTGGAGCTAAAAAAAGTCAGTTTCTGCACACTTTGAATGGCTCGGGTTTGGCTGTGGGTAGAACCATGGTTGCGTTGTTGGAAAATTATCAGCAAGCTGATGGAACCATCATTGTTCCAGAAGTATTACGACCATATATGGGAGGACAGGATCAAATTACGTCAAATTAAGCGCAATTTTGGCTTGACAAGTTCCACCTTCTCTTACTAGACACACTTTTCCTTTGGGGCCGTTAACTCAGACGGTAGAGTATCTGCCTTTTAAGCAGAGAGTCGAAGGTTCGATCCCTTCACGGCCCACCAAGTTGTCCCCATCGTCTAGTGGTCTAGGACGGCGGCCTCTCACGCCGCTAACAGGGGTTCAAACCCCCTTGGGGACGCCAAAAG
>JAAYGN010000093.1 GCA_012727715.1 Desulfovibrionales bacterium | reverse complement strand
TTGATCAGTTTTTTTATGATATTCAGCTAGTGGATGAAGTGGAGTGCGCTGACGCTGAAGTGTTGGTCATTGCCTATGGCTGTGTCGCCAGGTCAGCTGAACTGGCAGTGAGCATGGCCAGGGAGCAGGGTATTAAGGCGGGCCTGCTCAAGCTTAAAACCCTTTTTCCTTTTCCCAAGACAACGGTCCAGGCTCTGGCTCGTCAGTGCCGGGCGGTCATTGTTCCGGAAATGAACATGGGGCAAATTTCCCGGGAGGTAAAACGGGTCAACAATGGGTTTACCAAGGTTATCACCAATAACCGTGTTGATGGTCAAATTATCACTCCTTCAGAAATCTTTAAAAATATCTCGCAGGCTTGATCATGGCACAAGTAACAGAACTTATTCATAACTACCTGAGGCACAACAAGAAATTCCCTCATGTTTATTGTGCCGGATGTGGTCATGGTATTGTCCTTGGTTCCCTTATTCGTAGTGTACACAACCTTGGTTATTCCAAAGACGATGTGGTCCTGGTAGCTGGTATTGGTTGTTCCGGGCGCATGGCTGTGTATGTGGATTTTAACACTGTGCATACCACACATGGGCGAGCCTTGACCTTTGCCACTGGGATTAAAATGGCCAATCCAAGCCTTAAGGTTATTGTGGTCATGGGTGATGGTGATGCCATGTCCATTGGCGGCAATCATTTGATTCACGCTGCCCGGCGCAATATTGGCCTAACGGCCTTGGTGCTGAATAACAATATTTATGGCATGACCGGAGGACAATATTCCCCCACCAGCCCCCCAGGAACCATTTCAGCGACCTCACCCTTTGGTTTGTTGGAGCGCAGCTTTGATATTGTGGATATGGCCATGGCTAGCGGAGCTAATTATGTGGCTCGAGGTACTGTTATGCAAGTGAATATGCTTGACGGACTCATAGCTGAAGCTCTTGAAAATCCAGGATTTAATCTGGTAGAGATTTTGTCTCCGTGCCATACGCAATATGGTCGAAAAAATAAATTTAAGACCGTGGTGGATATGTACGAGTGGTACAAGAAAAACACGGTCAAACTGGATCGATATGTAAAAATGAGTGCCGCCGAGCAGGCCGGTTTGACTCCCATTGGAGTATTTAGAAAGGAAACTTTGCCAGGTCTTGAAGTCCGTTACGCCGAACTACGTGAAAAACTCCAGGAGCAAGGCTAATGTCCAATCAGCAAGAAATGAATCGTTTTGAAATTCGTCTCTCAGGCACAGGAGGACAAGGTATCTTGACCTTGGGAAAAATCATGGGGCAAGTTTTGGCCTTGGATCATGGATTTTATGTAACCCAAACACAAAGCTATGGTCCTGAAGCGCGTGGCGGGGCCAGTCGAGCTGACCTGGTGGTCAGTTCCCAGCCCATCAGTTATCCTAAACCCGTGAATCTTGATTTGTTGGTGGCCTTGAGTCAGGAGGCCTGTAATACATATTTTCGCAACTTAAAGCCTGGTGGTTTTTTACTGGTCGATACTTCCCTTGTGGCCCAGACTCCATCCAATGTTTTTTGGGGGTTGCCCTTTACCACGCTGGCCCAGGAAAAAATAGGTGTGCCCCAGGCCACCAATATTGTTTGTCTTGGTGCTCTTTGTCATTTCTTATCTTTTATGAACTTTACCCATGTTAAAAAATCCCTGGACAAGGTTTTGCCTGCTAAAATTTTGGCAGTGAATACCAAAGCCCTGACTCTGGGGCATAGCCAGGCCAAAAAACTTTATCCTGATGCAGCCAAAAAATGGACATTCTCCTCACCAATGACGACGGAATCAGGGCAGTAGGCTTAAGAGCCTTATATAGTGCCTTAATTCATGCAGGACATACCGTGCATGTGGCCGCACCCATGACTGAACAAAGTGCAGTGGGCCATGCCATTACCATGTTCTCTCCTTTACGTATAAAGGAAGTTAATGAGTCTGATTTTTCAGGTCTTGGTGTGTCGGGTACGCCGGCTGATTGTGTCAAACTGGCCCTAAGTCATCTTTTACCCCAAACACCCGATTTTATTTTATCAGGCATTAATGCCGGAGCGAATGTGGGAGTGGATGTTTTGTACTCAGGTACTGTTTCTGCGGCCACTGAAGGTGCTTTGGCAGGAATCCCAGCCATGGCAGTGTCTGTCGATGAATATCATCCTACAGATTTGTCTGGACAGGCCCGCTATGCAGTCCAGTTATTGGAGCAGGATTTATGGGCTACTTTTCCCACCCATTGTGTACTCAATCTCAATTTTCCAGCTGGCTCCTTATGGGATGCCAAAGGGCTTAAAGTCTGTCCTCAAACTGCTGCAACCTATAAAGACTGGTATGATGAACGCCGCGATCCGCGTGGCAATCCATATTTTTGGATTTGCGGAGTCATCCCCCCAGAAAATGTTGCCCCTGATTCTGACCGGGGGCTTTTGAGTCAGGGGTTTATTACCGCAACTCCTCTGACTTTTGATCTGACTCATGCCATGTACTTAGATACTTTGCGTGGTCATTTGGAAATCATTTAAACAAAGGAGGAGATCATGCCCCTGATTACGCCTAAAGATATGTTTACCAGAGCCTATGCTGAAGGCTTTGCCATTGGTGGTTTTAATGTGAATAATATGGAAATTATCCAGGGTATCATGGAAGCGGGGAATGCTGAAAAATCTCCTATTATTTTACAGGTATCAGCTGGGGCCCGACGTTATGCCGGGCAAGAATATATTGTAAAGCTTGTGGAAGCGGCTTTGGAGGTCAATGATTTACCGGTTTGTCTGCATTTGGATCATGGGCAGACCTTTGAGATTTGCAAAGAAGTCATTGATGGTGGTTTTTCTTCAGTTATGATTGATGGCTCCCATTTGCCCTATGAAGAAAATATTGCCCTGACCAAAGAAGTCGTAGCCTATGCCCATGACCGGGGTGTGTGGGTGGAAGCAGAGTTGGGACAATTGGCTGGAGTTGAAGACGACGTTAATGTTGAGCATAGCGTGTATACGGATCCGGACCAGGCTGCTGAATTTGTTGGGCGAACGGGTTGCGATTCCCTGGCCATTGCCATTGGTACCAGCCACGGGGCATATAAGTTTGCTGGTGAAGCCAAACTCGACTTTGCCCGACTGGAGAAGATTGCTGGTTTGCTCCCTGGATATCCCATTGTTTTGCATGGTGCCTCATCTGTGCCTCAGGAGTTTGTAGCCATGGCCAATCAATATGGAGCTCAGATTGGTGGCGCCAAGGGTGTGCCTGAGGATTTGTTGCGACGTGCTGCAGCATCAGCTGTGTGTAAAATAAATATTGATACAGATATTCGTTTGGCCATGACTGCTCATATACGAAAATATCTGGCTGAAAACCCAACCCATTTTGATCCTCGTCAATATTTGACTGTGGCCCGGGATGCTGTTCGGGAAATGGTGGCTCACAAGATTCGTAATGTTCTAGGTTCATCCAATAAAATCTAAGTCAAGGAGGCATATATGGCTGTCAAGGTTGCCCTGAATGGTTTTGGTCGTATTGGTCGCTATTTGGCCAGGATCATGGCCAAGGAACAAGATGTCCAATTGGTTTGTGTCAATGCGCGTGGAGACAATGAATCTCTGGCTTATTTACTCAAGTATGACTCGGTGCATGGGACTTTTAACGGTGAAGTTGAGGCCAATGACAAGGGTTTTCTTGTCAATGGCCAACAGGTTGTCGTCACTCGCAATGCTCCTGATGCCTGGGACTGGTCTGGTATTGATATCCTTATTGAATCCACGGGGAAGTTTACCGATCGGGCAAGCTGTGAGCGTCATTTAGCTGCTGGGGCCAAGAAAGTGCTTATCTCTGCTCCAGGAAAAAATGCAGATTTAACCTTGGTCATGGGTGTGAATGATCAGCTTTATGATTCTGGTAAGCACAATATTATCTCCAATGCTTCTTGTACCACCAATTGCCTGGCTCCGGCAGCCAAAGCTCTTCATGATGCTTTGGGTATCAAACATGGATTAATGACCACTATCCATTCCTATACCATGAGCCAGCGGATGCTTGATGGTACTCATAAAGATTTTCGTCGTGGACGGGCTGGGGCTGTCAATATGTTGCCTACGACCACAGGTGCAGCCAAAGCTGTGGGCCTGGTGATTCCAGAATTAGCTGGAAAGTTGGATGGCATGGCCATTCGTGTCCCGACGCCCAATGTTTCTTTAGTGGACTTGGTGGTGGAAGTGGGCAAGCCCACCAGTGTGGGAGAAGTCAATGCTTTGCTCAAGGCCAAGGCCAGTGGTTCAGAAGGTGGAGCTATGGGCTATACCGAGATTCCTCTGGTCTCCATGGATTATGTGGGCAGTATTTATGGCGGAGTAGTAGATGGTCTGTGTACTTCGGTCATGAATGGATCCATGGTTAAAGTTATTGTCTGGTATGACAATGAAGCCGGTTTTACCTACCAATTATTGCGTTTGGTCAAAAAGGTGGCTGCTGGCCTTTAAGCTCCCTTTGGTCTGGTTATGGGCCAGGGCATGGTGTTAAGGTCATACACGAATCCATCGGGGCTTTGGTCTGGGCCAAGGCCCTTTTTTTATTCGTTTTTTGAGGAGAGTACATGTTTTCTTTCCTGCATGCCGCAGACATTCATCTCGATAGTCCTTTGCGTGGCCTGGAAACCTATGACGATGCCCCTGTGGAACAAATTCGTACTGCTTCACGTCGGGCCTTTGACAACCTGGTGGATTTGGCCCTGGAGCAAGAAGTAGATTTTGTACTTTTGGCTGGGGATTTATACGATGGAGATTGGCGAGACTACAACACGGGCTTGTACTTCATTAACCGTATGGGCCGGCTTCGAGAAAATAATATTCAGGTCTTCTTGGTCTCCGGTAACCATGATGCTGCCAGTCAGATTACCAAAGCGTTACATTTGCCAGCGAATGTTCACCACTTTTCTCATCATCGACCTGAGACCAGAGTTTTGGAATCTTTGGGCGTCGCTATTCACGGACAAAGTTTTTCCAGTCGATCTGTTGCTGATAATTTGGCCAGGCAGTACCCTGAAGCTATACCAGGATTATTTAATATCGGGCTGTTACATACCAGCCTGACAGGCCGAGCTGGCCATGCTTCTTATGCTCCCTGCCAATTGGAGGACTTATTGGCCAAGGGGTATGGGTACTGGGCTTTGGGGCATGTGCATCAACGCGAACAAGTGCATCAAGAGCCATGGATTATCTTTCCCGGTAATATTCAAGGCCGACATGTGCGTGAAACAGGTGCCAAGGGTTGCACGCTGGTGCAGGTGGAAGCTGGAGTAGTGTGCCAGGTAGAGCACGTGGACCTCGATGTCCTACGTTTTTCCTTATGTGTGGTGGATTTGACCCCATGCACTACCTTTGATGATGTTCGCCAAGAAATTCATGCTGGTCTGCATCAGGAACGACAATCAGCTCAGGGGCGTCCTGTGGCCGTGCGCCTGGTTTTACAGGGGGTGACCCGGCTGCACTCGACATTGTGTATCCAGAGTCATTTGATACATGAAGAAGTACGAGCCATGGCTGCTGACTGGGGTGATGTGTGGTTGGAAAAAGTTGTTGTGGAGACTGCGTTACCTCAGGAGCAACTGTTTTCTCCTGCCTTGCCTGGTTTGTTTGAGGCGATTGAAAATCTAAATTTTGATGAGCAGACTTGGCAGGAAATACTTCCTGAGTTTGAAGCCTTGCGCAGCAAACTTCCGGCAAAACTTATGGAGCAGGATAATCTTTTTCAGCCCCAAGCACACGATTTGAGGCATCTTGGTCAGGCAGTGCGAAATTTACTTATGGCTCGTTTGCTCGGAGAGCACCATGAAAATTAACCAACTGCACCTTTTTGCCTTTGGTGGCTTTACTGACGTGACCTTAGATTTTTCTTCCCCAATACCTGGTTTGCATGTGGTCTATGGTCCCAATGAAGCTGGGAAAAGTACGGCCTTGCGTGGGCTTTTGGCGCTTTTGTTTGGTTTTCCAACACGAACCCCGGATAATTTTTTACATGCCTATTCTCAGCTTCTGGTGGGTGGAAGTCTGCTGGGATCAGATGGGTCCGAGTTTTTTTTACGGCGTCGAAAAAAAATGAAAAATGATTTGTTTGATGTCCAGGATAATCCCTTAAATGCGGAAGTTCTAACTCCATTTTTGCGTGGCCTGGACCAGGAAACATTTTCCAGAATGCACGGTATTGATCATGAACGCCTGGTGCAAGGTGGACAGGGAATTTTGGAACAACAAGGTGAAGTGGGCCAGGCTCTTTTTTCTGCTGGGACCGGATTTGCTTCCATACGCAATGTCTTGTCTGCCCTGGAGCAAGAAGCAGATCTCCTTTTTCGTCCCCGGTCTTCCAAAACAGAATTGGGTCAAGCCTTAATTCACTATAAAGAATTACAGACACGCATGCGCCAGTGTATTCTTTCCAGCTCGGATTGGAAAAAACATCATCAGGCCCTGACCTTGGCCCAAAGTCGTTACCAGGATTTGACCTTGGAGTATCGAGAGCTGGCCCGGAACGTCCGCGTTCTGGAACAATTACGCCAAGCCTTACCCTATATTGCTCAGCTTCAGGATGTGCAGGAAAAATTACAGGCTTTGGGGACAGTGCAAGTTGTGCCTGAGGATTTTTTACAGCATCGTTTAGAACTGGAAGAAGGTATCAGGCTGTCCAGGGTTGAGCTTGATGGACTTTGGGCACGCCATAAAACGTGTTTGACTCGCTTGGCTCAGTTACAGCCAGATGCAGCTATTCTAGAACACGCTGACCTCATTGAAGATTTGCAACAACGTTTGGGCGAATATCGTAAAGCCCAGACTGATCGTCCTCGACTGGAAGGGCAACGCATCAGTTATAAAACCGAAGCCTCAAGGATTTTACACGTGATTCGTCCTGAACTGCCTTTGGAGCAGGTAGATATTTTGCGGCCTGTGTTGGCCAAACGCAAGGCAATTCAGTCTTTGGAGCAAGAATATGCGTTGGCTAACCAGGCCCTGTTACAATCACAAAAACAAGTACGTGAGGTAGGGGAAGAGCTGAAAAGACTGCATAAAGAACGAGACGAGTTGTCACAGCATGATGATGTACACACCCTGGCGCAGTCTGTTGCCTTGGCCCACAAGGCTGGAGATTTGGATCTTAGGGCCAGAGAAGTAAAGACAGAGTTGGAGCAGCGTAAAAAACATGCTGCTTCGTGTTTGCAAAGCCTTGGCTTGTGGTCTGGAGCAATGGAAGCTCTTCCTGGCCTGGCCGTACCTTTGGAAGAAACCATTGCTGGTTTTGCCGCAGACTTGGACCGAGTGGAAGAACAGGTAAAAGAGGTTGAGCGAGAAAAGAAACATTTAGAGAGCGAGCACAAGACCTTGATGCGTGAGATGCAGTTGCTGGAGCAGGGGAGCAATGTGCCTGAACTTGCAAAACTTCATCAGTATCGAAAGCGTCGGGATCAGGGGTGGCAACTCGTGCAGCGAGCCTGGCTTGGGCACGAGGATGTGGATCATGAAGCCCATAGTTTTGATCCTGTCCGTCCTTTGGCCAAGGCCTATACCGCCAGTGTGGTCGATGCTGATGAGTTTGCAGATACCATGTATAAAGAGGCAGAACGGATTCAAAAATACACAGCCTTGACCGCGCGCCTTAAGTCCGTGCGTCAGGAGCAAGAAGCGTATCTGCAAAAACAGCAGGAACTGGCCCAGGGCAAGGCAGAACTGCTTGATCAGTGGCAACATCTTTGGCGAAAAAGTGATATTCATCCGTTGTCTCCTCGTGAAATGCAGGCCTGGCTGGACAAGCTAGAAATAGTGCGTGCTTTGGCGCGAGACATCATCCGTTTGGAAAAGGAAGTGCAGGATCAGGAAGAAAGACGTCAAGAAATGATTGGTCTTTTGTACGCCAGTTTAGTTTTACCTGTTCAAGAGAACTTGAGTTTTACTCTTGTTTTGCATCAGGCCGAGATACAGCTGGAAGATTTGCGGAAAATACACAGTGCCCGAGAAGCTTTGGTTGGAGTTGTGCACGAAAAGGAACGCTTTTTGGCTCAATGTCAATTCCAGGAAAATGAAGCGAGAAAAGTTTTGCAAGGGCTACAGGAGCATTGGGAGAGTGTCATGGACAAGTTGGGTTTTCCTCCTGCCACGCAACCCGGTGAAGCCAGTGATCACATTGAGATTTTGCAAAAAATGTTTGTGGCCCTGGATGAGGCACATACCCTTGAGGCACGTCAAAAAGGTATTGACCGTGATGCCCAGAATTTTGAGATCAGCGTACGTGAATTGGCAGAAAAATTGGAGTTGCAAGAGGAAAGTCAAGATCTTGGTTTTTTGGTGACCAGGCTAAAATCCAGGCTCCAACATGCCCTGCGTGAACAAGCAGTGCAAGAGCAGCAACATGATGAAATTGTAACCTTAGAAAAAGAAATTTCAGATTTTCAGGCCAGACAAAAAGCAGAAGAGGAAGGGCTGGAGCTGTTTTTGGCTCAGATTGGGGTGAGCACTGTACAAGAAAGTATTGTGGTGGAAGAGCGTTGGCATCGTTCTCAAGTCCTGCGTGCCCGGATGGATGAACTGGATGCGACTTTAGCCAGCATTGCTCAGGGCAAGACTGTTGCTGATCTTAAAGCCCTGGCTTTGACCTGGGAGGGTCAAGATTTGGATGGTCACATACAAACCTTGCAGGAATCCCTGGAGCAACTTGAGCCTGAGATGCAGACTTTGGCTGAAGATATTGGCAGAGAAAAGCATGAGTTAAGCCAAATGGATGGAGCGGATAGCGCAGCAAGGCTGAATGAAGATCTGGAAGCTGAACTGGCCAAAATTTCCAGAATAACGCAAAATTATATCCAGACCATGGTGGCTGCTTTTGTTTTACGTCAAGAAATAGAGCATTATCGCCAACAATATCAAAATCCATTGTTGGCCAAAGCCTCAGATATTTTTCAGACCTTGACCCTGGGTTCCTTTGTAACCTTGCGCACTGACCTGGATGAGTCGGATCGGCCAATTTTATTGGGTGTCCGATCCCATGATCAACGGGTGCCAGTGGAAGGCATGAGTTCCGGAACACGGGATCAGCTGTATCTTGCCTTACGCCTGGCTTCTTTGGTTCAGCAGGCTGAATTGTCTGGCCCCATGCCGTTTATTGTGGATGATGTATTGATCAATTTTGATGAAAATCGCATCCAGGCTACCTTGCAAGTACTGGCAGAGCTAGGTGAGCAATTTCAGATTATCATGTTTACGCATCAGGCTATTGTCAGGGATTTTGCAGCAAATCTTGGTCGGGATGACCGGGTTTTTATTCATCATCTATAGTGCATATTTTTTGCTGCTTGGGCAGGTATTGAAAAAGGCTTCAATCCCCTTGTGGATTGAAGCCTAAATTGAGTATGATTTGTTGGGATTTATGGTTTTTGCTGAATTTCCCAATCAGCAACTTCTCCTTCTTCTACTTCTTCCCATCCAGTGATCATGGCCACAATGAGACTGGTTAAGGTGTGCCCGGTGGTGGTCATGTACAGATGAACAATAATGAAGGTTAAAATGGCAAAGGCAGAAGCCAGGTGAATGAGGGCCAAGAGACGTAAATCCAAAAAGGTCAGATTCCAGATAGCCCAGTCATTATAGAGCCAGTATAAAAGTCCGGTCACCATTTGTAAGGTGAGCAGTATCGCTGTAAGTCCAAGGTAGGTCAGCCTTTGTAGTGGGTTATGTTTGGATTCCTTGGATTTTTGTACCGGATGCGGAGCACCTTTGAAAATTCCAGAAGAATAATATCCAATAACCTCAAAAAGTTTCTTGGTTGTGGGGATGTACTGGCGCCATTCGCCAGTGGTAAAAACCCAGAACAAAATAAAAATAAAGAGGATGATCCAGGTCAATCCAAGAAAATTATGATATTTTACGGCATTATGAAATCCAAAAAGGTTAATGGTCCCGTGAACTTCAAAGCCAGTTAAGAGTAAGGAAAAAATCAAAAGGGCCTGTAGCCAATGCCAAAAACGTTCAAAGCGGGTAAATAAATATATTTTCTTTTTATTCATGGCCTTACTCCTTCCGTCCCATGTAGCCGATGAATCGTCCAAGCCCGTGCAGGAATACTCCCAAGGTGGCCATGCCAATCATGCCCCAGCCACCTAAGTCCAACAAGCGGACAGCATCACGACCTGGCATATAAAATCCAGTCAAGTGTTCCAACCGACCATTTTTTACATGACATTCTGTGCAGTGCAGGGTTTGTTCTTTGGGGGCAACCATGTGGGTAATGGGGAAAACATATTCTGTATCTACAAAATCAAATTCGCCACTATAGGGGAGGTTGTTATAGGC
>JAAYGN010000092.1 GCA_012727715.1 Desulfovibrionales bacterium | reverse complement strand
GGAAGAATAGATGAGATTACTCACAGATCCGGTTTGGCGCATGGCTGACACAGAAAAAGGCTCTATGCCTTTGGCCAGCATGCGTTTTTCCAATGGGTCCATGGTGTTCACTTCTGGTTCCAGGGGGGTGTCCAGCACATTGGCCGCTCGCAGATGCACCCGCTTGCAGGTAATGAGACCGCTACTGGCCAGACGCAGTTCTTCCAGACGGTCCATAATATCTCGTTCCAGGGTTTTGATTTCCGTGGGCATGTCCTCTTCTGGGGTGACATAATAGGTCAGGTGCACAGGAACTTTTAGCTCGGACAAGATGGTTTTGGTAGCCTCACTCACAGTGTGGATCTGCCCTGCTGTCCAATCAAAACGGGCCAGGCTGGTACTACTGATAAGGGCATTAAAGGTCAGGCCAATACCCAGGCATAGGGCTGTACTTACAGTAAAGATAGTTCCAAAGGCCTTGCGTCCTCGACCCTCAATATACAGGCCATTGAGAAATAAAAAGAGGATGATCCAGATCAGGAAAAAGATCAGATCAATTATTTCCACAATACCCCGGACAAAAACCAGGTAATGCTCCGTGACTCCCATGAGTTGGCGCAACATGTTTCCCAGCCCATTGATCCAGGTATCCAGAGCAGTGGCCGCAAAATTGGTACCCAGTAACAAAAGGATAAAACAGGCAAGAAGGCTCAAGACAAAGGCCACGATTTGGTCTTGGGCAAAGCCGGAAACCAGTTGCCCCAAAGCCAGAAAAAAAGCTCCCAAAAGAAAGGCTCCCAGATAAGAACTGGCCAATTGTCCCCAATCAGGGTTACCCAATGTGGTGATCATGATGGGTAAAAGTAAGGTGGTGCCCAGAGCCAGAAGCACAAAACACAAGCCAGCCAGATATTTGCCCAAGACCAGGGCCATGGGGTGCATGGGAAACGTCAGGAGCAACTCCACAGTATTTTCAGACCGTTCTTCAGCCCACAAACGCATGGTCAGAGCAGGAATAAATACGCAAAAAATAAAGGGTAATATTGTGAAAAAACTACGTAATTCAGCCACAGGAAAAAGAAAGAATTCCGTGACAAAAAGTCCACTGGCCATGAGAGTAAAAACAATGAGAAAAATGGCTCCCATGGGGGAGTTGAGATAGGCACCCAGTTCCCGTTTGAAGATGGTTATTATATCACGCATGAAAATTCCTTAGGCCGCCTGGTCCGAACGGGTCAGAGCCAGAAATATTTTTTCCAAAGATGGATTTTCAAGATTGAGTTTTCGCAAGGGCCAATTTTGTGCCTGACACAGGGCAAAGATTTGCTCCAGGGTTGAGACTGGGGCCAAAGCAGCAATACGGATGGTAGCCCATGGCCCATCTTCAACAATGACGTAGGCTTGGTCCACACCGGAGAGTTGTTGCAAAGCTTGCAGTACTTCTGCACTGGATTTTTGTATCTCCATTGTAATCCATGGTCGGACATTAGCTTGCATGGCCAGTTCCGCCACCGTGCCCTGGGCCTTGATAGTTCCTTGGCTGATAATGACCACACGATGGGCAATGGCTTCCACCTCATGCAAAATATGGGTAGAAAAGAGGATGGTTTTACTTTGGCTTAATTCCTGGATGAGATTTCTGATTTCCAAAACTTGATGCGGATCCAGGCCAGTGGTGGGTTCGTCCAAAATAATGACTTCTGGATCATGAATCAGGGCCTGGGCCAGAGCGGTGCGTTGGCGGTAACCTTTGGAGAGTTGGGCGATGGGCCGATAAAACATGGGCAACAGATCAGTTTTGGTGAGTACCCAGTCCAGTCGTTCTCGAACTTTGGACTGAGACAGTCCCCTGGCCTGGGCCACAAAGGTCAAATACTCGCCTACCTCCATGTTGAGGTATAAGGGCAGGTGTTCTGGTAAATAGCCTATTTTTTCTCGCACCTTGCGTGGGTTTTTCAAAATATCCAATCCACAGACCATGGCTGTGCCTTGGGATGGGCGCAGATATGTGGTCAGAATTTTCATAATGGTGGATTTTCCTGCTCCATTGGGCCCCAAAAGTCCCAAAATTTCACCTTGCCCGACATGAAAAGTGGCATCGTGCAGAGCCGTGACCTGGCCGAAGTGCATGCTCAGGCTTTGTGCGTCAATCATTGTGACAGCTCCTTATGATGGTGTAGCGTGAGTATATCAGTACTCATCTGGCTGATATATAATGTATATAATCGAGTAGCCCACAACCAGAGCGTATAGTGTGTGCATATTTGTAGGTAAGAAAAGCACCGTGTGGTGCTTTTTGGGTATCACTATGCTCAGGTATGTACCTTAAAATTGGTCAGTACGCAGAAGCACCAGGGTACAGGCTTGTTGCCAAGGAATCCCAGCTTGGGTCAGGGCATTTTCCATATCCGTGGATTCAGTTCCAGGATTGAAAATGACCCGGCCCGGTTTGAGATCAATGATTGCATCTAAAAGTTGCTGACCCCGGGTTGGTCCGACATACAAGGTCAGGGTATCTACTGGCTGTTCAATGCTTTTGAGATCTGGGATCACAGGCAAGTTTTCAATTTCCTTACGCCCTGGCGTAACAGGAATGACCTGGTGTCCGTATTCTTTGAGCAAGCGCACAGCCTGATTGGAATAGCGCTCGGGTTTATGGCTGGCCCCCAGTACCACGACAGTTTGTCCCATGCTACACTCCGCATTTACGACTGACCAGGACTTTGGCCGGTCTGAGCAATCGCTCTTTTAAAACATAGCCCTTTTGCATCATTTGGCAGACAGTATTTTCTACGACATCGTCACGTTCCACCTGTCCCATGGCTTCATGGCGAGTGGGATCAAAGGGGACATCCAGATCAGCAATTTGTTCCAAACCATGTTTTTTCATGGTATCCAAAAAGATTTTTTGCGTCATTTCCACACCCATGGCCAGATTTTTACAGGCCTCGTTATCTTTGGTGTGGGCCAGGGCCAAATCCAGGTTGTCAATAACCGGAATAATTTCTTCCAGAATAGTTGAAGTAGCAAACTTACAATATTCGTCCTTTTCTCGTTGCAGACGTTTTTTGAAATTTTCACTGTCAGCCAGAATGCGCAAATTTTCTTTTTTCAACTCTTCCATATCTGCCAGCAACTGGGCATATTGCTCCTCCAGGGTCAGTTCTTGCTCTTGGTCGCTGGCGTCCTGGACATCAATTTCTTCTGGGGTAAGAATCTGATTTTTATCTTTGGGCATATATAACTCCTCATCATAAGAGATAATTGAAAAATTGTTTTGGCCGATACTAATAGCGAGATTTGAGGCACTGACTAAGTATCTGTGCGGCAAAGTCAACCATAGGGACAATGCGGGCGTAGTTCATGCGTACTGGCCCAAGAACAGCCAGGGTACCTTGACTGGTGCTGGGCCAGGCACAGGCACTATAGGCTGAGGACACTAAAGAACAGCCCATCAAGCCTGGCATATCTTGCCCTAAACTGATGGAAACGGATTGGCTGGTGCTAGTTTTGTCCAAAAGTTCCAAAAGCCGGGAGCGTTCTTCAATAAGGTGCAAGAGTTTCTGCATGGTAGCCAGTTCTGTAAATTCGGGTTGGTCAGCCAAATGACTGGCTCCGCCCACAAAGAGCTCAGGCTGGTTATGATCAACAATGGCTTCAGCCACCAATTCCCAGGCTTGTCGATAGGCATCGAGGGTTTTTTGAGCGTTATCCAATTGGCGGATGATTTCCTGCCGGACTTCCTGGGTGGTGCGTCCTTGGAACAAGCTATTTAAATAATTACCATAGATGATGAGCTCATCAGCGGTCAGGGCGTGATCTGTATGCAGCAAACGATTGCTGACCAGTCCACCCTGAAGAACCAATACGGCCATAATCATGCCTGGCTTCAAGAGAACAAAATCTATTTGTTGCCATCGGGCTAAATCTTGGCGTGGGGCCATAATCACACAGACTTGTTTGGTCAGGGAGGACAGGGTTTTGGCCGCACGGCGCAACACCTGATCCAGATCGCCGGCTTCAGGTTGGATATGATCGTGCAGACGAGATTGATCGCGACGGGTCAAGGGATGGAGTTGCAGAATTTGATCCAGATAGTAGCGAAAAGCCTGGATGGTGGGCACGCGGCCAGCTGAAGTATGGGGCTGTTGTAAAAAGCCTTTTTCTGTTAATTTGGCCATGCACTGGCGCAGGGACGCCGGACTTAAGCCCAAAGGACGTTTTAAGGCCAGAGTCTGGGAGCCAACGGGCTGGGCTGTATCCACGTAGATATCCACTACAGCGGCTAAAACACGAACTTCACGTTTACTTAAGATCATATTTGTGCCTTAAAACGTGCAAATAAAAATTCACGCAGAGCTTGTGGCCAAGGTCTGGGGATAATGTTGGTTATCCTGGAAAATGCATTTAAATCCAGCACAGAGTAGTGTGGCCGCTGCGCTTGTTGAGGATACTCAGCAGAAGTAATGGGTTTAATTTGACAGGTCAGCCCCGCACAACGAACTGCTTCAGCAGCCAATTCACACCAACTGGCCTGTCCAGAGTTGGCTAAATGAAAGAGCCCGGTGGCACCATGCTCCATGAGTGCCAGGGTATTGTCAGCCAGGTCTAAGGTGTAGGAAGGGCTGCCCACCTGGTCGTGAACCACGGATAGTTCTGAGCGTTGGGCCGCCAGTTCCAGAATACGGGTCACAAAGTTGGTTCGCCCCGGCCCAAAGAGCCAGGAGGTGCGCAGTATGAGCAGGTTGGGAAGGTGTAAGTTTAAAAGTTCCTGTTCCCCCTGTAGCTTGGTCTGGCCGTAAACAGAACCGGGTTCTGGCAGATCCTCTGTGGTATAGGGGGTATCTTTTTTTCCATTAAATACAAAATCCGTGCTATAGTGGACCAGCAAGGCTTTTGTCTCGGCCACGGCCTTGCCCAAAATCAGGGGGAGTTGGCGATTGAGCAGGGAGGCTTCGGCTGGTTCATCTTCGGCCTGATCTACTTTGGTATAGGCCACGGTATTAAAAAGAACGTCTGCTCTGGTTGTGCTTAAAAAATGCTTTATGGCCGTCAAATCAAAAATATCCACATCCCCGCGGCCCAACGCATGGACTAGCCAGCCCCTGTTTTCCAGGGCCAAGGCCAGGGCCTGTCCCAGCAGACCTGTTTTACCGCCCAGCACTATTGCAGTTTTCATGCGCCCCTCGTTTTGTACCATGTGTCCATGAACTGGCGATAGGCACCGCTTTGTACTTCGTCAAGCCAGGTGCCATGATCTTGATACCAGTGCAGGGTTTGCTCCATACCCTCATCAAAGCTGATCTTTGGCGTCCAGCCCAAATCACGGGTGGAGCGTTCAAAAGCCATGGCATAGCGTAGGTCATGGCCAGGCCGATCAGTAACAAAGGTGATCAGATCTTCGCTTTTTCCTGTTAAGCGTAAAATGGTGCGTACTATTTCCAGATTGGTGCGTTCGGCATCACCCCCAAAATTATACACTGCGCCCGGTTGCCCCTTGAACAGGGTGGCGGCAACACCCTGGCAATGATCCAGCACATGAATCCAGTCCCGCACATTAAGGCCGTCGCCATAAACAGGAATAGGTTCATTTCTGGTAGCCTTGAGGTAGGTCAGAGGAATCAGCTTCTCCGGGAATTGATATGGTCCATAATTATTGGAGCAGCGGGTAATCATGACCGGAAAAGCATAGGTATGAAAATAGGCCCGGGCCAGGAGATCTGAAGAAGCCTTGGACGCAGAATAGGGTGAATTGGGCGCCAGGGGCGTGTCTTCAGTAAAAACTCCGGTCGGACCCAGGGAACCATACACTTCATCTGTGGAAACATGCACAAAACGGGAGATTTTGGCTTGACGGGCAGCTTCCAAAAGATTTTGGGTGCCCAGTACATTGGTGGTGATAAAGGGAAAGGGATCATTGATGGAGCGGTCCACATGGGATTCAGCTGCAAAATGAACGACAGCATCAAAGGGAAAACCATGCATCAGGTCTGTGACCAAGCTTTGGTCGCAGATATCTCCGTGTACAAAAAAATAGCGCGTCTCCAAAAAACTGGCTTCAACTTCAGCCAAGTTGCGGCGGTTGCCAGCATAGGTCAGCTTGTCCAGATTGACGATGACCGTGTCTGCATATGTGTGCAGCATGTGCTGGATAAAGTTGGCACCAATGAAGCCGCAGCCACCGGTAACAAGTATGTGCATATATATCTCCTGGTTTTCTTGACGGAAGTTCTTTTGAGCGCCAAACAAATCTGCCGGGCCCTGATAAAATCACTCTAAACGATGAAATACTGAAAGAGCACCCAAGATGCAAATTGTCCTTTATGAACCGGAAATTCCCCCCAACACCGGGACCATTGCCCGGTTGTGTGCAGCGACCACTACCCCCTTGAACCTGATTGAACCTTTGGGTTTTAGTTTGGAAGACCGGTATTTAAAGCGGGCAGGACTGGATTATTGGCCCCATGTGGACAAACGCGTCTGGCCGTCCTGGGCTGATTTTCTGACCGGTCGTGATTCTGGCCGATTGATTTTTACCAGCGCCCGGCAGGGCCAGCCTTACCACAATTTTTCTTTTGGTCCGGATGACCTGATTGTCCTGGGTCCGGAAACTCGTGGCCTGCCCCAGGAAGTGCTGGCTACTGCCAAGCATGTCGTGCGGATGCCTATTTGGGGACCGGTGCGTAGCGTAAATTTGGCCAATGCTGCAGCCGTGCTCTTATACGAAGCTTATCGCCAAACTGGAGAATTGGACCGGCGCGAGAAAAATACCGGCACATAAAGGGGGAATTGTCTGATGAACACCCTGTACGCATGGCCCTATAATTTGTCCCTGGCCATTTTTTTGTTGGGATGTGTTCTCCTGGATGCTTTATTTGGCGATCCCGAGGAGTGGCCACATCCTGTACGTTTACAAGGAGCTGTTTTACGTCGCCTGGAGCCTTGGGCCAGAAGCTTTTGTCTTGGTCCGGGTCTGGGCGGATTTTTGGCTGTGTCTATTTTGGCTTTGGGGTCCATGGTCGTGGTCTGGGTTCTGACCAGGCTACCTTTTTTGGGAGAACTGGCAGCCTTATATTTGGGTTATGCCGGGCTGGCTTTGGGTTGTTTGGTGCGTGAAGTCACCCATGTTTTGTCTCTTGTTGATGATGGCCGTTTAATTGCGGCCAGAGATCGTCTGGCTACCTTGGTCAGCAGAGAAACAGACAGCATGGATGAGGAAGAGATCTGTCGCGCTCTGGGCGAAACCTTGGCAGAAAACTTTAATGATGGTTTTGTGGCTCCATTTTTCTGGCTGGCTCTTTTTGGCCCCATGGCTCTGTGGGGCTATAAAGCAGTGAGCACCATAGACTCCATGTGGGGCTATCGTACGCAGTCCTTGGCCCGATTAGGCTATGCCGGAGCCAGGGCTGACGACCTGCTGGCCTGGATTCCAGCCAGGTTGTCCGCAGTCCTTTTTTATTGTGTGGGCCTCATGCAGGGGCGTTTTTTTTCTTGGCAAAAAATGATGATGGAGGCCCGGACCATGGACAGTCCCAACGCGGGCTGGCCCATGAGTGCGGCCGCACATGTAGCCCAGGTGTCCATGGGCGGCCCAACCACCTATCATGGAGAAATTAAGGAGAAACCTTGGCTTGGGCCTGTAGGACAGGCCTGGTCCACGGATGCGGTCCGGAGAATACGAAAATCCGTGATCATGGCCGCGTTTTTGGGTACCTTGTTTTTGACTGTAGCAGGAAGTTTTTTATCCTGGTGGAGTTTGGGATAAGGCTTGAAATTGGCAGGTCTTTCAGTAATGTTTTGAAAGAATAAAAATAATTTTCCCAATTGTAAGGAGACAAACATGCACAAAATCCTGCTGGCCTGTTTAGCTGTATTTTTGCTGACCACCTGTGTTTGGGCAGAGGTAAGCATTATTGATCCCCATGAGCACGATAATAATGTCCACACACAGCCCTGGGAGGTAGAGGAAGGGGTGGATGTTGCAATTATGCCGATTGAGGTTTTGCCCCTGGAGGATGATCAGTTGAAGGACATAGTGGTCAATGAAAGCCAGACCATGCGTGCTTTTATTGTTCTCTCTGAAGGTCCGCCAGAATGGCAGTGCGAGTATGTGTATTTCCAGAATCTTCACACTGATGAAATTTTTGTTATTCTGGGTGTTCCAATGCCTTGGCGTCCTTTTTCCGACCTGGTCTGGGTTCAAGATCGTTATCTTGTTTTTGATCGCTGGGCTCAACCACATTTTGGTATGCACTATGTGGTGGATACCAAAGAAAAAAAATTGGTGCTGGCCAGAACTGTTGAAAGTCAGTAACTTCAACGTGTCTATCCCAACAGATCGGGATGATTTGCTCCCGACCTGACACCCTTGGTCTCACGCTTATGACAAGCTGATTTTTTCCCTTTATCCAGAGATAAACACCCATGAATCATCTCGTTGGGATCATTTTTATTGCCATATCAGCAATAGCCTTTGGCGCGTTACCCATCTTTGCCCGTTTTGCCTATGCTGATGGCATGGATGCCTTGACCATTATTTTTTTACGTTTTTCTCTGGCTTCCGTGGTTATGCTGACCTTGCTTTATCGTCGTGGGGAAAAGCTGCCCCGTGGTTCGGTATTGCTGAAACTGATAGGGATGGGTGCCTTGGGTTATGTGGGGCAATCCTTTGCCTATTTAACAGCGTTAAAGTATGCCACAGCCGGTTTGGTGGCGTTGCTTTTCTATCTTTACCCCATGCTTGTGGCTCTTTTGGCAGCCATATTTTTAAAAGACACCATTAGCCGTATCAAGGGATTGGCGCTTATTTTAGCCCTTTTAGGTACAGCCCTGACCGTTGGACCAGTCCACGGCCAGATGCAGGGAGTTCTTTTTGCCTTTATCGCGGCTCTGACCTATTCTACCTATATTATTGTAGGGTCAAAAGTAATGCAGCAGGCTTCTGTACTGCAATCATCAGCCGTTATTTTTATATCCGCTGGGATCAGTGCTGGTACACTGGCCATGATCAATGGTCCGAAATTTCCGGCCACAAGCATGGGGTGGGGAGCTATGATTGCCCTTGCTATTGTTGCGACCATTATCGCGGTATTGGCTTTTTTGGATGGTCTGAGACGCATTGGCCCCACCAACGCGGCCATGCTTTCCACTTTGGAACCCGTTGTCACCGTGTTTTTGGCCTATTGGTGTTTGCAAGAGACGCTGACCCCCACCTCTTTGTTGGGTGGCGGGCTGATTTTAATAGCTGTGTTGGTCCTGACGCACGGCGAGTTGCGACGTCCCAAAAGGATATAGGGTGAAGTTGGACTGAAAGATCAAGCAGTATTGGTCAGATTTGTCGAACTGCGTATGTTCTTGGTCCAGGGATGGTTATTATAATTTGTTGGAGGTTTTTATGTACTACATTGACATGCCCAGTATTGAAGAAATCGATCTACTGAATCAAATGCGTGCGGATGCCTGTGTTTCCATTTATTTGCCGACCACGCCCGTGAGCCTGGATATTGAGCAAAGTCGCATCAATCTCGGCAATTTGGTCAAAAAGGCTGTGGCTCAGTTGGAAGCCGCAGACTATGATAGACGCGGCGTCAAGGCCCTGCAGGCCCAATTTGCTGATTTACTGGAGGATATGGATTTTTGGCATTACCAGGCCAATAGTTTGGCAATTTTGGCTACTCCTGATTCCTTGCATACCTATCGCATGGCCAACAAGTTGACCGAAGCTGTTGAGGTGTCCGACCGTTTTCATCTCAAACCCTTGTTGCGCGCCCTTACTTTTCCCCATGCTGCCTTTGTCTTGGCTTTGTCAGAAAAAGCTGTGCGCCTCATCCAAATATCAGCGGACTTGCCTGCCAAAGAGGTTCAGGTGCCCAACATGCCCCTGGATGCCGCCAGTGCTGGAGGCAAGGCCACTTCCAAAGACTATTCTGGTCGTGGTCATCGCCATGGTGCCCAGGGTGAAAATTTTTATTTGGTGCGTTATGTGCGCAAGATTGATGCCGCACTACGCTCTGTTCTGGCTGGCTCCAATCTACCCCTGATTTTGGCCACAGCCAAGCCGTTGGAATCCCTGTTTCGTTCTGTAAGTGTTATTCCTGCTTTGGCGGAGACCATAGCTGGTAATCCTGATCATTTGAATGAAAGAGAATTGGCCGAGGCAGCCAGGCCCATTTTGGACGCTCACTATGCAGAACAAGTCCAAGACTTTCATCGTCTCTTTGAGCAACGCACAGGCCAAAAACGCACGACCACGGATATTTCCGATGCAGCGCGTTTGGCCACTTTTGGTGGTATTGAAAGATTATTGGTGGACATTGATAGTGTTATTGATGGGTTTATTGACGATGCAACGGGTAAAATTATTCTTTCAGACCAAAGCGATGCAGCGGATTACGATATTATTGATGAAATCACTGGCCGCGCTTTACGTTCCGGTGCCAAGGTCATGGCCGTGCGCAAGGCCGATATTCCTGGTGGTCATGATCTGGCCGTGATTACCCGCTATCCTGTCTAGAGACGAGTTCATCCATGTCAGCCACAACCAAACCAAACCTGCGGGTGATTTTTCGCCCGTATCTGGATACTGACCAAAGAACTATTTTGGATCTCAATGCCGAGTCCGTGGCTGTGTTAAGCCCCCTGGACGAGTATCGTTTTCAGGCTTTGGCCCAAATGTCTGATATGCTTCAAGTGGCTGATGTGGATGGACAAACGATTGGGTTTATCATGGCCTTTGCCGATAATCGAGCTTACGACAGTATCAACTACCGCTGGTTTGCAGCTCGCCTGAAAAATTTTTTGTACATTGATCGTGTGGTCTTGAGTCCCCTGTTTCGACGCCATGGACTGGGGACTTTTTTTTATCAACAGGCTCAAGCCCTTGCTCAGGCTCGTGGTCTAAGCTGGTTGGCTGTGGAAGTGGACATCAAGCCGCCCAACTTGGCCTCCCTGGAATTTCACAAGAAACAAGGGTTCATGGAAATTGGGTGCCAAGGGGTTGGCAGTGGCAAAATTGTGTCTTTACAGATCAAGCCTTTGGATAACGAAAAGTAGCCACCAGCTCATTTAATCAGCTATATCAGTATTTCTTTAAGCGCTGCTAGTCATACCTGTAAAACAACGTTTGAGGTATTGCTCCTTTCATTTTCATATCCAGATCATGTGTGGCACACACATTGCTTGACCCTGGCATATTTTGTGGTCACCATAACGCAATTTGCAAAATTACTCCTTGAGAAAACTCATGCCCAAGCTCCCTCTTTTGTCCCTTTGTTTGTTTTTGTGCACCAGCATAATGAGCTGTGCCTCTGTGGGGCCGGATTATACTGCACCTACCTTGGCAACACCTGCAGCCTGGAACAATTTGGATCAGCACGAACTGGCCCACTCTGGCCAGACCAATGTTGGCCAGTGGTGGCAAGGCTTTGATGATCCTTTGCTCTCCAAACTTATTGATCAGGCTTTGGCCAACAATTTGGATCTGCGGAGCGCGGAAACAAGTTTGCGCCAAGCCAGGGCCAGACGCGTGGTGGCAACAGCGGGCCTTTTTCCATCCTTAAATACTGCCGGCAGTGTCCGGGGCAGCCAGGTCAGCCTTCCGGGCGGGGGGATACAAACCCGTGAAAATTATGCCACCAGCCTGGATGCTGGTTGGGAACTGGATATTTTTGGTGGTGTGCGGCGTAGTGTGGAAGCTGCTGAGGCAGATATACAAGCCTACCAGGCCCGGGTGTATGGGGCCCAGGCGACCTTGGCTGCTGAAGTGGCCATCAGCTATGTGCAATTGCGAACTTTACAGGAACGATTGCGCATTAACCGTGACAATCTTGCACATCAAAGCGAAACCTTGCAACTGACCCAGTGGCGGGTACAAGCCGGTCTGGCCGACAGTCTGGCCGCTGCCCAGGCCCAAGCTCAGGTAGAGCAGACCAGAGCGCAAATCCCAGCGTTGGAAACCAGCCTGGCAGAAACCAAGCATAGTTTGGACATCCTGTTGGCCCAGCAGCCAGGAACTTTGCATCAAAAACTTGCAGTACCAGCCAGCCTGCCCAGCCTGCCCCAGGATATTGCCGTGAGCATTCCCGCCGATACTTTGCGCCAACGCCCGGACCTCATGGCTGCTGAACGGGTTTTGGCGGCAGAAACAGCCAGAGTTGGAGTGGCCGAAGCCGCCCGTTATCCAACCTTCAAGCTGTCAGGCTCCATTGGTCTGGATGCCCTGACCTTTGGCGGTTTGAGCCAGAGTGGTGCTCTGGGTTCTTCTCTTTTGGCCGGAATTACTGCGCCGTTATTTCAAGGCGGGCGACTCAAGGCTCAGGTGGATATTCAAGATGCCCAGCGCGAACAGGCGTTGATCAATTATGAGCAAACCTTGCTCACGGCCTTGGAAGAAGTGGAAAATGCCCTGGTGGCCCTGAGCAATTCCGCTGAGCGCATTCAAGCTTTGGACCAGGCTACCCAGGCTGCACATCTGGCCGCGACCCTGGCTCAACAACGTTATGAATCGGGTATGGTGGATTTTCAATCCGTGCTGGATACCCAGCGCAGTCTGTTGTCAGCTCAAGATAGCCTGGCCAATGCCAGAGCTGATAATGTTTTGGCCCTGATTAGATTATACAAAGCTTTGGGCGGAGGCTGGTCCCAAGTATCTGATCCCAACACCAAGGAATAACCATGAATACACAAGGAAATTCTCATCAGGGCCAAAGCCTGCAAGAACTTTTGACGACTCATGCTCCTAAAAAATCCCTGCGGGGCTGGCTGCTGCTTTTTGTTGTGGCCGCCTTGGTAGGGGGAGTCTTTTTTTATTTTCAGTACTCCGAAGAAAAAACAGTGGCTCCGCGTTTTAAAACCGAGGCTGTGATTATGGATACCCTTAAAGTCACGGTGTCTGCCACGGGCAATATTCAGCCGACCAATAAGGTCGATGTGGGCAGTGAACTGTCGGGTATTATTGAAGAAGTATTTGTGGATATCAACGACCAGGTCGTCAAGGGCCAGGTTTTGGCCAGGTTGGATCTGACCAAGATTAAAGATACTCTGGCCAAATCCAGAGCCAACTTGGCCGCGGCCAAAGCTCAGCTTGTACAGGCCCAGGCCACGGTGGCCGAAAAAAAAGCCAATATAGAGCGCATGCGCATGGTCCATACCCTGTCTGGGGGCAAGACTCCTGCGGTATCGGAACTGGATAGTGCTGATGCAGAGCTCAAGCGGGCCATAGCCAGTGAAGCCGTGGCCCAGGCCAGCATCAGTCAGGCTCAGGCAGTGCTTCAGGCTGATGAAACAGATTTGTATAAGGCCAGCATTTATTCGCCCATTGATGGCGTGGTGCTGGACAGGCAGGTGGAACCGGGTCAAACAGTGGCGGCCTCTTTTCAGGCTCCAGTGCTTTTCATTCTGGCTGAAGACCTGACCAAGATGGAACTCCAGGTCGATGTGGATGAGGCTGATGTAGGCCAAGTGCTGGAAGGGCAAAACGCGACTTTTACTGTGGATGCCTGGCCCGGACGTCGTTACCAGGCAACCATCACCAGGGTTAGTTATGGCTCCCAGGTCAAGGATAATGTAGTTTCCTATGCCACTCTTTTGGCCGTCAATAATGAAGATCTGTCTTTACGACCAGGCATGACCGGCACCGCAGAAATCAGTACTCTGACCAGAGAGGATGCCCTTTTGGTACCCAACGCGGCCCTGCGTTTTTCACCCCCTGATCTTGGGGCTGATCAAAGCAAAAATAGTCGGGGCATGGCAGGTTTGTTCATGCCGCGTCCCCCGCGCCAACCCAGACAACAAGCACAAAAAATTGATTTACAATCCCCCAAGGTCTGGATTCTGCAAGATGGCGAGCCAAAAGCCCTTAATGTACGTATTGGGGCCACCAATGGTCGGGTTACAGAAGTACTGGAAGGTGAACTTACGGCCGGGACCCAGGTGATTACCGAGACTTTGGGCTTTGGATCATGAGTGCCCGGGAATTTATTCGTCTCACAGCAGTGACCAAAGTTTATGGTCAGGGCCAGTCAGCCTTTAGAGCGTTAAAAGGCATTGATTTGTCCATTACCCAAGGAGAATTTGTGGCCGTTATGGGGCCCAGTGGTTCGGGCAAGTCCACTATTATGAATATTTTGGGCTGTTTGGATACCCCGACCACAGGCAGTTATGCCTTTCAAGATGTGGCTGTGGAAAAACTGCATCGCAATGAGCGGGCGTTATTGCGGCGTCATGTTTTGGGTTTTATTTTTCAGGGTTTTAATCTTTTGGCCCGGACCACGGCTTTGGAAAATGTGGAGCTGCCTCTTGTTTATCGTGGTCTGCCAGCCAAAGAACGCCAAGAGGCAGCCAGAATCGCCTTGCAGCAAGTGGGTCTTGAGGGCTGGGAACGCCATACTCCGGCAGAATTATCCGGCGGACAGCAACAGCGCGTGGCCATTGCCAGGGCGATGGTGACCACGCCCATGGTCCTTTTGGCTGATGAACCCACAGGTAATCTGGACACACGTACCAGCCAGGAAATTATGGACCTTATTGCTTCCTTTAATCAGGAGCGTGGTATTACCGTGGTCATGGTCACTCATGAACCGGAAATTGCCGCCTATGCCCAGCGGATCATTCGTTTTGTGGATGGCCGGGTGGATAGTGATTTTCGCCATAGCGAGGCAAGCTAATGCTTTGGAATACCTTTCTTTTAGCTTTGCGGGCCATACGTCGTAATCTGATGCGCTCGTTTTTGACGGTTTTGGGCATTGTCATTGGTGTGGCCGCGGTGATTACCATGGTCACTCTGGGCAATGGGGCCACCAAATCCGTGACTGACCAAATTTCCAGTATGGGCAGCAATTTGATCATGGTTGTACCTGGTCAGCGTTTTGGGCCTGGTTCTGGCGGAGCACCCAATTTCAAAATGGCTGATGTGGAGGCCATTGGGGACCAAATTTCTTTGGCTGAATGGATTGCTCCTGTGGCTCATAAATCTGTAACAGCTGTGTATCAGGCCAATAATTGGTCCACTGTGGTCACGGGCAGTACCAATGACTATTTCCCAGCAGGTAATTGGGAATTGGCCTCAGGCAGAACATTTTCGGATACAGAACTCAAAGCTGGCCGGGCCGTTTGTGTTATTGGCGATACTGTGCGGGACAAGCTTTTTGGTGGGCAAAACCCGGTGGGCAGTGAAATTCGCATCAAGCAATTTGCCTGTGAAGTCATTGGGGTGCTCAAATCCAAGGGACAGTCGGCCATGGGTTCAGATCAGGATGATACAGTGATCATGCCCCTGAGGACAGTGCAGCGTCGTTTGGTGGGCAGTCCAGATATTGGGCGCATGAGTATTTCCATTAAAAATGGAGCATCCATTGATGCGGCCAAAAAGCAGATCACCTTGCTGCTTCGGGAACGCCGTAATATTTTGGAAGGTGAAGACAATGATTTTCGAGTCATGGATACCAGGCAAATTGCCGAGGCCCTGACCAGCACCACCAAGATCCTGACCATGCTTTTGGGGGCTGTGGCTGCGGTGAGCCTATTGGTGGGCGGTATTGGCATCATGAATATCATGCTTGTATCCGTGACAGAGCGGACCCGGGAGATCGGTATCCGTCTGGCCATTGGTGCCCTGGAGCGAGAAGTACTGTTACAATTTTTGATTGAAGCGGTGGTGCTTTCCAGTCTGGGCGGACTGACAGGTATTGCCCTGGCCACTGGCGCATCCATGGCCTTGGCCGGGTTCATGGACATCCCCTATGTTTTTGACCCAACCATCAATATGGCTTCTTTTATTTTTTCTGCAGCCATTGGGGTTATTTTTGGATTTTTTCCAGCCCGCCGGGCTGCTGGACTCAATCCCATCGACGCCCTACGACATGAATGATCATGGATAGAGAAGATGCAAAAAGAAAAACTCATCACTCTCCTTGAGAAATTCTACACAGCTGATCCCAAATGGTATGAGCTTGTTGGTAACATTCATGCCTTGTTGGAAAGGGTAAAAATCAGCGAGGAGCAATCTGCTGACGTTTTCCACCTGCGCAAGCTTAGCCGTATTCTTTCCATTTATGCATCCACTGCCATTGAGGGCAATCGCCTTACTGTGGGCCAAGTCACTGATGTTATTAACGGCAAGCCTGTCTGGGGGCCACCCAAAGACATTAAAGAAGTACAGAATGCTTGGCTGGCCTATAATCAGATGGAGACCTACAATCCATGGTCAGTGCATGATCTGCTCAGTGCCCATGCCACTCTGACGGAAGCTCTTGTAGATGAGTCTGGCCAATTTCGTACTGTGGATGTTGCAGTGGTACGTAGTGATGGCGTTGTTTTGCACCGAGGTTCTCCAGCCAAAGATACCCCCAAATTGGTCGTCCAGCTTCTGGAATGGGGGCAAGAAAGAGCAGCACATCCGCTTATCGTCAGTTCTGTTATCCACTACATGCTTGAGTATATTCATCCATTCTGCGATGGAAATGGCAGGATTGGCCGATTGTGGCAAAGCCTGATTCTATGCAAGTGGAATCCTCTTTTTGCCTGGATGCCCATAGAGACATTGGTTTATAACAACCAGGCTCACTATTACAAATCCTTGCAGGATTCACACAAAAATGGCCAGGATTGCCGTCCTTTTATCACCTTTATGCTTGGGGCCATTGAGAATTCTTTGTATAAATATATTGATGTGGCTACAGAGACAAAATGGGAAACAAAGGACCTGCCTGCTGACCGTGTTCAAGAACATGTCCTCCTAAATGTCCCTCAAAATGTCCCTCAAAATAAAATTTCAGGACAGATCCTCCTCTTGTTGCAGGGTAATCCCGAACTGACAGCTATCCAACTGGGACAGGCACTGTCAGTGAGTGACCGGACCATTAAGCGACACATACAAAAATTACGGGAACAAGGCTGGATTCGGCGTGTTGGCTCAGACAAGACTGGTTACTGGGAAGTACTCAGGGGGCAGTATAAGTAAGTTAGTGCGGTGACGACAATCCCAACGTCTTTCCTGTCTTGATCCCTCTCTGAGTTAGTCTGCATCTTTGTTCAAGAACATCATTTGGAGAACTTTTTGCTTACACATATTCCCAGTCTGTTACGGCTGGCTTTGCCTCTGATTTTATCCACATCAACTATTACCTTGATGCAGATTGTGGATGCCTTTGTTCTTTCCCTGCATTCCAGTACAGCCGTGGCGGCCATGGGACCGTCGAGCATGGCTGTCGTTCTTTTTCAGGGATTTCTTTTTGGCATTGCTGCTTATGCCGGTACTTTTGTGGCCCATAATCATGGGCGAGGTGACACCAGTGGAATTCATAAGTCCACCTGGCTGGGCATCCAGACTTCCCTTATGGCTGGAGTACTGGGGTTGGTTATGGCCTGGCCCGTGGGCTGTTTGTTTCTTTTTGTGGGTCATGAACCTGATGTGGCTCTGGCCGAACGCACCTATTTTTGGATTTGCATGGCTGGGTCCCTTTTTCCAGTCTTAAGTGGTGCTTTGGCTGGTTGGCTGGCAGGCACAGGCCGGGCAACCACAGTGACCTGGGTGACCATGACGGCCTTTGTGGTCAATGCAGTGCTTGATTGGGGGTTTATTCTTGGTGAGTGGGGCTTACCCCGCCTGGGCATTGCTGGTGCGGCCTTGGGTACAGTCATTGCTCAAGCTGTGGCTGCAAGCATGTATCTCTTGCTTTTTGGCCTGGAAGGAGGGTTGGGTAATCGTTTGGCCTGGGCCTTTCATTGGCATGAATTTGCACATTTCCTCAAACTGGCCATGCCCATGGGCTTTAGAATCAGTGTTGAACTCATGGCCTGGACTTTCTTCTTGCTGGCTGTGGGCCGCATTGGAACTGTGGAACTGGCTGTTTCCAGTATTGCTTTTCGTATTAACGGTCTGGCCTTTTTCCCGGCCATGGGCCTGGCTCAGGCCGCCGGTATCTTGGCTGCTCAAGCCAGAGGGGCTGGTCGAGATCAGGATATCTTGCCTATTGCCTGGCAATCTCTGGCTGTGTGCGAAGTCTGGCTACTGGTCATGGCCACACTTTTTGCCACAGCTTCAGCTCCATTGGTGGCCATTTTTGCCGGACAGACCCCGGAAACTGGGCAGATTATTCAAGCCGGCATAATTGTTATGAAGTTCATTGCAGCTTACTGCCTGTTTGATGCGGCCAATATTGTTTTTGGTGGAGTTTTGGGAGCTGTGGGTGATACCCGCTGGGTGGCACGAACCTTTTTTGGGGTTACCTGTTTTTTTCTGGTCGTCCTTGGGCTGGTTGATTGGCTTTATCCTAATCTCTATTTGGAATGGACTCTGTCCACCTTGTATATTCTGGCCACAGCTGTCCTTTGGACTTTACGTATTCAGTCTGGTGCCTGGCGTAAGGCCAGGGTGCTGCGGGAAAAGATGGCAGGATAATATCCTGTGGCATTTGTGATTTATGGATGTGTCCATGATCAGCAAGAAAAGGAACATTGTTTTTTACCGGGGTATTCTATAATCGGCCAACAAGGATATTTTGGCACAGGAGAAAAAAATGGAAGTCATGGTAACGGATATCCCCGATGTGTTGTTGCTCAGGCCCAAGATTTTCAGTGATCACCGTGGGTATTTTTGTGAAACCTATAGTCAACGACAATTCTTCGAACATGGATTGAACCTTGATTTTGTCCAGGATAACGAAGCCTTTTCTCGTCAGGCCGGAGTAGTACGAGGCCTGCACTTTCAAGCTCCTCCCATGGCTCAGACCAAGGTAGTACGTGTCTTACAAGGAGCTGTTTTTGATGTTGTGGTAGATTTACGACAAAACTCTTCTACTTTTGGAAAATGGCAGGGCTTTATCTTGTCTGCAGAAAATAGACAGCAACTTTTAATTCCCAAGGGCCTGGCCCATGGTTACATGACCATGGTTTCTGATACGTTATTTTTTTATAAAGTTGATACCTTTTACTCGCCAAAACATGATGGGGGTATTTTTTGGAATGATCCTGATTTAGGTATAAAATGGCCTGACCTGGAGCCCATTCTTTCAAAAAAAGATACCCATATGCCCTTGCTCCGAGACTTCACCTCTCCATTTTTTGCAGCCTGATTCTTATAGCCTAGATTTTATGAGGAAAAAGTTTTTTATTCCCGTGCGATTGTTTGCCTATGGAACTTCGTGATTTTTTTCATTATCTCTTGACATAGAGTGATCCCCTTGCATACAGAAAGCTATATTTAGTGTCCGTTTTTCACAATTTTATTTCAATGCGGTAGGAGGAGAGGGCTGTGGCAAAAAGCAAAAGCTGCGTGGTGTTACCATTCCTGATCGGCTTGGTAGCATCGATCGTGCTTGGTTGGTGGGGATTTCCCAAAGTCTTATACAGTCAGAAGACCCAACCCATCCGGTTCGATCACATCGTGCATGTGGAAGATCAAGGCATGGAATGTGAAGACTGCCATGCGTTTCGGGACGACGGATCCTTTACTGGACTGCCGACCAACGCGAATTGTGTTGATTGTCACGAGGATGTGCAAGGCGATGATCCTGACGAGGCTCTTTTTGTGGCCGAGTACGTGGAAAAAGAGCGAGAGGTTGAATGGCTGGTTTATCAAAAGCAGCCTGACAATGCCTATTTTTCCCACATTGCACATAAGGACATTGAGTGCATTAATTGTCATCCGGACGTGGCCAACATGAGTACTCCACCCGTCTATTTTGAAAACAGGCTCACGGGTTACAGTAAGGATACCATGAAGATGTGGCAGTGCGAACGATGCCATGCACAACGTGGGACCAGTAACGCCTGCTTTGTGTGCCACAAATAAGAGAGGAGTGGATGTACCATGGGATTTGATAGAAGAAGCTTTATTTCTCTGGTGGTGGGTGGTGCTGTTGGCACAACTTTGACTCCTGTAATATGGAAAACATTAGATGATGTTTCCATTTGGTCACAAAACTGGTCCTGGATTCCCAGACTAAAATATGGTGAAGAGGGTAAGCGGTTTGCCCTGTGCAAACTGGGAGCTGACGCCTATGGCATTAAGATCAAGACTATTGCCGGAAATCCGGTGGTGGCAGAAGGCGATCCGGATCATCCCTTAAGTCTTGGCGGCATTTGTCCTTTGGGCGCGGCCAGTGTTCAGCTTTTGTATAGCCCCTCCCGGGTGAGAAATCCAAAAGTGAAAGACGGGAATACCTTTAAGGATATTAGTTGGGAAGAAGCTGAAAGTCTTTTGGCTGAAAAAATCAAGGCTGCTGGATCCGATATTGCCATGGTCAGCGGAGATGAAACTGGATCTGTAACCGATATTTTAACAGGTCTTGTGGGCCAGGCTGGTTCCAAGAATGCATTTCTTATGCCCAGTGAAAGTGGTCCAGCTGCACAAGCCCTGGCTTTGCTTGGTGGTGATGGTCAAATTGGATATGACCTTGAAAATTCAGATTATATTTTGATGCTTGGTGCGGATGTGCTTGGATCTTGGGGCAATGTGACTCGCAATGGCAAAGCTTTTGCGGCTGGTCGGAAAAAAGATGCTCAATATGTGTATGTAGGTCCCGCACAAAATGGTACTGCGGCTGTAGCTGATAAGTGGGTCCCCTGTGCTCCTGGAACAGAAGCAGTTTTAGCTATGGGCCTTGCTGGTGTGATCATTGCTGATGGTGGAGGGCGTCCTTTCTGGTCTGGATTTTCCCAGTTTTCTCAATTTGTCAGCAGTACATATCCTTTGGAAAAAGTTGCTCAAATTACAGGGGTACCTGCGGAGACCATCAAAGAATTGGCACAAACCTTGGGCAAAGCCAAACATCCGTTGGTGCTTACTGCTGCTGGGGCCAGTCAGGGTTTAGGTGCTTTTGAAGCAGTAGCTGGCATGTGTCTGAATATGCTCTTGGAGCGTATCAATGAAACAGGTGGTGTGCGTGTTTTACCCTGGAATCCAAGGGTGATTGACGCAGCCATGGAACACAAGAATTTGCTCGCCAATGATTTGGTTGCGTACTTAAGTGCTATTGCTGATGGTAGCGCCAGCGCACCTGCTGTGTTTATGATTTATGGTGCCAATCCAGCTCATTCCCTGCCGAATTTGGCTAAGGTCCAAGCAGCATTGGAAAAAGCTGACTTTTTGGTTTCCTTTAGCTCTTTTATGGATGAAACTGCTGCTCTGGCAGACTTGATTATGCCCGATAGCTATGGTTTTGAACGCCTGGATGATAGCTATAGTCCTTATGGTTCTGCCCAGCCTCTTTATACTGTCGCAGCTCCAATTATTAAGCCTGTGTATGATACCAAGCCTGCTGGAGATGTACTTTTGTCTGTAGCTAGTGCAGCTGGTCTGGATCTTGGCTTTGATTCTTTTGAAGATGTAGTTCAGGCCAAGGCTGAAGCTCTTGGTGCAGACTATGATGATATGGTTGATGGCACTGCTTGGGTAGGCACAGAGTTTCCAGTTCAGGATTTGGAGTTATGGTCCACGCCTTTGCGCGAGATAGAAGCTCCTGTGGCTGATGGAAAATCCCTGGCTTTGGCTCCAGTTGTACGGCTCAAAATAGGAAGCTCCAAGCTTGCTACCCCGCCCTTTGGAACTAACGCTATTCGCTATGATGAAATGTCTGGTCGGGAAATGTACGTGTTGGTCAATGGTGTCACAGCCAAAAATCTTGGACTGCAACAAGACGATGCTGTCAAGCTGACGAGCGCTAGCGGTGAGTGTCAGGCAAGGTTGCGCATCTTTGAAGGTGTAATGGACAATACAGTCGTGGCTCCTCTGGGGTTTGGCCATACCGCTTGGGATGATTTTTCCCGAGGTAAAGGAGATAACGTCTTTAAACTGTTGCCTGCCAGCACAGAAGATCAGACCGGAGTGTCCCGGTTTGCCACAGTGCAGGTTGTCCTTGGTAAGGCGTAATGTCCTGAGCATCTGGAAAAAATAAGAGGTATTCGCTATGCAAGCAATTGAATTTAAAGTAAAATGGGGCATGCTTGTCAATCTTGACAAATGCACCGGGTGCGGCGCCTGCACTGTCGCCTGTCGGGCAGAGAATAATCTTTCGCCTGAGGTTGAGGCTGGTAATAAACTACGCACCAATGACTGGATGAATATATACGAGTTATCCAATGGGGAGCCTTTTCCTCATCACGAAGTTGCCTATTTACCCAGACCGTGCATGCAATGTGGTAAACCATCCTGTTCTACAGTCTGTCCGGTGGTAGCAACAACCAAAGACGAAGAGGGAGGCATTGTTAGTCAGGTTTATCCTCGTTGTATTGGTTGTCGGTACTGTATGGCCGCCTGCCCTTATCATGCTCGGTATTTTAACTGGTTTGATCCGGTTTGGCCTGAGGGCATGGAAAAAACTCTGACTCCCTATGTTTCCGCCCGGCCTCGTGGGGTGGTAGAAAAATGTACTTTTTGTCATCATCGTTTCATGGCCGCCAAAGAACGGGCACGTATGAATGATGAGGATCCCACCCAATTGGCCGAAGACGCCTATATTCCTGCTTGTGCAGAGATTTGCCCCACCGGTGCCATCACGTTTGGAGACCTGCATAATCCTGATCATGAGATCAGTAAGCTGGTGGCAAGTCCCAATGCATTTCGTCTGTTGGTGAAACTTGGTACCGATCCGCAAGTCTATTATTATTCCGAGCGGGAATGGGTGCGCAAGCTTGGGGACAACTACCTGAAGAATGACAAGGGGGGCGAAAATGTCTAGTGCGTACTGGCCCGAAGGGGTAGAACGTTGTTCCGCTGGGAAATTCCTGGTTTGGCTGGCTGCCATCAGTGTCTTTTTGGCTTGGGGCGGCTACGCTGCATTTCAAATTTTTAGTAATGGTATTGGTGTTACCGGTCTGGATAACTACTTTGGATTCGGGCTATGGATCACCTTTGACCTGGCTGTCATTGCCCTGGGTGCGGGAGCCTTTTTTTCTGGTTTTCTGCGTTACATTATTCGCATTGATGAACTCAAAAATGTTATTAATCTCGCAGTAATTGTTGGATTCCTTTGTTATTCTGGTGCCATGCTCATTTTGGTGCTGGATATTGGTCAACCACTACGGGCCTGGTTTGGCTATTGGCATCCCAATGTGCACTCCATGCTTACAGAAGTTATCTTTTGTATCACCTGTTATTGCACAGTGTTGATCATTGAATATGTTCCCCTGATTTTGGAAAATCGCAAGATCAACCAAAACAAGTTCTGCCATCATTTAGCACACAACTTCCATGTGTACATGCCGCTTTTTGCTGGTATTGGTACCTTCTTGTCCTTTTTTCACCAGGGTTCTTTGGGTGGTATGTATGGCGTTCTTTTTGGCCGCCCTCTGGTTTATCGTGAAGGATTCTTCATTTGGCCCTGGACCTTCTTTTTGTTCATTTCCTCGGCCATAGCCTGTGGCCCGGCATTTACCATGCTTTGCGGCACTTTGATGGAAGTTATTACTGGTCGCAAGCTCATTAGCTACAAGACCAAGGCTCTTTTGGCTAAGATTTCCGGTCTGCTATTGTGTTTTTATATCTTTTTTAAAATATTAGACACCTATGCTTGGGCAGCAGGTATTTTGCCTGGAATGGGCCTGACCTTTGATGAGATGTTCAGTAGTGAGCATGGTTATGGGAAAGGATTGCTTTGGGCAGAACTCTTTTGGTTTGGGCTCTTGCCAGCAATTATGCTGGTGCTCCCCCAGGTACGTAAAATTCCAGCCCTTATGTATTTGGCAGCTATTATGGCGGCTATTGGGGTGACCATCAATCGTTTTGTCTTCACGGTTCAAGGTCTGGCCATACCAGTTATGCCCTTTGATCGTTGGACTACCTATTATCCCAACTGGGCTGAGTGGTCCACTTCCCTCATGATTGTGGCCTATGGGTTCTTGGTCATGAGTTTATCTTACCGTTACTTACCTATCTTTCCACAGGAAGTAGAACTCAATAAACAGGCTTAGAGCTGGATGTAAAAGGCCCTTCGGGGCCTTTTTTATTGGCTTTGTTTTGTCTCAGAGGTTCCTGACAGTTCTTTGGTATTGACGAGTGGTCAGGTCTTGGGAATTGTTAGATATTGCATTCAAGAGTGCAAAGAGATTTCTATTAGCTTGACCGTGGTAGAAGAAGAAATTTTAATAAATAGAGGCACAGGCATTTTAGTAATCTCCAATTTCTTGCAGTCAATCAAAGCCTATGCATAAAGCCGTACTTGTTATAAAGGTAAAGCAGTAATGGATTTTTAGGTCAATATATGTTTGTCACAGGGGTTACGGATTTGAAAATGAGATTTTTGTGATTTTTAATGGATAGGGGATTCTGACTACGCATATGGAGATGTATACATGACCAATACAAAAAATCAGTAAAGGAAAATTTCAATGGCAGAAAACAGGAAGAATCCTCAATCCAGTACGGATGAGAAACCAGCATCTTCTTTGCTTGGGCCGGATACTTTTTGGGAGTTGGGAGAAAAGGGAGAATTTTTTTTGGCCCTGGGGCTGGCTTTTTTTCTTAATGCCGCCCTTCGCCTCATTGAATACGGCCCCTGGCAGCATGACGCCTATTGGATTGGTGGGGAGCCGCTTATGGCCACTCATGACGCTTATGCCTGGCTGGCTGGAGCCAAAGGTGTGGGCAGCTATGTGCACTGGGCCTTTACTGGAATTATTCGCTGGTTGCATGTCATAACCGGACTTTCTTTAGGTATTATTGGTTTTTGGCTTCCGGTCCTGCTGATCCCCTGGGTTGCTGTACCTGCTTGTCTTTTGGCCAGGTTTATGCGGCTGACCGAAGGTGGGGTGCTATTTTCTGTACTGGCTGCGTCGAGCATTGGTTTTCTGGCCCGTACCCGGCTGGGCTTTTGTGACACAGATTTGGTTGCCCTGTTATTTCCTGTTGCTTTTGTTTGCGCTTTGGTGGTCTGGATCACTACTCAAACCAGAGAATCCTGGAGACCGGATGCACTTTTAGCTGAGTCCAAACAATCTTGGTCTTTGGTTATGCTGGCTCTTACAGGAATTTGCGGATTTTTGAGCATGTTTTTTTATCCCCAAAGTGGTAGCATTCTCCTTGCTGTTTTGGGTATGGCTGCTCTTTTATCCCTGGTTTTGACTCCTCCCCAAAAATGGGTGGAACTTTGGGTAGGCCTACTTATGGTTTATGCCCTGACCTATGGTGGTTTGGTTGGTCTGGGGGCTGTCTTGGGCCTGGGAGCAATATTTTGGATCAAACCGAATTTGTGGAAACAGCGTAATGGATGGCTTATTTTTACTTTGGCCGCGCTTGTGATTTTTATTTATGCTGGGCTACATACCAAGGTTTTGACTTATGGCCAGGCCATTGTTGGCTATAGTAAAAATGTGACTGAAGAGGTTCGTGTTTCAGCTCTGAAATTGCCCGGTATTACCCAAAGCGTGCGCGAAGCACAAAACGTGCCCTGGGCTGATTTGGCCATGCGCATGACCGGACATGGCTATCTTTTCTTTCTGGGCTTGGGCTTCTATTTTTTTGCTGTGTATCGTCGGCCACAACTCCTTTTATTTTTACCCTTTTTAGGTTTGAGTATAGCCAGTGTGCAATTGGGCAATCGTTTTGCCATGTTTGGCGGCGTGGCCCTGGGTGCAGGGTTTGGTCTGGGCCTGGCTGAAGTGATGCGACTTTTGGGACAATCTCAGGGACGACGCTGGATTGCCCAGCTTATTTTATGCGTGGCTGTATTTTGGCCTATGGGTAAATTTATGCAAAACACCAGTCCCATTCCTGTGCTGCCTAATGTCTATGCCCAGGCTTTTTTAGATCTGCGTGAAAAAACCAAGCCTGACTCCAGGTTATGGCAGTGGTGGGATTATGGCTATGCCGGACAATACTATGCCGAGCGCCTTACTTTTGCCGATGGAGGGGCTCACGATGGTCCCTGGCTTTATCCCCTGGCCAAAATTCATAGTACCTCCTCACCCATGCTGGCCAGCCAACTCATGAAATATGTAACCCAGGTACAACGAGATGCAGCCGTGCAAGCCAAGGCATTGGGTGCAGAATCCCAGAGCAATGATGTTCAGCAGCTTGAAGACGACCAGGTTCTTCCAAAAAAATATTATTGGTCCAACCCTGTCGCCACTCTGGAAGACATGGGGCCAGAAGAGGCTACTCGTTTTGTGGACTCTTTGTCTTCAGCACCTCTGATCCTGGATGCTGATTTGCCAGATCAGTATTTTGTGGTTTCCTGGGAAAATTTTCGGTTATCCTATTGGATCAGTTTTTATGGTCATTGGGATTTAATAACCGGGCAAGGTGCACCAGGCCGGATGCATTTGATGTCAGGTCAGTTTAGTGTGGACCAAGAAACAGGGGTGATACTCGTGCAAGGTCAACAAATCCCCGTTGATTCTTTGGATATTCTTGAGGCTGACAATGCTCGGGAGTACACCACATGGCCCAATGGTTCGGGATTGCATTTACTTATCAATAGGTTGGCCAATCAAGCTTATCTTATGGAAAAAAAGATGTATGATTCCTTGATGGTGCAGATGCTCATTGCTGATCCTGATTCTTTTAATCCTCACTTTGAATTGGTCGATGACCTCTACCCATGGGTTCGGGTTTATAAGGCTAACTAGGTTATGAAGCGCGGTTTTGACATTGTTGTTTCCTTATTGGCATTATGTTTTTTTGCGCCCTTGTTGCTGATCATCACTCTGATAATACGCCTGGTTCTGGGGGCGCCAGTATTTTTTACCCAAGTTCGTCCGGGTCTGCATGGACAACCTTTTACCATGTTTAAATTTAGAACCATGCGTGATGTGAAAAACGCAGCCGGGCAGCCCTTGCCCGATGCCCAGCGTTTGACAGCTTGGGGGCGTTTTTTGCGATCCACATCTTTGGATGAACTGCCGGAACTTTGGAATGTGCTCAAAGGAGATATGTCGTTGGTGGGACCAAGGCCGTTACTTATGGAATATCTGCCTCTGTATTCCAAAGAACAGGCCCGGCGTCACGAAGTTCGACCAGGAATTACGGGCTGGGCTCAAGTCAATGGTCGCAATGCCTTAAGTTGGGAAGAAAAGTTTAATCTTGATCTTTGGTATGTGGATAATCAAAGTATGGCGTTAGATCTGAAGATTTTATGGTTGACCATCAAGGCGGTCTTAGGGCGGGAAGGTATTAATGCGGCAGGTGAAGCAACCATGCCCAAGTTTACAGGGACCAAGGACAAAAGCTCATGAATATTCTTATACTCTCTGCCGGCCGTCGAGTTGAGTTGTTAAAAAATTTTCAAACAGCCATGATTAATCATGGTCTTGATGGAAAAGTTTTGGCCGCGGACGCTGTACCGCAATGGTCCGCGGCCTGTCATGTGGCTGATGGCCATTTTACGTTACCTCGAGTGACTTCTGGCGGATATGCCCAAGCATTGCACAAGCTTTGCCTTGATCAACAAGTCCGACTTGTTATTCCTACTATAGATACAGAACTTCCAGTCCTATGTTCCTTGCGCGAGGACTTTGCCCGAGATGGCATCATCGTACTTATTTCCTCGTGTGACCTGGTTATGTCTTGTCGTGACAAAAGGAAAACAGGTCAGCTCTTTCAATCCATAGATATACCTTATCCAACAATTTATGCGCGATCTTCTCTGACTTTTCCATGTTTTTGCAAGCCTTATGATGGCAGTAGCAGTATTGGGACAGCCATAATCAGAGGTAAAAATGAATTAACCCATAACATGCTTGCTAATGAAAAAAATATTTTTATGGAGTTCATAGGTCCAGAATATAAGGAATATACAGTTGATGGGTATTATGATCGGTATGGAACTTTGCAATGTCTGGTTCCCCGTGAACGTATAGAAGTTCGGGCAGGAGAGGTCAGTAAAGGCATTACGCGTAAACATTTTGTCTATGAGTTTTTATGGCCGCGACTGTCTAAACTCAAGGGTTTTCGTGGTTGCTGCACCATTCAAGTTTTTGGAAACCCCCAATCAGGAGACATTAAAGGTCTTGAGATCAATCCACGTTTTGGAGGCGGATTTCCACTAAGTTCAGCTGCTGGAGCTGACTATCCAGATTGGCTGGTCAGAGAGTATTTTCTTCAGCAAGAAATAGGGAAATTTGAAGATTGGACAGAAAATCTTTTGATGCTCCGCTATGACGCCAAGGTAGTCGTTCATGTTCCGGATTGATAAAAAAACCTGCGTTGTCCTTGATTTGGATGATACATTGTACCCGGAAGCAGCTTATGTGGAATCCGGCATCAACCATGTATCGCAACTTGTTATCTCTTTATATGGTCAAGATCTTTTGGCAGAGATGAAACTTTGGAGGGAACAAGGAGAAACAGATTTTTTGGGCCGGCTTGTTCAACATTTACGCCTTGAGATGTCGGTCAAGGAATCACTTTTATGGGCTTATCGTTTGCATATGCCGTGTATCAAATTGTCTGAAGACGTAAGGACAACTTTGTGCAAGTTGCAGGAAAAATCCGCTGCCTTGGCTATACTTACGGATGGTAGGTCCATTTCTCAACGTTTAAAACTTAAGGCCCTGGGACTGGCACATTTGCCTGCCTATATTTCAGAAGAATGGGCTGGGCGATCCAAACCTGATCCCTTGAGATTTCATCAAGTCATGCAAGATTTTCTGGGTTGCACCTTTATTTATGTCGCAGACAATCCCAAAAAAGATTTTTTAGCACCCAATCAATTGGGTTGGCAAACTATCGGGGTGCGTGATGCTGGCCAAAATATTCATACTCAATGTAAAGTAGATCCTGTTTGTCATCCAGGGCTTTGGATAGATCGGTTTTCTGATTTAGAGGATTTCATATGCTAAATACTTCTTTCCCCCCTTGGCCAGTTTTTTCCCCAGACGAACGCGAGGCAGTGGAGCGTGTCCTGGCCTCAGGCCAGGTCAATTATTGGACAGGTCAGGAATGTCGGCTTTTTGAACAGGAATTTGCCGCCTATGTAGGACGGAATCAGGCTATCAGCTTGGCCAATGGCACTGTGGCTCTGGAATTGGCACTGGAGGCTTTTGGCATTGAGCCAGGGGATGAGGTCATTACCTCATGCTGGACATTTATTGCTTCAGCCAGCTGTGTGGTGGCTCGGGGAGCGCGTCCGGTGCTGGCTGATGTGGATCCTATTTCACGTAATATCACCGCCCAAACCATTGCCCAGGTCCTGACCCCACGCACCAAAGCTATTATTTGCGTGCATCTGGTGGGTTGGCCCTGTGACATGGACCCCATTATGGACCTCGCCAGGGAGCATGATCTCATTGTTATTGAAGATTGCGCCCAGGCCCATGGTGCCCAATATAAAGGCAGACCTGTTGGTTCTTTGGGACATGCGGCAGCCTTTTCCTTTTGTCAGGACAAGATCATGACCACCGGGGGTGAAGGGGGCATGCTGCTTGTGGATGACCAGACAGCTTTTGAGCGGGCCTGGGCCTATAAGGACCATGGCAAGAGCTGGACCCTCATGCATACACCCCATATTGGGAGTGGATTTCGTTTTGTCCATGAATCCTTTGGCACCAATTGGCGCATGACCGAGATGCAGGCGGCCATTGGCCGTATCCAATTGTCCAAGCTGGACCAATGGGTGACCCAGCGCCGGGCAAATGCCCAGATCCTGATCAATGGGCTGAAGTATTTGTCTGGAATGGACATCCAGGTCCCAGGCCAGGATTTTTTCCATGCCTATTATAAATTTTATCTTTCTGTGGATCTCTCGACATTGGCTCAAGGTTGGGATCGGGACCGAATCGTTGCAGAAATTCGGTCTGCTGGTGTACCTTGCCTGGCTGGAATTTGCCCGGAAATTTATCGAGAACAGGCTTTTATGCGCACTGGCTTGAGTCCAAAAAAACCGCTACCTGTGGCCGCCAACCTTGGGCAGCGCAGTTTGCTTTTTTTGGTACATCCGACTTTGAACGCTGAAGATATGGAGCAGGTCGTAGCTGTGGTCACCAAGGTCATGAGTGCTGCAACTCGTATGTAAGCCTGTGGTGTTTGCTGTCATTTAGTGCTTCATACAATAGGTCCATAGAATTTAGAAGGATATCTCATGAGTGCCTTTTCACCTTCCCAGCTTTTTAAGAATAAAAATTTTTATGTCATGATTGTGGGTGAAGCTGGGTTGTTTGCTCTGGCGCTTATCAGTGCCTATGGCCTTCGTTTTGAGTTTGAAATTCCAGATATGTTTTTGGGCTCCATGCTGGAGATTTTGCCTGTAGCTGTGACGTGTAAACTGGTTTGTTTTGGTGCTTTTGGCCTGTATCGGGGCATGTGGCGCTATACAGGTCTAAGCGACTTGTGGCGTATTGGCAGTGCAGCGATCTTGTCTGAATGTATTTTGGTTGCTTATATTGCCTTGACCACCCAGTTTCAGGGTTTTCCCAGATCAGTCTTTATTCTTGATTTTCTTTTGACCTTTCTTTTGGCCAGTGGGGCACGTATTTTTATTCGTATCGCCTATGAGGCCATGTACCCATCTTCAAAGGCAGGAGTTGGGCATGGCTCCAGATATCGGGCTTTGATTGTTGGGGCTGATGACATTGGTGCACGCCTGGCCCGGGAAATGATGGGGCCGGGAGGCAATAATTTTGAATTGGCTGGCTTTGTTGATGATGATGCGGTGCGTATTGGTCGTCGTATTCATGGTCTGCCTATATATGGGCCTGTATCCCGTCTGCCGCATTTGATTCAGGAGATGGCCATTGACGAGGTACTCATCAATGCTGCTGGATCGCAAGGAAGTCAGCTACGTGAAGTTATAACTATGTGTGAATCTGCCCGGGTTAGATTGAAAAAAATGCCCGCCCTGCAGGATATAGTGAGCGGTCGGGTGAGCATTAAGGCTTTGGCAGATGTACGTTATGAAGATTTATTGGGCCGTTCGGAAATACATCTCGATATTCCAGGTATTGAGGAATATCTTCAAGATAAAGTGGTTTTGGTTACTGGAGCTGGAGGGTCTATTGGGTCGGAACTCTGTCGTCAGATTGTTCGTTTTAAGCCCGGACTGCTGGTGATGGTGGATGCTGGAGAGGAAAATCTTTACTCCATGGAAATGGAGCTTTTACACCAGATAGATTTTTCTTCATACCGGGCTGTATTGGGACAAGTACAAGATCGTGTGCTCATGGATGCAGTATTTCAGCAGTATCAGCCAGCAGTTGTTTTTCATGCTGCGGCATATAAGCACGTACCTATGCTGGAGCTTAATCCCTGGCAGGCCGTGACCAATAATATTCTTGGTTCACAAGTGGTCATGGAATTGTCTGTAGAATATGACGTGCAGCGTTTTGTGTTGGTATCCACGGATAAAGCTGTACGTCCCACCAATGTTATGGGTGCTTCCAAGCGTGTAGCAGAAAAGATTATGCTGGGGCTAACAGGAGGAAAAACCATATTTATGGCGGTACGCTTTGGGAATGTGCTGGGATCGTCGGGATCAGTCATTCCACTTTTTCGCAGCCAAATTGAGCGTGGTGGCCCAGTAACTGTGACAGACCCAGAAGTAACGCGATATTTTATGACCATACCTGAAGCTGCCCAACTTATTGTTCAGGCAGGGGCTCAAGGACAGGGCGGAGAAGTGTTTTTGCTTAAAATGGGTCAGCCAATACGTATTGCTGACTTGGCTCGGGATTTGATCCTTTTGTCTGGTCGGGATCCAGCGGATATTGGTATAAAATTCATTGGATTGCGACCTGGCGAAAAATTATATGAGGAACTGATTACCGAGGGTGAGGATGTGTTGGAAACCGGACATGATTTGATCATGGTTTTACGAAGTTCTGAAGGGGCAGTACAGGCAAATTTTTTTAAGGATATCAAGACACTGATTGGTTTGGCCGAGAGGTTCCAAGCTGAGGATATTAGATGCCAATTGTCCAATATAGTGCCGGAGTATGCGCCCAATGCGAGTTCATGTGTTTTGCATTAAAATTTGGACTGGCTTGACCATAAAAAACGCCATAACAATGTTGTTATGGCGTTTTTTATATGCGGTGAGTTATCGCGTTAGCTCGTAGTTTTCCAGGAATTTTCTTCCCCTGTTTTTAGGCGTTGAATATTTTCTGCGTGTCTCCAAAAGATGAGAGCCATAAGTACAAGAGCAAGAGGAATAGCACCCCAATGACCTTTAAACAACAGGACGATGGGCATCAAAGCTACCATGGTCATGGAGGCTAAAGAGACATAATTAAAAAAGTAGAGAGCAATTAAAAAGACCAGTCCACAAAATACAGTGCCAGAAAAAGAAATGGCTGCAAAGGCACCAGCCCAGGTTGCAACGCCTTTACCACCCTGACCATTCAAAAAGACAGAAAACATATGACCGCTAACGGCAGCTAAAGCTACGAGGGAGAGAAAAAAACCTGAGTCTGAAAAAAATGATGCTAAAAATACAGGAATAAATCCTTTAAGAATATCCAACCCCAAAGTCAGAGCGCCATATTTTGTGCCACATACACGGCCAACATTGGTTGCTCCAATATTGCCACTTCCTTGCTGACGAGGATCAACATTGCAGCACGATCTGGATACAATGAGCCCAAAAGGCAAGGCACCAATTAAATAACTTATTGCCAGCCAAAATATTGTTGCCATAATTATTCTCCTTGGTTTGTGAATGTTGCCATGTCTTTATATCTATTACGCTAAAAAATCCAAGGGGACAAGATTATTCCTCTTCCCAAGCCTCAATGATTTTTATTTCACCGGCCAAAGGATCAACTCGACCAATACGGATGGCAAATCGTTGACCCACACGCACTTTGTCACCAAAAATTTTACGTGGAGCTTTTAAAAAAAGTTGTACATCTGGCAAAGCAATGGTGGTTAACATGGATCCAGGATCGACAATTATTCCGGACCAGCGCATTTTTTTGCTGTTTTGACGAAAATATTCATATTTCCAGTATCGTAAACGCAGACGTTGTACCTGTCCCGTTGCTTCAGCGCGAGCAGATAGAACAGGAAGTAAGTTTTCCAAGGTATTTTTATCCAACAAGCGCCCTTGGCCCGTCAATTTTCCAATAATTTGTGCCATATTAATGAAGTCAGAATAGCGGCGCAAAGGCGATGTAACAGGAGCATAGGCTGTAGCCCCCAAGGTTGCATGGCGCTTGGGTTCACATTCCAAAATGGAGGGACCCATAGTATTAATCAATCGATAAATATCTGTGGGATCACTCCAAACTCCGGCATTTTCTGCAGGTAAGGTGATGTTTTGCGTGCGAAATAACAAAGGAACGTCGTGCTCCAATGCCCAGGCAGCCATGGTTTTATTGGCCAGGATCATGAATTCCGAGACGATCATTTGGGCTTTGGACGTAGGTTTGGGCTGAACAATATGGACTGTGGGCTGTGTCAAATCTCCTTGCAGAACAATTTGCGGATCAGGTTGCTCCATGATGACAGCATGGTCAGCAGCAACACGCTGCTGGCGCAGCAGCATGGCCAAAGTGTGAGCGTGGGTCAGCAGCGTTGTTTTATCTGAGGCAAGATCTTCTTCCACTTCTGTAAAAGTCCAATTTGTATTGATATGCACCCAGGCCACTTGAGGAGAACAGGAGCGGAGCCGGGCCTGCTCATCAAGATCAAAAGTAATAACCAGGGCAGGCCGTTTTTGTCCTTTGGCCAGACTAAAAAAACCAGTGCCCAGCTCTTGGGGAAGCATGTGACTGGTCCCCTCGGGCAGATACAAAGAGGTGTAGCGGTGTTGGACATCTCGGTCCAAGGCAGAATCAAATTCCCAACCTAGGGCAGGACAGGCCAGAGCCTGGTGCAGAAGATAGCCAGTGTTTGTTTTTTCCAAAGAAAAACCATCATCCAAATCTTGGGTACTGGCCGCATCTATGGTCATAATCTTCAAAATGGGCTCAGCTGCCCTGGAGAGAACTGTGGCTTTAATGGTGGAGATGGCTTCCGTATGTTTTTCGGCCCATTGCGAGCTCCATGCGTATCCAGCCCGTGCCAGATGCACATTGAAATGTTGTGTAACAATACCCCACGCCTGGGCTAAATAGAGAGGTAAAAAAGGGTCTTCAGGCAATCCCTGGCTCATGACCTTCCATAATGCCTCTGAATCCCGATCATCAGGACTAGTAATGCGAGTCATCAAAAGATCACGTAACCGCTCTTCCTGCTCTGGGTTGGTCTCAGGCAAGGATTGTTTTCGTTTGCAAAAACGCTCCCACAACGCACGTAAAAAATCCTGCCCAAAGCCCACCAGGCGTTCACGTTCTTTAGCCTTGCGCAATTCTTCTTGGCGACGCTCAACAATGTCCAGAGAATAGATTTCAAATTTGGGTGGGGTAAATCGAAAGTGAGTTTTGGTTTGCAGGAGTTTTCGGCCCAGTCCGGCTCTTTGGTCTGCGTCATCAGATTCACCAATAAGGCTGGCAAACCAGTCTATTTCTGCTTCTTCCACTTCTCCTTGGGCCAGCTCCCAAATTTCCAGGGTGTCCACAGAATCTGCTATTCGCTCACGTTGGCCGTGATGAGTAAGCAGGTGGTCAAGTATTTCCTGGCGACTGGCTCCTGTGGAGTATTGTGGCCCGATCCAGGGTAAGACTCTGGAAATGGGCAATTTCATTTCACGCTGGCTGGCAGTGAAAAGACGTAATCTTGCTCCTTGTATCTCCAACACCCAAGCAATCACGGGTTGGTTGTTTTGCAAAAACTCGACAATACACCCAGCTTGTGGGGTACTCATGGCAGACATAAAAGGCCTTATGCGCATAAAGCGCGCTGCTTGAAGTAGCTTTTACGCATACCTTAGCAGGGTAGTACATTAGTGTTTAAATGATCTTTGACCAGTGAAAACCATGGCAACCTGCGGGATGGCTTCATTAACGGCTTGAATGATTTCAGGATCACGAATGGAGCCTCCAGGCTGGGCAATGGCGGTTACCCCTTGAGCAATGGCCAGATCGACTCCATCACGAAAAGGGAAAAAACCATCAGAAACCAGGACAGACCCAGGTAAGCCTCCTTTGTTGGCCTTGGTTTCCTGTAAAATTGCAGATAAGGCCTGAGCCAGATCTGCACTGGTTTGTCCTTGTTCCTTCAGCTCGTACAAAGACAGACCATGACGTTCAAAAGCCAGTCGATCCGCATACTTGGTATATGCCTTCTGGATGGTGAGCTCCACACATCCTACCCGGTCTTGTTCACCAGTACCAATGGCAATGGTTGCTCCATTGCGAGCAAAAATAATAGAATTGGAAGTAACTCCAGCTTCCACTGCCCAAGCAAAAAGCAGGTCCTCAGCTTCTTGGGTAGTGGGCCTGCGTGCCAGATATGTGGTGCCATCCTTGGTTGCTTCAGCTGCAAGAAAATCAGCTGGATTCAAAATACGATTACAAAATGATGATTGAAGAATCAGGCCGCCATCGAGCAAAGATTTGATGTCCAGAAATGGAATACCAATAACCTGTTCCAAATGTCCTAAAGCAGGAATACGAATGATCCGCAAATTTTTTTTCGTTTTGAGAAGTTCCACCGCTTGGTCATCATAGTCTGGGGCAGCAATGACTTCAAAATAACTGGAAGTTATACATTGGGCGCAGGTTTTATCTACAGGCCGATTGACGACAATGGTACCTCCAAAGGCGGCAATGCGGTCCGCAGTAAAAGCTTTGGCCAGAGCAGGATACAGTCCGTCATCGGACCACGCTGCACCACAGGGATTGTTATGCTTGAGGATAATTGCTGCGGGCTTGGCCGTAAGATATTGTAAAATATTTATGCCGTTATCTACATCGGTGAGATTGATTTTTCCAGGGTGCTTACCAAACTGAATAAGGTTGTCTTCCGTCAAAGCAGAGACCAGTTTGTGTTGTCCTTGCTGAAAACTTATTCCGTCCAGGGTGAGTGCTCCCGAGGCAATTGCATACAGAGCAGCTGGCTGATCTGGATTTTCACCATAACGCAGCCCCATTTGTGTGCCATCAATATCCCAGGTTTTTTTCGTATAGCTGATGGTCTGCTGGCCCAGAGTCAGGGTTAAGGTCTCAGGGAAAGGATCTGTATGCATGGTATGATACATTTTTTTGAGATTAGACATATTTTCTCCAAAATTATTTGGGAATCCCCTACAAAGAAGCTGAAAGAAACGCACCTAGCACGCACTGTTTCAAACGGCAAACCTGGATTTTTGGACCTGGATTGAGAAAACAAGACCACATGCGGCAAAACAATGAGCAAGATAAATTGACACATTGTCAACCGCCTCGTACAGATGAAAGCCATTTGCCATTGTGCAAAGGGGCGTAACACCAAGACAAGGAGACCAGATTTATGGCCAATATAGTTGTTATTGGTGCCCAATGGGGCGATGAGGGAAAAGGAAAAATTGTTGATTTGTTGACCACGGAAGTTGGCGCCATTGTTCGTTTTCAGGGGGGTAATAATGCTGGACACACCCTGGTTGTCAATGGTCAGCAAACTATTTTGCATCTTATTCCTTCTGGTATTTTGCATCAGGGCAAAAAATGCCTCATTGGTAATGGTGTGGTACTCGATCCTTTTGTTTTTTGTGCGGAAATGGACAAGCTGGAGATGTCTGGAGTGGATGTCAGTCCTGCACGGCTGGTGATCAGCAATAAAGCCCAACTGATTATGCCGTATCACCGGGCTATTGATGGAGCTCGTGAAAATTTCAAATCAGGTGCTGATAAAATTGGAACCACAGGTCGGGGTATTGGTCCATGCTACGAAGATAAAGCCGCTCGTATTGGTATTCGCGCCGCAGATCTGGCGAATGAGCCTTTGCTGCGACATAAAATTGAAAAAGCTTTGGTTGAAAAGAATGCTCTGCTCCAAGGGTTGTATGGCCAGGTGCCACTATCAGCAGCAGGTATCTTTGATCAGCTTCTCCCCATTGCCCGGCGTTTAGCCCCCTATCTTGGTGATATTTCTACAATTATTCAGGACTATGCGAGCCAAGGAATCCTCTTTGAAGGAGCTCAGGGTACGCATCTGGATATAGATCATGGTACCTATCCCTTTGTGACCTCTTCCAATACTGTTGCCGGCAGTGCTGCTATAGGGGCGGGATGTCCACCGCATATGCTTGAACGTGTTGTGGCCATCGTCAAGGCGTATACAACTCGTGTGGGGGCTGGGCCTTTTCCCACAGAACTTCAAGATGAAGTTGGTAGCTATTTGCAAACTCAAGGGGCAGAGTTTGGTGCCACTACTGGCCGCAAACGTCGTTGCGGCTGGCTGGATTTGGTTGTGTTGCGTGAGTCTCAGCGTCTTAACGGGCCAACGGAAATCGCTTTGACCAAACTCGATGTCTTGGGTGGCCTGGATGAATTGAAAATTTGTGTGGCTTACCAATATAAAGGACAAGAAATAACCTATCCGCCACAAGAAGAAAATGGCATGGCCCAAGTTCAGCCTGTCTATGAAACCCTTCCAGGTTGGCAGGAGGATATTTCTGGTTGTCGCAATTACCATGCATTGCCCCAGACCACTCGAGACTACATTGCGCGCATTGAAGAAATATTGGGTATCCCGGTAGGTATTGTTTCTGTGGGTCCGGACCGAGATCAAACCATTATCCGTTCCTAGCATACGTTTATTTTTGTACGGCATGCTTTGGAGCCAGACTATTGCTTGTCAGTCCCGGGTGAGGACATTTTTGGATCGATTGGCCTCATATCCACCCAGTTCTTTGTTGCTTGAAGGCGGAACCATTGAGGAACGCCGCAATTTGAGCCTGTTTTGGGCTGCTCGTCTTCATTGTCAGCAAGAGCATGCACCGTGCGGGCAATGCCGTCTTTGTGTCCAGATTATTGAAGATACCTATCGCGATCTTATTTTTTTGGATGGCGCTTTAGGTACCATTTCCATTGAAACTATCCGTGATATTCGCACTGTACTCAGTGACCCTCCTGTAGGGCATGGTTATCGGGTCATGGTTGTAGCCGAAGCCCAAGCCTTAACTCCTGCTGCGGCCAATGCTTTGCTCAAGTCCCTGGAAGAGCCAAGACCGGGTAATATCTTTGTCCTTTTGGCTCCCACTCGGGAAATTCTTTTGCCCACACTGGTTTCTCGAAGTTTTGTACTGACCTTGAGTTGGCCAAGGATTGAGGAAAGTGACCCTCAATTGCAGGACTGGATGCACAAATTGGGTGAGTTTATACAAACGGGCCGCGGCAATCTTTTGGATTGTACCAGCAAAAAAGGAGCTGTGGATACAGACCTGGCTGGACGTATTTTACGTGAAGTGCAACGGTCTTTGGTACAGGCTGGTTATGGTGTTCCAGTTTCCAACCTGGCCCAGATTTTAAGCAGGCGTTTGGATGTGGTTTCCATGCGTCAGACCTGTGTTATTATTGAAAATGCCCTGGAAAGTTTACGCCTTGGTGCACAACCTGCGGTAACATTGGAGTGGGTAGCCATGCGTACTTGGGGGCTTATGCACAAATAATTATGCGAGAAATAATTTTAATTCAAATTTCTGGAGCAGACCGTAATGGTCTTTTGGCAGGCATTATGGGGCAATTGGCCCAGTCTGGAGTGACTATTTTGGATATTTGCCAGTCAGTCATTCATGAAGAATTATCCTTGGGTGTACTCATTGAAGTACCCAGGGAAAATCAGAGTTGCCCTGTGGTCAAAGACTTATTGTTCTGGGCTCATACCCAAGGTCTAACTCTTAAGTTTTCTCCTATTTCCGAGGACAATTATGAATCCTGGGTAACCATGCAGGGACGCAAACGCTATATTGTCACTCTTTTGGGGCGGACTTTGACTGCTGAACACCTCACCCTGCTGGCCCAGATTGTGGCGGATAACAATCTGACCATTGATAATATCACGCGGCTGACAGGACGGCGGTCCTTGATCAATGTTCCGGCTACACCCAGAGCCTGTGTAGAGTTTTCTGTGCGCGGAACGCCACGAGATATTTCTGCCATGCGTGCTGCTTTTTTAGATCTCTCTCGGCAGCAGGGGATTGATATTGGCTTTCAGGAAGATACCGCTTTTCGCCGTATTCGTCGTTTGGTCTGCTTTGATATGGACTCCACCTTGATTCAGGCTGAAGTCATTGATGAATTGGCCAAACGAGCTGGAGTAGGGCAACAAGTAGCAAGTATTACCGAACGAGCCATGCGGGGGGAATTGGACTTTAGCCAGAGCTTGCGTGAACGTGTTCGTCTGCTAGAGGGTTTACCAGTATCAGTTCTGGAAGAGGTTGCGGATACCTTACCTTTAACCGAAGGTGCTGAGCATTTAATCCGAACATTGAAAAGTTTGGGGTACACCATTGCCATTTTGTCTGGTGGGTTCACATATTTTGGTTACCGTTTGCAAGCCCATTTGGGCATAGACTATGTTCATGCCAATGAGCTGGAAATCCGGGATGGACTCCTGACAGGTAATCTGGTGGGTGACATTGTTGATGGTCCTGGTAAGGCCAGGCTTTTGCGAGAAATTGCCGCCAAGGAGCAAATTTCTTTGGCCCAGGTCATTGCTGTGGGTGATGGCGCCAATGATCTGCCCATGCTTGACGTGGCTGGTTTGGGCATTGCCTTTCATGCCAAACCTGTAGTGCGTGAAGGTGCAGGCCAGGCTATCTCCAATGTGGGTTTGGATGGAGTGCTGTATTTTCTGGGCCTTCGTGATCGGGAAACCATGAATCAGCTCGCCTTTGGAGAGGGATAAGTGGGGAAACTTTTTCTTTTTTTTGTGCTTGTGCCCATAGCTGAGCTGTATGTGCTCATCAGTATTGGGAGTATGATTGGTGTGCTACCAACTATCGCTCTGGTTATTGTTACGGCAATGGCTGGGGCATATTTGGCACACATGCAAGGGCTGTCTGTGATGCTTCGAGTGCGTGAAAATTTAGCACAAGGGTTTATGCCTGCGGAAGATTTGCTTGATGGACTACTTATTTTTTTAGCTGGTATGGCGTTAGTTGTTCCAGGGCTCATAACGGATGCTGCGGGACTTTTGATTCTTTTTCCCTTGACCCGCAATCTGTTCAAACAGTGGTTGAGAAAAAAATTTGATGCATGGCGACAAAATCCCAACGTGCAAATTCGTTTTTATGACTGATTTTTAAAAACGTACTGGTCTCATTGTCCCCACTATACACAGAAGAATCACAAAAGGCTTTTTATTTTATCCACCAGACTTACCAATGAGTCCGGGTGTAAAGCAGATATAAACAGAGCCTCTGGATGGAGGAAGGTGAGGGTTTCACGTTGTGCATCTGGCAAGCAATCCATTTTATTCAGGGCTAAAATGCGGGGAATGTCCTCAATTTTGAGATCTCGTAAAATTTTTTCTACTGCATCCAATTGTTGATCCACTTCTGGGTGTGCGGCATCCGCAACATGGATGAGCAAATCCGCATTATTAAGCTCTTCCAAGGTGGCCATAAAGGCTTCACGCAGGTCATCGGGTAAATGACGAATAAAGCCCACAGTATCAGTCAAGATAATTTCACGATTTTCTGGAAAGCGCAGTCTGCGACTGACGGGATCCAAGGTTGCGAAAAGTCTATTCTCTGCCAAGACGTTACTGTTGGTCAGGGTATTTAATAGTGTTGATTTTCCAGCATTGGTATATCCAACCAGGGAAACTACAGGCAGTCCGGCTTTGTCCCGACGACTTCGTGTGGCCTGGCGATGTTTGCGTACATTTTTAAGGGCAATTTTAAGTTGTGTGATCCGGTCACGGATTTTTCGACGATCCATTTCCAATTTGGTTTCCCCTGGGCCTCGGCCCCCGATACCCCCTGTCAAGCGGCTAAGAGCTCGGTTTTGTCCCACCAATCGAGGCATCATATATTTGAGCTGGGCCATCTCCACCTGGAGTTTTCCTTCTCGTGTTTGGGCCCGCTGAGCAAAAATATCCAAAATAAGCTGGGTGCGATCTAAAACCTTGCGTTCAGTAATCTGACTCAAGTTGCGTTGTTGGGTGGGGGTCAATTCCTGATCAAAAACAAGGATTGAGGCATTTTTTTGTAAGGCCAGCGTTTCCAGTTCTGCCAGCTTGCCTCGGCCAAGAATTAATTTGGGATTTGTTTTACCGACACGTTGCACCACAATATCCACCACTTCCAGTCCAGCGGTGCGTGCCAATTCAGCCAGTTCTGCCAGGGATTGTTCCTGCTCATTTTTGGGGCGTGTGCCCACACTGATCAAAATAGCTGTGCCAGCGTTGGTTGTGCTTATGCCCCCTTGGCCTGAGCGTGCCAATTCGTCTTCCAAAGCCAGAGCATTGGCCTCAAAATCAAAGTCAACTTCATCCCAGTTCATGGCTGGGTACACCACATAGGGTTTTTCTTCGACATTGGGCGGTAGAAGATGGGCGATTTGGCATAGTTGCGGAGAGCTATGGCGGTCAATGGTCAAGACGCAGAGCGCATCCAGACGTAAAAAAACCATATCCATCAGATCGTCTTGGGTAAGCAAAGTTGCGTCCAGATGGGTGTGTATCAGACGTAATCCAGACAGTCTGGAATCAGCCTGGCGGTGACGACTGAGTTCAGGGATAATAATCTTGTCTGCTTCACCTACCAAGACCATGATGGGCACACCCTTGCGATTGATCAGCACACCTAGCTGGCGGCTGATAGCTTTACTGAGAAGGCAGAGCTCACGGGCTTGTTCCAGAGTAAAGCCACCCTGATTAGGGAAGCGTCGGTTATAAAGACGGGAAATAGCAGTAATTTGACTGGGTTTAAGCCCAACAAGATTGCCCAGAGGTTTGGAGGCGATAAGAAATCTCCTTGTCCAAGTAGAGCCAGGGGGAGCACCAATTGTCTATTGCCATTGATAGAACTGTTGGTGGCCAATGAGCAAATCCAGACTGTCTCAGGTAGTGTGGTCAGAGCCAGCCAAGTATTTGGCAATCATACTGTCATAATCAGCAGTAGCCTTGAAGGTGGTCACGGCCATGCGTTTTCTAAAAGCCAAGGTCAGGGAGCCATTATATTTTTTCATTTCTTGCATAACCTGGCTGTACAAGGTCGGATCAGGGCAAACAGCTATAGAGTAAAAATTTTTGGCTGCAGCCCTGAGCATGGTTGGTCCGCCAATATCTATTTGTTCCACTGCATCGGTGTCAGCCAGACCTTGGCGCACAGCTTTAGAAAAATTGTAAAGATTGACACACACGAGATCAAAGGGTGCCAGGCCACGATCCTGCAAGGTCTGCATATGCCTGGGATTATCTTTGCTGGCCAAAATTCCAGCATGAATATGGGGGTGCAGGGTTTTGACCCGACCATCCAAAATTTCTGGAAATCCAGTCAGTTCGCTCACTGGGCGTACTTTTAGTCCGGCTTGAGCCAAGACCTGATAGGTCCCGCCAGTGGAGATCAACTCCACAGAAAAACCATCTAGAAAATGGGCAAAGTCCACAAGGTCAGTTTTATCTGTGACACTGAGGATAGCCCGGCGAATTGGTAGCATGTCCATGCTGCTCTCCTTTGTCGTTAATGTTGTGCCCCTGCCAGCTTTGGAGCAAAGATGCAAGAAGGCACAAGGAGGGCAGGCTTTTAAGCCCACCCTCATCAACAGAGACAGACAAGGGAGGACATGACCTGAAACAAGATAGACTTTGGCAAGATATCAAAATTACAATTGAGACAGGAGCTCTGTTGCAGGTGCATAGTCAGGGTCCAACTCCAGGGTGTGTGCCAGCTGTTTTTTGGCTTCCTCAACACGGCCGCAACTGCTTAAACAACCGCCCAAGGCATAACGCACTTCACTCTTGGTTGGATTCAGATCCAGATATCGTCCCAGGGGAACGATGGCATCAGCCGTACGACCAAGAACATGTGCTGCCTGGACCAGACCAAAGAGAGCGATCATATTTTCTGGATTGACGTCCAGAGCCTGTGTAAAAAAGGTAAATGCAGAAGAATGGTCTCCTTGTTGGGCGTTGATAAGGCCCATGCCGGCCAAAGACTTGTCCGTAGGCACAATGTCATTGGCCTTTTGATATAAGGACAGGGCCCGGCCCAAATCGCCACGTTGTACAGCAATAGTGGCCAGCCCCAAATACGGATCAGGATGAACTCCGTTACTGCCAGCTGCCTTTTCATAGTAGCTTTCTGCTTTGTCCAATTCACCCATGAACAAATAACATTCGCCCAATTCCTTGTTGATTTCATAATCCAGATGTGAACTCATAATTTTTCCTCCTTGTCAGAAAATCAGATAGTCTTGATCAGATGCAAGGGGTAAAGCAACATGAGTGCCAAATATTTTATACCCTAGGATTTTTTTCATAATATGAATTGTCAAGATAGTAACACCATGTTTTTCAAGGAAATATCTCTATGTTTTAAATTGGAATGGTCATTGCAAGCAGACAGGGAACAATTGGTACTCTTGGGACCAATAAAAAATATTTTGATCGCAATTACATGAGGTTATATTATGAAAAGTATGTTTCCGAGACATATGGATGTAACAGCCAAAGTGATGGATTTCCAACTCCAGCGTCAAAACATTGTCAGTTCCAACTTGGCCAATATCAATACTCCTGGATACAAGGCACGGACCCTGGAATTTGAAAAAGATCTCCAGTCCGCCCTGGGTCTTGCTGATAGTGGCGCAGTTTCGAGGACCCATCCCAAGCATATGCCCAGCAAGTTTTCTGTCGATGATACTGAGGCTTCTGTGACCAAAGAACTGGTGCCCCGTGTTATCCAGGGTATAGATAATGTTGATCTGGATAAGGAAATGTCAGCCATGGCCAAAAATAATTTGCTGTACACCACCTTGGCTACAGTTATTCAGAAGAACTTTTCTGGACTCAAGCAGACCATTCAGGAAGGAGCAAAATAATGGATTTCATGACCGCCATAGATATTGGAGCTTCGGGACTAAAGGCCGAACGTACACACTTAAATGTTGTGTCCATGAATTTGGCCAATGCCAAAACCACACGCACTGTTGATGGTGGCCCCTATCGGCGTAAAGAAGTTATTTTTAAGGAAACAGAAGTGGACAGCCCTTTCCTAAAAGTAATGAAATCTGCTCTGGATGACGAAATCAAGGGAGTTCGTGTGGACTCTATTCAAAATGACAGCCGTGGTCTGCGCCGAGTTTACGAGCCAGGGCACCCAGATGCTGATGAAGAAGGGTATGTCAGTTATCCAGATATCAATGTGGTGGAAGAAATGACGAACATGCTGTCAGCCATGCGCGCCTATGAAGCCAATGTTTCAACCATTACTACGGCCAAAGCCATGTTTACTAAGGCCCTGGAAATTGGTCGTTAAATTTTTGTTCAATATCTAGGAGGATGCACATGGCAACCACACCGTTAGCTATTAAGGCGTATACTGCTGCCAACGATCTTTTAAACGCTTCTCAAAGTATTTCAGGCCTAAAAAATACCAAAGAAGCCACTACGTCCTTTTCACAAACCCTCAGTGACTCCTTGGGCAAGGTGAATGCTTTGCAACAAGATAATATGCGTATGATTGAAGAATTTGCATCGGGAAAAAGTCAAAATGTCCACGAACTGATGATCACCCTGCAAAAAGCAGGATTAGCCATGGATATGACTTCCGCAGTGCGCAACAAAGTCATGCAGGCCTATCAAGAGTTAATGCGTATTCAGTTTTAAATGGTTGTATACATACGAGGTTTGACCATGCCCCCTTTTCTGCAAAATTCTCTGTCCAAGGCCAAGGATTATCTGAACAACAAATCTTTGGCGCATCGTGTTTTGCTTGGCGGTTTGCTGGCGTCAGTGTTGGTAGCGTTTTTGGGAATGATTTTTTGGATAAATCGACCGGATTACAAGGTGCTGTATTCCCAGCTCTACCAAGAAGACGCAGCCACGGTTATTGCCTATCTGCAAAAGGAAAAAATTCCTTATCAGATCAGTGACGCTGGTTCGACAGTTTTGGTGCCTGCACATTTGGTCTATGAATCTCGATTAAAACTTGCCGGGCAAGGTTCATTGCATGGCCAGGGCGTTGGGTTTGAACTTTTCGATGAAACCAATATTGGCCAGACCAATTTCGTACAAAACATTAATTATCAAAGGGCATTGCAAGGAGAGCTATCGCGAACCATCTCTGAATTTCCTGAGGTTGAAAGTGCTCGCGTTCATTTGGTGCTCCCCAGTAAGAGTCTTTTTATTGAAGAACAGGCTCCTCCTTCAGCAGCCATTATGCTCAAGCTTAGAGGGGGCAGAGCTCTTGGCGCACAGCAAGTGCAAGCCATTGTCAATCTGGTATCTACCAGTGTGGAGGGTATGGATGCAGAACATGTCACTGTGGCTGATAGCCGGGGTAAGGTGCTGTATGAGCCCCGATCAGATAAAGATATAGCCGGGCTTTCTTCCAGCCAGCTGGAATATCAACATGCCCTGCAACGTGATCTTGAGCAGCGCATTGAGCAATTGCTTATTCCCATTGTGGGTGCAGGCAAAGTTATCGCTCGGGTCAATGCTGATCTGGATTTCAGTCGGACCACTATCCGCAAGGAGATTTTTGATCCCAAATCTGCAGTGGTACGGAGTGAAGTTAAAAGTGAAGAAGAAAGCCGGGGAAGTGCCAATGTTGATGGTGGGACTCCAGACCCCAATTATCAGGGAGAAAATGACCGCCTTGCTTCAGGGACTGCTCAGGAAAGCACTCGCACTGCCTCAACAACTAACTTTGATATTAATCGTGAAGAGCAGCAAATTGTTAGTCCCATTGGCAGTATCAAGCGTCTGAGCGTTGCGGTTTTGGTTGACGGGAAGTATATGGCCCAAGAAGATGGCTCAACAATGTTTGAACCGTTAAATGCAGAACAAATCATACAGATCAGGCAGTTAACTCAGCGGGCAGTAGGTTTTGACGATGAGCGGGGAGATGCCATTGAAGTTTCTTCCGTGGCTTTTGGTGATCTTATGGACAGTGAACCACAGCCTTTGATTGAGGTGGCCTCGCAGTATTTTCACCTTTTTGGCAAGCCCCTTCTCAATACCCTTATTGTGCTTCTGTTTCTGCTTTTTGTGGCCCGGCCAATAGTTCTGGCATTAATTCGACCTAAAATTGCCGAGCCTACAGCTGCGGATACTACAGCTCAATTATCTCCAGCCGAAGAGCTGATGGCCTTGACGGAAGGGATGAGTGAAGATGATTTGGCAGCAGTGGATAGTGCCAAACGTATTGAAAATGCCAAGCATGTTGCGCAACAGTTGGTCGAACAAAATATGGATCAGGCAGTGGTGATTATGCGCCAATGGTTGACACAAGGAGAAGCCTAAGTGGCAACAGGTACAAAACTTACTGGCCCGCAAAAAACGGCCATACTCATCCTCGCGCTGGGCGATGCTTTTGCTTCGGAAGCATTTAAAAAATTCGAGCGATCCGAGATTTCGGCTGTGTCCAAAGCCATGGCCAAGCTCGACACTATTTCCAAAGAGCAGGCGGAAGAAGTGTTGCGGGAATTTAACCAATCCATGACTTTGGGTAAGGAAATGCTCTATGGTGGGCCAGAACAGGTCCGCAAGATGATCTCTTCCAACCTGGACTCTGACACTGCCCGATATATTCTGGATGAATTGGATTTTGATTCTGGACCAGCACCGTTTAAGGAGTTGGGAAATGTTAGTCCTAAAATTTTAGCACAACTTTTAAGAAACGAGCATCCTCAAACTTTGGCCCTTATTTTGGGACATCTTCCTCCGGAAAGTGCGGGTAACCTGGTGCAGCATCTGGCGCCAGGAGTACGCCCAGAAGTGCTTATACGCCTGGCCAAACTGGAAGCTGTTGCTGATGAGATGCTGGTGGAAGTCTCCCGGGTCTTACAAAGCCAGCTCATTGCCATTGGGGGCAAGGAAGGTCGTAAAGTAGGTGGTGTTAATGCTGTGGCGGAGATTTTAAATGCCATTGATCGAGCTACAGAAGAAGAAATTATGGCTGATATTGAAGAAGATAGCGCCCAGCTGGCTGATGAAATCAAGCAACTCATGTTTATTTTTGAGGATATATTGAAGATCGATGATCGAGGCATTCGTGAAGTGCTCAAAGAGATAAGTAATGAAGATCTGACCTTGGCCCTGAAGACATCTCCTGATGAACTCAAAGACAAGTTCTTCAAAAATCTTTCAGAACGTGCTGGGAATATGATTCGTGAAGATTTGGAAATCATGGGGCCAGTCAAATTGTCAGAAGTTGAGGCTGCACAACAAAATATTGTCAAACAAGTTCGTCGTCTGGAAGCTGAAGGGCGCCTTGTTATTGCTGGCAGTGGAGGGGAAGTTCTTGTCTGATCAGTCATCGCCTCATAGCCAGAGTCGTATTATTTATGGCTTACAATCTCGCTCCTTACATCATTTCGATCGGCCAGAAACTGTTTTCTGGAATACTGAAACCGAGGAAAGATATATGGACCAGGTCCGTGAACGAGCTCAGAAAAAAGCTCGGGAAATTCTGGAGCAGGCCCTGGCGGAAGCTGAAGGCATTCGGAACCAGGCGAAAGAGGAGGGATATCGGGCTGGTAAACAGGATGCCCAGGAACAGGTAGAGGTGGAGAAACAACGAGTTGTCAAATTTTTGGACAGCCTTGAACATGCTTTGGTTCAGGCCAAAGAAGAGGTTTTTTCGCAACACAAAGATGTTTTGTTCCAAATTTTGCGTTTGGCTTTTGAAAAATCTTTTGGAGTTATGCTTGAGGAGCATCGTTTTCAGGCTCTAAGCGCTCTTTTTGAGGAATCTGTGACCCAAATTCATGCTCAGTCTGTGGTCACCATGTACGTTTGCCCTGAAGACACTGACCATGCACAGCAAATTCTTGCCCAGGCCAAAGTTGACCAGCCTGCTCTGCCAGAAATTATTTTACGTACAGCTCACGATGTAGCGCCTGGGGGAGTCCGTCTGGAAAGTGGTGAAGGAGTGATTGATAACTCTATTTCTTCCAGGTTTGAACAGGTGAGAAATATTTTTGATGGTTATGTGGAGCCATGACTGTAGATCTGCAAGGAACCCTGGAACTTTTATCGAGCTTACAACCAGCTCAAGCCTATGGAAAGATTACCAAGGTTGTGGGTTTAGTCGCTGAAGGCAAGGGCATCAAGGCCCCGTTGGGGTCTGTTTGTCAGCTTATTCCTGATCACAAAGGCAACCGAAGTATCAACGCTGAAGTGGTTGGCTTTCGTGACGATGTTATTTTACTCATGCCTTATGGTGAAATGCGCGGTGTACGTCCTGGCAGTCTTATCCGTAATACCAGTACCCCACCCCATTTTCCTGTGGGCAATCGATATTTGGGCCAGGCTGTGGATGCCTTTGGCGTACCGCTTGACCCAGCCAAGACCATCCTTCCGGCCAGGTATTACCCCTTGCATGCAGATCCCCCCAACCCTTTGACCAGACCGCGTATTAGTGATGCTTTGGACGTTGGCGTCCGAGCCATTAATGGACTTTTGACCTTGGGTAAAGGTCAGCGTGTAGGTATTATGGCTGGCTCTGGTGTGGGCAAAAGTACCCTGATGGGTATGATTGCCAGATACACTTCAGCAGATGTCAATGTTATTGGCTTGATTGGGGAACGCGGACGTGAGGTTGTGGATTTTATAGAAAAAGATCTTGGTCCTGAGGGGTTAGCCAGGTCTGTTTTGGTGGTGGCAACTTCAGATCAAGGGCCCCTTGTACGTATGCGGGCTGCCTATGCAGCCACAGCCATGGCTGAGTTTTTTCGTGATCAAGGACAAGACGTACTCTTGATGATGGATTCTGTGACTCGTTTTGCCATGGCCGCACGAGAAGTGGGGCTGGCAGCAGGGGAGCCACCTACCACACGTGGATATACGCCCACTGTTTTTTCTCACCTGCCTCGTCTTTTAGAGCGGGCCGGTCGTTCGGCCAAGGGAAGTATCACGGGTATTTATACAGTGCTCGTGGAAGGAGATGATTTTAACGAGCCTGTGGCTGATGCGGTGCGGTCCATTTTGGATGGACACATTGTTTTGACCAGAGAACTGGCCGATCAGGGGCACTATCCGTCTATTGATGTGCTCAAAAGTATTAGTCGGTTGAGTTCAGATGTGACAGACAAAAAGGTCATTGCCTTGGTCCAGCAGCTTATACATCTCTTGGCTACCTATAATCGAGTGGAAGATATGGTCAATATTGGCGCCTATGCACCGGGGTCCAACGCAGAAGTTGACCATGCCTTACAAATGATAACTCCCATTCGTTCCTATTTACAGCAAAATATTGATGAATGTTGTACCCTTGATCAGGCCCAGGAGATGCTGGTACACTTGTTGACCAGTCCTAATGCCTCATCTGTTCAGCCCAGAGTTAAGTTGTAATCTCTGGGTGTACAACGCATGAGATCCTTGTTTTCAACACAACATAAACCCATCTGATGCTTATGAGACCCTCTTTTATTCGTTATGGTATTAATGATCGTCCTGCTTGGGGTGCATTACTGCTTTATGGGCTACAATGGCTGGCAGTAACAGGGGTTTCCGTTATTATTATGGGCAAGATCGTTGCATCTTTGCACTTTTCTGAGTCTGTTGCCCAATTATTTTATATGCAAAAATTGTTGTTTTTAACTGCCATGACCTTGATTATCCAAATATTTTTTGGGCACCGTTTACCCTTGGTCGTTGGTCCGGCAGTGATCCTTTTGGTGGGTATTATATCCAGTGGCAACCATGATTTTAATGCTATTTACAGTAGCATGGCCATAGGTGGTATGTTTTTGACCGCCCTTTGTGCTTCAGGACTTTTTCGTTATGTAGCCAAGCTTTTTACCTCAAGGGTTGTGGCCACGATTTTAATACTTATTGCCTTAACCATCACCCCCACAATTCTTAAATTAATGTTGACTGCTCCAAGCCCAGACCAAGTGGGTCGCAATTTGCTCTTTGCTCTGGTTTTGCTGTTGGCCATGATAGCCGGAGATCGGCTTTTGCGGGGAGTATGGCGTTCGACCATGCTGGTTTGGGCCCTGGTGGTGGGAGGTCTTGCAGGCCTCGTGTTTCTTCCATCCGCAGGGACCATTGTTCATGCTGATTTACCCTTGTTTTCTTCCATGCTCACCCACTGGAATATCCACTTTGTCTGGGATCTGGGGTTGGTGCTTTCCTTTCTTATTTGTTTTCTTGCTTTGGCAATCAATGACCTTGGGTCCATTGAGTCCTTGGGTAAGCTTTTGCGGCCTTCCAATATGGAGAGGCGCTTGACCAGAGGCATGGTGGTTACGGGCTTATCCAATATTATTGCTGGTTTTTGGGGAGTCATTGGCCTGGTGAACTTCTCTTTAACAGCAGGCATTATTTCTTCCAATGGCAATGCTTCGCGGATCTGCTTTGTACCTGCTGCGTTGTGCCTTGCTTTGATTTCTTTTATGCCCCCGGCCATTGCCATGATTTGGGATATACCTGCCGTGGTCATTGGCACAATTCTTTTGTATATCATGGGTTTGCAATTGGCTGCCGGTTTGATGGTCGCTTTTGGTTCCCAGGAGTTTACCTTTCATGATGCCATGATTATCAGCGTACCGGTGATGATCAGTGTGTTGGTTTCTTTTTTGCCAACAGAAGTTGTTGCCACTTTTCCCAAGACGTTGATTCCAGTAGCAGGAAATGGTTTTGTTGTGGGGACACTCAGTGTATTACTTTTGGAGCACGGGCTATTGCGTAGAAAAGAAGAGTAGAATTTTTTTGGAGATGATTTTTATCAGTATCAACAATGCTTTTAGAGGAGGGTTTGTCCTCCCAACAGGTTGAGAGCTTTAATGCCCACCACCCAAATAGGCCTGCTGAACTTGTTTGTTTTCCAGTAAATTGGCAGCGGAATCAGCCAAAACAATTTTGCCTACTTCCATGACATAACCCCGATCCGCAAGTTTTAATGCTGCTTTGGCATTTTGTTCCACTAAAATAACTGTGACTCCAGATTTGTTGATTTCCCGCACAGTATCAAAAATGGACTTGACCAAAATAGGGGCCAGCCCAAGGCTTGGCTCATCCAGAAGTAAAATTTGTGGATTAGCCATAAGAGCTCTGCCCATGGCCAGCATTTGCTGTTCTCCCCCACTTAACGTTCCTGCCAATTGTTTACGACGTTCTTGCAGACGCGGAAAAAGATCATAAATCCAGGCCCGGCTTTTTTGAATACGGTCCGTATCTGTGGAGGTGAAAGCTCCAAGCATAAGATTTTCTTCCACAGTCAATGTGGTGAAAACACGACGACCTTCAGGACTTTGGGTAATTTTTAATTTTACAATTTCATGTGCCGGAAGCTTGTGCAGTGCGATATCCTTAAAAAAGATATTGCCACCAGTTATATTCATAAGTCCACTAATGGCATTTAATGTAGTGGATTTTCCAGCACCATTGGCTCCGAGGATGGTCACAATTTCGCCTTCAGCCACATCCAGACTAATTCCATGCAGGGCTTCGACGTTGCCATAGTTGACACGTAAGTTTTCAATTTTAAGCAGCATATGTGGTCCCTTATTCAGAATCAGATCCGAGGTAGGCTTCAATAACGCGTGGGTCAGCTTGAACTTCAGCTGGAGTACCCGAGGTCAGTTTGGCACCATGCTCAAGGACAATGAGGGAAGCACACACACGCATGACCAAGCCCATATCGTGCTCAATTAAAAGCACAGTAATACCACGGGATTGAATAGCTCGAATGAGCTGGATCAATTTTTGTGTTTCCTGCTCATTCATCCCTCCGGCTGGCTCATCAAGGACAATGAGTTTGGGTCTGGTGGCCAAAGCTCTGGCAATTTCCAGCAAGCGCTGGTTGCCATAGGACAGATTTTTGGCTTTATTTTGCCATTCATGGTCCAGGCCAACAAATTTCAATTCATCCATGGCCTGGCCTAGAGCCTGCTTTTCTTCTTTGCGTTGTGCTGGACTACGCAACATGGCGGCCAAAGATCCACATTTCATGCGACAATGGCAACCAGCCAAAACATTTTCCAACACAGTCATATTTTGAAAAAGCCGGATGGTTTGAAAAGTGCGGGAAATTCCTCGCTCAACAATGATGTGGGTTGGTAATCCAACAAGGTTTTGACCATCAAAGAGGACTGTTCCGGTGTTGGGCTGATAGTTTCCAGTAATTAAATTGAAAACAGTGGTCTTCCCCGCACCATTGGGTCCAATGAGTCCCACAATACTGTCTTTTTTTACTTCAAAGCTGACATCATTGACTGCCATGAGGCCGCCAAAACTTTTACTTAAGCCATCAACGCTTAAAATATTCATGATGCTTTTTCTCCTTGGCCAAGAGAGGAAACATCATAATGCTTTGGCCTTGGAGGCAATAAGCCTTGATTGCGAAAAATCATCATCAAGACCATGGCAGCACCAAAGACAAGCATGCGGTATTCAGCCAGCCCACGGAAGAGTTCCGGTAGACCGACCAAAAGAAAGGCTCCCAAGAGTACCCCGGGAATGCTTCCAGAACCTCCCAATATAACAATGGTAAAAAGCATAACAGATTCGGCAAAGGAAAAGGATTCTGGTGAGATGATGGTCATTTTGGCGGCATAAATGGTCCCACACATACCCGCCCAAACTGCTCCAATAACAAAAGCAATGAGCTTGTAATGGGCCACATTGATGCCACTGCCTCCGGCGGCAATTTCATCTTCCTTGATAAACAGGAGGGCCCGCCCAAAGCGGGAATGTTCCAGGCGTGAGAGCAAAAAGATGGTTATGGCCACAAAGCCCCAGATAAGATAAAAAAATTGCATGGGTTTTGTTATTTTCAGCCCAAAAATAAGAGGACGACTAATACCAAAAATACCATTGGCTCCGCCCGTGATGCCAAAAACATTGTTAATGAGGGCAATACGTACAATTTCAACAATGCCAATGGTCACAATAAGCAGATAGTCACCTCGCAAATGGATGATGGGCCGGGCAATGATCAAGGCAAAAACACCAGCCGCCAGACCTGCTAGAGGCATGAGCCACAGGACAGGAATGGCATAAGTGGTGTTCAAAATTGCAGTGGTGTATGCACCAATGGCATAAAAGGCAGCATGGCCCATATGAAAAAGGCCAGCATGACCCAAAATGACATTCAAGCTTAAGGCCAAAATAGCGTATAGGCCCACATTATTTATAACATCAGTCCAGTAGGCATTTAAAAACAGGGGACATGTGGCAATAACAAGAGCAACAGCGAGGTATAAGAAATTAATTGGCTTCATACTTTTTCCGCCACCCGTTCACCGAGTAGGCCAGTGGGCCGCACAATAAGGATCAGAATCAGCACACAAAAGGAGATAGCGTCTTTCCAGGCAATGGATATATAGGCCGCGCCAAGAGCCTCTATGACACCCAACAATAATCCTCCGACCATGGCACCAGGAATATTTCCGATTCCTCCCAAAATAGCCGCAGTAAAGGCTTTCAGACCATACATCCAGCCCATATTGAAGTTGACTTGACCGTAGTATAGCCCAACCATCAGTCCTGCAGCACCACCCAAGGCAGGGCCAATACAAAAAACGAGCATGATAACCCGGTCAACATTGATGCCCATGAGCTTGGCAGCGCCCTGATCAATGGCAGCTGCTCGAATGGCTGTGCCGATTTTTGTTTTTTGGATAAAAAAGTAAAGCGCAGCCATGAGTACTAACGAAGTCATAAACAAAACTATGCGCATAATGGGGATATCAATGCCCAGAATATGAATGGCTACTCTGGGCAGAATGTCGTGAGGATAGACAAGAAATTTTGGACTATAGATGGCCATAATGGCATTTTGAAAAAAAATAGATGCCCCCAGAGCCGAGACCACAGCTGTCAGTCGTGGTGATTGGCGTAAGGGTTTATAGGCTACCCGTTCAAGCATGGCTCCAATAAGGGCGACCAAGATCATGACCATAATAGCCAGAATAATCACACCGGGTAGTGGACCTATTTTATCAAACAGACCAAGGGAAATAAGCAGTGTTAGCCCAAGATAGGAACCAATGGTAAATAAATCTCCGTGAGCAAAATTTATAAGCTTCATAACCCCATAAACCATGGTGTATCCCAGGGCTATGAGGGCATAGATTCCACCTACAGCTAGGCCGTTCGTCAATTGTTGAAAGAATTCTTCCATAATACATGCCGGGCAAGGAGTTAAAAAAGAGCGCCTTGGGTATCAAGGCGCTCAAAAAAAGACACTAGGGTTGGAGCACAAAGCGACCTTCGCCGTCAACCTTGTACACACGGTACAGGTCACCAACACGATCACCTTTGTCATTAAAGGAAATTTTACCGGTCAGCCCAGAAAAATCCTTGAGAGTAGTTTTAAGATAGCTGGCCAGATTGGCGCTGCTAGGATCATCGGTTTTGGCAATGGCTTCAACGAGAACACGATAGGCATCTCCGGCCAATACAGCCCAAACAGAACCAGGCTCAGAGCCATAGGCACCTTGGTAGGCTGCCAAGAAGTCTTTAGCTTCAGGGGTGTCCAGATCACCAGGGACAGGCGGGCTTAAAAACAAATAGCCTTCAGCTGCCTTGTTGCCTGCAATTTTGACCAAATCAGGATTATTGGTTGCATCGCCACCGAGCATGGGCACGTCCCAACCAGCTTCCATTTTTTGGCGCAACAGCATGCCAGCCTCTGGATAATACCCAGTAAAGAAAATTACTTCCGGATTGGTAGATTTAACTTTGGTTAAAATGGCGTTGTAGTCGCGTTCGCCAGGAGTCAAGGCATCGTAAAAAACAATGTCTTTCCCATTTTTTTCAAGTAGGGCCTTGCCTTCATCGGCCAGTCCCTTGGCATAGGAGGTGTTGTCGTGGAGAATGGCGATTTTGGTGAAGCCCAGATCATCCAAAATTTTGGCTGCCACTAAACCTTGTTCGTCATCACGAGGGCAAGTACGGAAAAAGAGGGGTAATCCCTTTTCAGACAAACGAATGGATGTGGATCCAGTAGCCACCTGTAAAATGTCAGATTCTGCATAAATATTTTGAGAAGCTTCAGTGACTGAGGAGCCATAAGTGCCAATAACAGCTACAATATCTTTCGTGGTCAGGCTGGTAGCTGCCAGTCCGGCCTGACGAGGATCGCCACCATCATCTTCAACAATAAGTTCAATTTGGTGACCATTGATACCACCAGCTTTGTTGGTTTCACCGACCAAGAGTTCAACAATCTGTTTCATGTCCTGACCTTCACTGGCCCAGGATCCAGTGAGAGGGCACATGAGGCCAATACGAATGGTCTTGGCCCAGGCACTACCAAGGGCTAGTAAAAGCATAACCAAAGTCAGGCATCCAAGCACACACAATCTTTTTTTCATAAGAATCCTCCTTCAGATTTATGACACTGGGGGTTCGCAGGATGCGACCCGGTTTTTACTTTTTGTATAGCACTGGTGACCTGATGATTTTTCTACAGTAGTACCATGCCCAGTAAAGAGAACATACACTTTTTGAAAGAAAACGGCTATCAGCAATTTATTTAGAAATCAATTTATTTGCATTAAAAGTATATTGTACGTTGTTTTTGGATTTATAGATACTGATAGTAAACAAAAACGCCCAATTTGGGCGTTTTTGTTTCGGATTTTGTTGAAAATAGAATTAAATAATCCAGTCGTCATCCGCTTCAATGGGGGCAAAACCACGGCGCATGGTATTTTCACAGACAATGCGCGGATCCAGAAATTGGAGCAAGTAGTCGGGTCCACCAGATTTAGAGCCAACGCCAGACATATTAAATCCACCAAAGGCGTGACGTTCCACCAATGCCCCAGTACAGCCACGATTGAGGTACAAGTTTCCAACATTGAATTTGGTTCGGGCTTTGTCCAGATGCTTGGGGCTGCGTGAGAATACTGCTCCAGTTAGGGAGAAGCGAGTTGAGTTGGCCCAGTCAAGAGCCTGATCAAAATCCTTGACTTTCATCACAGACAACACGGGGCCAAAAACTTCTTCCTGGGCAATACGATGTTCGGGGGTAATGCCTTCCACAATAGTAATGGGCACATAGTAGCCCTGGTCAGGCACTGTGCTTTCAAAGACGAGTTTGCCTTCACTTTTGGCGATTTCAATGTATTTTTTGATATTGGCCTGGGCATTAGCATCCACCACTGGGCCCATGAAGTAGGTAGGATCTTCAGCCGGACCAATGGCCAGGGATTTGGCGCCTTCTGCCAGACGCTCAATAAATTTGGGATAAATAGGCTCAACCACAATGACGCGTGAGCAAGCTGAACATTTTTGTCCCTGAAAAGCAAAAGCCGAATGCAGAACTTCACGCACTGCTTCATCCAGATCAGCATCATCATCTATGATAACAGCGTTTTTACCACCCAGTTCTGCAATCACTCGTTTGATTTGCTTTTGACCGGGCTGGACCACAGAGGCCTTGTTGACAATACGATGTCCTACTTCCATGGAGCCGGTAAAGGCAATGATGGAGATGTCCGGGTGTTCCACCAAATAGTCACCCATAACTGAACCGCGGCCTGGTACATAGTTGAACACACCATCTGGTAGGCCTGCCTTGCGGAAAATTTCCATTAACGTATAGCCTACAACAGAAGATGGACCAGCAGGTTTATAGAGCACTGGATTACCTGTGACCATGGCTGCTGCACTCATGCCACAGCTGATGGCCAGGGGAAAATTCCAGGGTGCGATCACTGCAGCAATGCCCTTGGGTTGGTAGGATAAGAGACTCATTTCACCTGGAGCACGGCCCATACGTTGGGGCTTGCCCAAGCGAATCATTTCCCGGGCATAGTACTCCATAAAATCAATACCTTCAGCAATATCACCTTGGGCCTGATCAAATTGTTTGCCCACTTCAAGAACTTGCCAAGCAGACAAGGTATATATTTCCTTGCGTGCAATTTCAGCAGCTTTAAATAAATAATTTGCCCGATCTTCAGGGCCCAAGTCTTTCCAGGCAGGAGCGGCATTTTTGGCTGCCTCAATAGCCAAGTCAATTTCTTGGGTGGATGCTTGGCAAATAGTACCAATCAGTTCATTGGGATTGGCCGGATTGACCGAAGGCAAGGTGTCGTTGGTAACCACATCCTGACCTCCAATAACAAGCGGATATTGCCGTCCCAATTGGCCACGTACTTCCTTGACTGCATCAATAAAAGCCTGGCGAACTTCTGTTTTGGTGAAGTCAGCAAAGGGCTCATTGGTAAAACGAGGTTTGCTGTGGCTCTTGGTTGGCTCGGGAGCGGGTTGCTGTCTTTTTTCGCGTTCCATGGTCATAGCTGGATTTTCCAGAAGGTGTTCAATTTCTGCTTCTTCAGCAAAGGACTGGCGCAAAAAGGATTCATTGGCTGTATTTTCCAAAAGGCGACGCACCAAATAGGCCATGCCAGGAATCAAGTCACCATAAGGAGCATAGAGGCGAACACGTTTGGCCACATTTCTCAGGCCTTTGCGGACAGGTTCAGCCATGCCGTAGAGGACTTGAAACTCGTATTTTTCATCAGGGACCTTAAGTTCCTGAGCTATTTCCATAACTGCAGCAATGGAGCGAATATTATGTGAGGCACAACCAAAATGACAAATGTCATGATTTTCAAGAATGACTTTGGATTGACGCTCAAAAGCTGCATCACTTTCTGCCTTGATCGTCCAAACAGGAATTTCCCAGCCATTTTGCTTGGCAATAACGGTTTCTGCATCCCAATAGGCACCTTTGACCAGACGGATGGAGATAGGCAGATTTTTGGCACGAGCCCAGGCAATAAGATCGGCAAGGTCTTGATCCGTATCTTTGAGGTAGGCCTGGAGAACAATGCCCAGGTGCGGATAATCACGAAACTCATCGCTATCACGAAGGCGGCGGTATACTTCAAGAGTGATGTCTTTAAATTTGTACTGCTCCATATCAATGCGCATAAAACCATTCATCTCGCGAACCTTGCGCAAAATGGGTGTTAAGCGATGGACCATGCCCTGCACAGAGCCCTCATAGTCCTGAGGAGCGGCTTGGGAGAACAGGGCCGTGGGCTTGACTGAAATGTTCACTCTGGGCGCGTGTCCCCAGTCCAGTTCACCATCCAGGGCTGGCCATTTGGTATATTCGGTTTGCAGAGCACTGAGCAGATCAATATATTCTTTGAGGTAGGCCTCGGATTCCAATTCGCTGACAGAAGCTTCTCCCAAAATATCCACAGTAAAGGCAAAGCCATCTTTGCGTATTTTTTTCAGATTTTTGAGAGCATCAGTAGTGTTTTCACCAATAATGAATTGCTTGCCCATACCTTCGATATTGGAACGAATGGTTTTGGCCACCAGCCCGCCCGCCAATTTTCCGGCAAATCCAGAGCCCAGAGCGCCAGCTCCCCATTTGAGGACCGCTGGAACATCTTGGTCTTCTCCAGCAAAATATTCATCAATGTGTCGGGACAGGGATGCGGAGGTATTTAAATAGGGCAGGACATCGACAAAGCGAAAAAGTTGGACCTTAAAGTTTTCATTTTTCATGGACCAGTCCATAACTTTACCAGTCCACCAGCCCTTGTTAAAAATGGAAGGAGCTTCCCCAGAAATACTGGTGAAAAACTCTTTGCCGCGTACAATAATTTTTTTATCCAAGCCGGAATGGTCCATGGCTGACTCCTTGTGGAAACTAACTATAAAAAAGACGATTATTTTTTGGTTTTCGTTTGAGCATAGTCGAGGCAGACTGCTTGAGATTCTTTGATGGTGTCTAGGACAAGGGTGGTTCGAGTATCACACACCCCGGAAAGCTCACCAAATTTTTTCATGAGCAGAGTCAAGGCTTCTGTGCCACTGACTCGTGCTTTAACCAGGTAATTATATTCACCAGCAATCCAATGGACCTCTTGAACTTCGGAAATACCTGCAAGCTGGCGTCCTATTTCTGCGCTGCCCACAGAATCTTGTGTTTTAATGAGGATAAAGGTGGATAAGGATAATCCCAAAGCCTTGGGATTGAGGCGAACATCATAGGCCTGAATAATATTGTCTTGTTCCAATTTTTTGACTCGAGCCAACACTCCAGATGGAGCCATATCCAGCTGACGAGACAAATCCGCATTGGTAATTTTGCCCTGTGTTTGAAGAATATTCAGTATTTTGATATCAATTTTGTCTAACATGATAGGTGCCCTCTTGGTTGCAAGATATATTTCATATAACCAGTGTCGTCAATGCAGTTTATAGTCATTGACGATTAGAATGCATTTCTCAATTTTTGCCAGGTCATGGTAAAGAATTCATGGACAATACATTGGGTATGCTTGGGAAACCGTGAGTCAGGAGTACGTGCTTAAATATGGTTTGGAGCTTAGGCGACAGCTTCCAAAAAGGCCTGATGTCTTTTATTATAAGGTGGAAAGCCAAAAAAAGCTGATCCAGAAACCAAAATATCGGCACCCAATTCAAAAAGTTCTCGGGCATTGTCCAGGGTGACCCCGCCATCTACCTGGATTAGGGTGGACAGATTTTTTTTCTGGATCATATTTTTGAGATCACAAATTTTTTCTCGACAAAAGGGAATAAAGGACTGGCCCCCAAAGCCCGGGTTAACACTCATGATCAGGACCATATCCAGCTGGGGTAAAACATATTCCAAAATATTTAGGGGTGTACCTGGGTTCAGAGACAAGCCAACCTGCATCCCATTATCCCTGATAGCGCTTAAGGTTCGCTCCAAATGCAGGGTGCTTTCAGCGTGGACGCACAGGAGATCAGCCCCGGCTTCGGCAAATTCCTGGATATAGCGTTCCGGCCGTTCAATCATAAGGTGGACATCAAAAAAAAGTCTGGATGTTTTGCGCAGAGCCTTGATTACGGGTGGCCCAAAGGTGATGTTGGGCACAAAAAGACCGTCCATAACATCCCAGTGTACCCATTTGAGACCCGCTTCTTCCAGGGTAGCCAGTTCTGCACGTAAGTTGCCAAAATCCGCAGAAAGCAGAGATGGAGAAAGGATAAGCTCACGCATTAGTCTTCCTCCTGGTCATCCATTTTAAAATCCACCTTGATCTTGAACATTTTTATGGTGGGTAGATTTAAGATCCCAATGCCGGTTTTTTGGGTAATTTCAGCCAGGGTATTCCGAACATGTTCTTTTGTTGGGCCAATGAGGGTAAACCAGACATTTTGGTGGTGAGCGCGCAGGTAATTATGAGTTACACCAGGAAGTTGGTTTACCAGGTCAACAAAGAGGTCAATTTTTTCTTCAGGCACAGAAGCAGCACATAGGGTTGAATGAAAGCCAATTTTAGTTGTTTGAAAATTGGCTCCTATGCGTCGAATAACACCTTTTTCTGTCAAAGCACGTACACGGGCCAAGGTTTCTGCTTCTGTGAGTCCTATTTGGTGACCAACTTGTGCATAGGGTCTGGATTCCAGGGGAAAGTTGGTTTGAATGATATCCAAAATCTTTCTATCATAATCGTCCATAGTATCCCTGCCTTAAGAAGTCTTGGCTGTGCGTCTGGGCGTATAGGAACACAGAGGTTCTTCAGCCATATAATTATCATTCATGGTGTAGGCTCTGGCGCGACATCCGCCGCAAACTTTGTGGTACTCGCAAATACCACACTTGCCCTCATAGTCACTTTGGGTACGGAATTGCTGAAATTGCTTGGAATTGCGCCAGATTTCCGGAAATGGTGTGGTGCGTATATTGCCGCAATCCAATTCCAGATATCCACATGGCTGGACTTGGCCCACATGGGAAATAAAACAAAATCCCGTGCCTCCAAGGCAACCCCTGGTCATGGCATCCAGACCAAAATTTTCCGGGGTGACGGCCAGTCCTTCTTTTCTGGCTCGTTGGCGCATAATGCGATAATAATGGGGGGCACAGGTGGCTTTTAAGTGCATATTGGTGGTTTTACGAAAATCATAAAACCAGTTGAGGACCTCTTCATATTCCTGGGCCGTAATGACTTCAGCTCCCAATTGGGCAGCCCGGCCCGTAGGCACCAGTAAAAAAATATGCCAGGCCGCAGCACCAATGCGCTCGCACAAATCAAAAATCTGCTTGAAACTGCCCAAGTTGGCCCGGGTTACAGTGGTATTGATCTGAAATTCCAGACCAGCATTTTTGAGCAGCTCAATACCACGCATGGACGCATCAAAGGCTCCAGGCACACCACGAAACTCGTCATGGCTGGCGGCATCTGGTCCATCAATGGAGATGGAGCAACGCTGCACACCAGCTTCTTGGATCTTTTGTGCTGTTTCTTCGGTAATCAGGGTACCATTGGGAGACATGACACAACGCAGGCCCTTGTCTGTGGCATAGCGCATCAGCTCATACACATCCGGGCGCATCATGGGATCCCCACCAGTAAAAATGATGATGGGATTTCCAACTTGAGGAAAGGTGTCAATAAGGGCCTTGGCCTCAGGCGTGCTCAGTTCACCTGCGTAGGGTTCCAGGTGGGCTTCGGCCCGACAATGTTTACAGGCCAGATTACATGATCTGGTCACTTCCCAGGCAATGAGCCTACAGGCCGGACTGCCATCTTCCAGGGTAGTAACCATGCCACCTGGATGTTTTCTTGGATGTCCAAAATCAAGATTATTTTCTGCCCCGGATTTGCTATTGTGGTGATGATGGTGGGTCATGAGATATGTCCTGCCTTAAGTAAATCTTGAGAAAAGTAGGACAAGATCAGATCAGCCCCAGCCCGTTTCAAGGCCACCAGGCTTTCCAGAGCCACCAAGGTTTCATCAATCCAGCCCAATTGTCCTGCGGCCTTGATTTGACTGTATTCTCCACTGACCTGGTAGGCAGCCACGGGCAGATCAAAATTGTCACGCACCAAACGGATAATATCCAGGTAAGGCAGCCCTGGTTTGACCATGAGCATATCTGCGCCTTCATCTACATCCGCCGCTGCTTCACGTAAGGCTTCCCGCCAATTTGCCGGATCCATTTGATAGGTTTTGCGGTCACCAAATTGCGGGGCACTTTCAGCAGCCTCTCGAAAGGGACCGTAAAAGGATGAGGCATACTTTACCGCATAGGACATAATGGGCGTCTGGATAAAACCATTGGCATCCAGGGCCTGGCGAATGGCCGCTACCCGGCCATCCATCATGTCCGAAGGAGCGATGATATCTGCTCCAGCCTGGGCCTGGGCCAGGGCAGTGCGGGCCAAAAGTTCCAGGGTGGGGTCATTTTGCACTTCGCCAGTGGAGGAAACCAGGCCACAATGGCCGTGGGAAGTATATTCACACAAACAGGTGTCTGCCACCACTACCAGCTCTGGCCATTTCTTTTTGATGCGACGGATGGCTTGCTGTACAATACCATCTTCAGCATAGGCTCCGGAGCCTACAGGATCTTTTTCATTGGGAATACCAAAGAGGATCAGGCTTTTAAGTCCTGCGTTTACTGCCAGCTCCACTTCAGCCATGAGTGCACTAAGGCCCAATTGGAATTGGCCTGGCATGGACGAAATAGGTTTTTTATAGTTGGGATCAATCTCGACTACAAAATATGGCTGAATCAGATCTGCGGCTGAAACCTTTGTTTCTCGGACCATGTCGCGCAGGGCTGAAGATGAACGCAGGCGACGGCCACGATAAAAGTTTTCCATCACATTCTCCTACAGGGGCTCACCGCTGATCTCTTCATCCGTCAGGTAGCAGGCTGGGTCGTGAGCCCAAAAATCATCATAATAGGCTTCAGCGCGGGCCCTGAAATTGCCACCACAAATATTTAAAAAACGACAGGTAGCACAGCGGCCTTGGACATGGGGGCGTTTGTCTTTGAGCTTGTGTAACAGCTCAATGTTTTCATCGACCCAGATTTCAGAAAATGGTCGTTCCAGGACATTGCCAAAAGTAATATGACGCATGAACTGGTCAGCATGGACTGCGCCGTCCCAGGAAATGCAACCAATGCCTCGGCCTGACGAATTACCTTCGTTCATTTTCAAAAGTTCCAGCACATCTGCCGCACGTTTCGGATCTTCCTTGAGCAAACGATAATACACATAAGGGCCGTCAGCGTGGTTATCCACAGTCAAAACTTCCTTGGGTTTGCCTCGATCATGCAAATCACGGGTACGGTTCATGATCAGGTCCACCACGGCTCGGGTTTCCCCATGGTCCAGATCCTCTTTGATGAGTTCTGAGCCACGACCGGAATATACCAAGTGATAAAAACAGATACGCGGCACTTCCAGTTGTTCAACAAGATCAAAAAGGTGGGGCACTTCCTGGGCATTACGTTTGCTGATGGTAAACCGTAAGCCTACTTTAAGGCCTTCGGCCTGGCAGTTTTCCACACCTTTCAGCGCCAGTTTATACGCCCCGGAAACAGCCCGAAACTGGTCATGCACTGCTTCGGATCCGTCCAAAGAAATACCCACATAGGACAGGCCTACTTCTTTCAGTTCTCTGGCTTTGGCCTTGGTAATAAGGGTACCATTGGTGGAAATAACTGCGCGCATACCTTTGGAGGTAGCGTATTTGGCCAGTTCCACCAGATCTTCGCGTACCAGGGGTTCACCACCAGAAAAAAGCATGACTGGTGCGCCAAATTGGGCCAAATCATCTATAATGGTTTTAGCCTGATCTGTGGAAATAGGATCCTTGTGTTTGCTTGGTTCAACAGCGTGAGCATAGCAATGGACGCATTTTAAGTTACAGCGCTGGGTCATGTTCCAGACCACAACAGGTTTTTTATCCTTGGCAAATTGCAGCAAATGGGAAGGAAGTTGGGAGGAGTGGCGTCCATAGCGCAGAGCATCAGAAGGTTCCACTGTGCCGCAATACAATTTTGAAATACCGATCATACATGCCTCATCATATAGTTTTGTTGGGAAAATCGGACAACAAGAATAATAAATAGCCCGAAAAACACCGAGCCAGGAGTTCTAGACCTAATAGTTCAGGTTATGAAGTCAAGGTCTGTGGACAACTGACCTGGGGTCAATATTTGCCTCAGGTGTCTTTATACATGGTTTTGGGTGAGCAAAATTAATAAAATAGCCACAGCCATGGCAATGAGCATAGGCAAAATCATAACCGAGATAACTTGCTTAGAGCTTGCGCCATGAATGTGTTTGAGCCCCAAGAATTTGTACACTGTAACCCCAATCATGGCTAAGGGGAGTCCAATATGGGGAATGATCATGAGCAACATGGGGACAGAACTATATACTTCAGCCCTAAAGGTGCCTTCAAAGCCCTTGGTATCAGCTTTGAATAAACGCAAAAAACTAAAACAAATAGCTGTATCCACAAAAAGAAAAATAATAACTTGCAATGGATAAAGGACAAGGGCGATTAGGGTTTGAAAGCTTTGGTGCATACTTTCTGCAAAAAAACTTGGGGGTAAAATCCCCAGCACTTGCCATAAGGCCTGTGATATGGCCACAGCTTCAATAATGATCAGAAAAAAAATCAGGGGTTTAATATACCCATGTCCCATGGGCATACTGGAAAAAAAATGCCTGGGGTTTTTGAACATATCCAAGATGGTCTGCACAAAAGCAGTGGCGTAGCCTGAATCCACCCGTTCCCAAAGGGGGAGGGCTGGTTCTTGAGATTCGGCTGCTTGGTTACTTTCACCAGAAGTTGTCTCATTTAGAGCTTCCAGTTCACTCCATAAATCCCCTGGAGGCTCTTCTTGTATTGGAGATTGTGGAGGAGTGGGCTCCAAGGTTGGGGTAGCCTCATGTTCCTGGCCAGTTTCTTTTGGGGCGATTGGTTCTTCTGCCAAAAAAGCAGGAGTACTCTCTCGAAATTTGAAGCGGTGTTTGCACTTGGGACAGGTGGCCATAACGGCTTTGGGTGGCAGGTTCTTTTCGTCAACATCGCGAGCAAAGCCGCAATTGGGACAGGTGATCTTCATGGGTGACATATTCTCCTTTTGTAACCAAACAATACTCACACTTGTCTTGTTTAGCAACTAAACCCCTGAGGGGAGGAGAGGAACAGGTGGTCAAAAAGGTGGACAAAAAAGGCAACAATAATCACCCCACTATAATCCATGGGGCTATTGTGGTCGAATTCTTTGAGGATATATTCCATAAATTCTGGTCGAAAATAGCCTTTGGCCTGCACATTCTGATAGGAAAGTATATCTCCGATCAAGGTACGGAATTTTTTGACAAACCATTTTCCAGGTGGTGCCAGAGGTTGCTTGGGACGGGTACAGATTTCTTGGGGTAGAAAATTTTTCAAGGCACGTTTGAGTAAAAATTTTTCATTGAGCCCACGCATTTTGAGATGTCCGGGAATTGAAAAAAGATATTCCACAAGGCGATGATCCATAAATGGGGAACGCAATTGTACGGAGTTGGCCATGCTCATGGTATCTGCCAACGCAAGGGTTAGATTGGGCAGGCGCATGGTCGTTTCAAAATAAAGGGCCTGATCGAGCAAAGACAGCTGAGTGGGGATTATGGGCAGTTCATTTTGGCGTACATTTTGGTGCAAGGCCAGTTTTTCCAAAAATGTGTCGGATAACAACTGTCCTTTGAACTGAAAGGTCTGCCAGCGATAGGGCAGTGCCGGATGCGTTATGGGAAAGTTTTTGAGCATACGGTAGCGCATCCAGGCCTGATCTTGATTGCCCAAATCCGGCCAGATACGGCGCAAAAGATTTGCTCTGGTGGGGGATTCGTGGTGCCCAATAAAATTCATGGCTTTTAGTATTTTGAAATAGCTGTAGCCCCCAAGAATTTCATCAGCTCCGTCTCCGGAAAGAACTATGGAAAAGCCCATTTCTTTTATTTGGCGAGACAATAAATACAAAGGCAGATTAAGTAGAGTCACCAAAGGGGTTTCTAAAAACCAAATGAGGTTTTCAATTTCTTTTTCATCAATGGTGCAGATAAATTCGTGATGTTTGGTGTTAAAGACTTGGGAGACCAGGCGGGCAAAATGACGTTCATCGTAATCAGCTTCCTCAAAGGTAATGGACAAGGTGTTTACAGGTTCTTTTGTTTGCAGAGCATACATAGCGGCCACAGCACTGGAATCAATGCCTCCACTTAAATATGCAGCAATGGGTTGGTCTGCCATCAGACAATTTTTGGTGGCCTGCATCAGGTGGTCATAGAGCCCTTCAGCAGCCTGTTGTGTCTGTATAGTTTGGCTGACAGGTGAAAGTTGCCAATAACATCTGATTTTTGAGCCTTGGAAATTATGAGTTAGAGTATGGCCAGGCATGAGTTGCTGGACACTTTCTAAAAATGTTGAGGGTGCGAGATTAAAGCCAAAGTCCAAAAGTCGGTCCATGGCCAAGGCGTTAAAGGTACGACTGACCCCTGGAAAACAAAGGATTGCTTTGATTTCCGAGGCAAAAATCAAGGTATTGTCTGGCAAAGCGCAGTAAAAAAGAGGTTTTTGGCCAAGCCGGTCCCGAGCTAGGAGCAGGGTCTGTTTGCCTGGATCCCAAAGCCCCAGGGCAAACATACCGTCTATATGGCTAACAAATGTTTCATTCCATTCATTATAGGCGGCAATCAAAGTTTCCTGGTCTGACTCGCAAGTATGACCGCGGGCAACAAGATCGGTACGAAGTTTTTGCAGATTGGAAAGAGCTCCATCAAAAAGAATTACTTGGCCTGATGTGGGGTGGATAAAGGGTTGGGTCAGGCCAGTTCTTTGATGCATGATGGTCTGTTCGCACGCAGTCAAAGCGCAGCATCTATCCTGAAAAAATCCTGTATGGTCAGGGCCGCGATGGGCAAGGATTTTGGCCATGGCCGGGAGAACAGCAGGAAAAGGGGGTAACCCTTGAAGATGACAATAGCCAGCAAAGCCACTCATGCATAAATCCTTATAGTTCTAAGTATTGGATGCCAAGTGTAGTGCTTTGAACAGGCAAGGTCTAGTTATTGTTCTGATGGCTTTTATTCATAAAGCTAATTAAAATGTATAAATAGCACTAGGAGTGGCTATAGGCAGGCGTATTACTATTTTGCATTGTGGGTGGGATTTGGACTTTATTAATTTCCGCAAAGGCAGAGCGAAAGGAGGACAAGATATTTATAACCTCGTCCACAAGACTGGTGTCCATCTTCAAGTTGGCCATGAGCAATCGAGTATTGCAGTACATGTACAGGGCGTGGAGATTACGGGCCAACTCCCCGCCTTTTTCAGCATTGAGAGAGCTGTCCAACTCGGCAATAATATCCAGAGCTTGAGAAATAAGAATCCCCTTTTTGTCATAATGTTTGGCTTGAATTTCTTCCTTGGCCTGTTCTAAAAAGGTGATGGCTCCATCATAAAGCATAACTACCAAATGGCCGGGAGTGGTGGTAATTACATGGGTTTGCATATAGGCATTGGCGGCTCGGTGCATGATACAACTCCTTTTATATATTTTTATGAGGATTTACTACTTAGACCTTTAATTTGGGATTCCAGCTGTTTGGCCAGTCCATCATATTTGCCCAGCAATGCTTCCAGGTTGGCAAAACGTAGGCGCATAGTGCGTTCTAGCTGAGTCAGGCGGCGCTCTTCGTAGGCAATTTTGTCATCAATGGCATCCATAATATCCTGATAATTATTCTTCAAAATTTCCAAAGTTCCAGACTGGGGATCTGTCAGAGTTTTAATGGCTGCGGAAAGTTCTTCGGTTTTTCCTGATTTGATCTGGGCGTGGCCAGAAAATGTGCCATCAGCAAGATTGAGTATTTCAATACTCAGGCCTCTGGCCGGGTTGTTATCACCCATGGCTGTGATTTTGTTTCCCTCTATGTGTGCTGGATAGCCATTGATGGTTGGCGGGGGGCTCGCAACAATCACTCCTCCCTCAATGGAGTAAGCAACTTTGAAATCACCAGCTCCAGTGACACCCCGTACAAACGAATCAAACCTGAAGTTGGATGATTCCACTGCCTGGCCGTTGACTATTTCTCGGGTAGAGGGATAGTAATCTGCGCTAAAAAGACGAGCCACAGCATCAGGGTCATTGGCCAAAGCAGAGGCAAAAACACTTTCATCAAAGACCAAAAGCCCAAAGGTCAATGAGCCCTGAGATGTATCTGTAGTGATGCCCACACTGCCCAAAGAAGTCAGGGGATCAAGATGGTAGTCAAAGCCCAGGCCACTTTGGGCCAGAATGCCCTTGAGGCGCTGCTGAATCATTTGTACGCCATAGTTGCCTGTTAAAATGGCTCCAGTAACATTTTTACCCACAGTATCCACTTTGGTCTGGTCCTGAATAAGCTTAAGTACTTCGTTAATTTTATTGACAAAGGTGCGCACATTTTCTGTAACTCCTGCGGTATCAACACTGGCCGCCAAGGTCACTGATTCACCGGCCTTGGTCAAATTCATGGTTACACCAGGAATAAGGTCTGAGATGGAGTTGGTGGGTCGCTCAATATAACCGTCTGTTGCGCCTTGGATACGAGTAAAAGCTGTGCTTTGAAATTGGCCAAGAGTTGTACCAGGAGTATTGACAATGGAAATTTGGTTGGCTGAACCTGCCTCGCCTGTCAGCAGTAATTCCATTTTGCCTTCATCATTGATGATAGTGGAGGCCATGGTAAAACCAACTTCAGTATTAATGCTGTCAATGAGATCTTGCACAGAGCTGTTTGCGGCCACGGTAATGGAATGAATTTGACCAGCATAGGCCATTTTTAGTGTTTCTGAGGTAGTGGTTATGGTCTCTGTTATAGTATCATAGGTTGTGCTGGCCTTAAGAATCATGGCCCTGGCTTCAGGCACATTGGGCCAGCCATCAACCTTCAGTTGAGCGTTGCTTGCCTGTTGGGTTTGGACAAATTGGTTGGCCTTGAAAGCATCCAGGGTGGTCAGATCATCATCAATAAGAATATTATTGCCTGCACCCAAATCCATGCCCCGTAATTGTAGACGATAACCGCTGCCATCGTTAATAATACTGGCCCGGACATAGTTACGATTTCCAACATTGGCATTAATGAGACTGACAAATTGGGACAAGGTGGTGTCCGCATTGACATCAATACTTATTTGTCGGTTGCCATAGACAAAGGAAAAAGTACCAGGAGCAGCGGTTATCTTGTCCTCAGGCGAGGAAAAAATTGCCGAACCCATGTGCATGTCATTGGTAGCCAGGGAAACAATTTCCAGGTCATGGGTGGCTTCTTCCGCCATACTGTTGGCTGTGGCCGTTAAGGCCATGGGATTGGATACTGTGACCTGTTTAACTAAAAATTCATCAGGCGTGTTCATGCCTTGCAAGGTAGTGTGCAGGTCCAGCATGGCTCTGGAAAGCTTATCAAATTCTTCACTTTTGGTTTCCCATTCTGAACGCCACAATTCCAAGCGCTTGGTGCGAATTTTCTCTGCTTCCATCAATTTGTCGATCATGGACTCAAAGTCTGTACCAGAACCAAGTCCAGTAAAGTGGATAGAGCCGGAAGTCAGGGATGAGGTCAGGGAAGAAATATTGTCAGCCATGTTTTTTCTCTGGGTTATAGTTACACTTGTCTAAAATTAAGCAAATCTGATGCCAGAGTTAAGTAATGAAAAAGCCGGACCGCTTCCGCGACCCGGCCTGGAACAAGGTTACAATTGATAGTTATCCTTGCATCAGTTGCAAAGCCATTTGGGGCAGAGTGTTGGCCTGGGAAAGCATGGCCACAGCTGCCTGGGTCAGGATCTGGTTGCGCACAAACTGGGTCATTTCTGTGGCCACATCCACATCAGAGATGCGAGATTCAGCGGCCTGCAAGTTCTCAGCCTGGATTTGCAAGTTAGTGATGGTGTTTTCCAGACGGTTCTGCATGGCACCCAAGCTGGCCCGAATATTGTCCTTGGAAGTAATGGCTGCATTAATGGCATCCAGAGCTTGCTGGGCACCAGCCTGAGTGGAGATGGAAAAGCCTGCCTGCTGATCATCGTCAAGTGAATTACCTACTCCCAAAGCCTTGGCTGTGGAGTCACCAATGGCAATATAATAGTAGTCTTCAGCCGAGGAGTTGCCAGTACCAAAGTGGACCTTGAGGGGACCAGTGGAATTAATATCTGAGCCTTCGTGATCATCTCCCCAATCAGCAGGATTAGTTGCTGATGTGGATAGAGCACCATTTAAAAGATAAATACCATTAAAATCTGTGGCATTGGCAATTCGGGTGATTTCCGAAGCCATTTGCTGGTATTCGGAATCAATGATCAGGCGTTGGGTCGAACTGTAAGTACCTGTAGCGGCCTGTTCTGCCAATTCCTTCATGCGAATGAGCTTTTCATCAATAACCTGTAAAGCACCATCAGCGGTCTGGATCATGGAAATAGCATCATTGGCATTACGAATACCCTGGTTCAGGGTGGCGATATCGGCACGCATAAGCTCGCGAATAGCCAGCCCAGCAGCGTCATCAGCAGCTGAAGTGATGCGCAGACCAGAAGATAAACGGTTGGTGGACAGGGCCAAGCTGGAATATGCTTGGGACAAATTGCGGGCCGCATTCATGGCCATGAGATTGTTATTAATAACGAGAGACATGTAAATTCCTCCTTGAAAGGGTAACGGCTTCCTTGCCTTGGGGTTATGTCGCGTATTGCGACTCCTTGTTCTTGATAAGTGAATCGGCAGGAGGAAAATTTTCTTTAGCAGAAATTTGGATTAATGAGATAGACTATTCAAAATCAAAAATATGCTGGCGGGCATGGTCTGGATCAATGCCTCGGCCATGGGCAATATTGGCCAGATTTTCTTCAGCATCGGATTTGCGCAAATAAAGAGGTACAGGGGGCTGGGTGGAAAAATTGGCAGCCAAAGCTGCATTAAGGAGGAGTTGAGGATGAGGGGTATGCAGGAATTGGGGGAAGATATGGGCCTTGGATAAGGCCTGAAACTCGTGATTTTTGGCAATGCCACTGCCCACAAGATAGAAAGACTTAGTTCTTTTTTCAAGAATTGTCATGGCTTGAGCTACTGTCAGGGGGGTAATTGGACCCAAAGGCTGGCCCTGGACAAAACCCTGCATATAGATCTGTTTTTTTCGAGCATAGGTCAAAACCCAGATTTCCTTCTGGAAAAATGGATCAGCCTGATGGGCTAAAAGAGTTGGGTATTCCAGACCAGCCATGGGCAGTGCAAAGGGGCGGGCCAGGCCGTACATGGTGGCATGAGCTATGCGCAGGCCGGTAAAAGAGCCTGGCCCACGCACGCAGGCAATGCCGGCCAGGTTTTTAACTTTGATATTTACAACACGCAGGCCACGCTCAATGGCTGTGGGCAAATGGACAATGGATTGGCCCGGACAATGGATTTCTTCGGCAAACAAAAGCTGTGTCCTGGTACCCAGGACGATTTGGGCCCGCTCTTCAGCACAATTGATAACTACAAGAGGATTATCGGAAATGGCGCAGGATATCATTGGCAGTGGCAACAATCATGAGCATAAAAAGTAAGGTAATACCAATCTTTAAAGCCACTTGTTGCACTTGTTGGCTTAAAGGTTTTCCTGTGATCATTTCCAAAAAAAAGAATAAGATATGGCCACCATCAAGGACCGGGATGGGCAAGAGGTTTAAAATGCCAAGGTTGATACTAATGAGCGCAGCCAAGGCCAAAAGATTGATGAGCCCGGTTTGGGCTTCTTTGTGGATCATCTCGGTAATGAGGATGACTCCACCCATGTCTGTCCAGGGAATAACCCGTTCAATGAGCTTGACAATGCCTGTAAGCATAAGTCCACTGACTTCCCAAATTTGCCTGGCACCATGCAGAGCTGCACTAAAAAAGTTTAAGTCTCGGGTGACCCATTCTCCCTTGGGAGCAATGCCCAACATGGGCATGGTTTTAATTTCACCAAAAAGATTTTTTTTCTCCTGAAGTTTGGGAGTAATGTGGAGAAAAAGTAAATCCTGGCCGCGTTCCACAGAGATCTCCATGGGGGCACCTTTATTGGTTTCAATGCGTTGTACCAAGTCTTCCCACGCAGCAATTATTCGACCATCCACTGCCAGTATTTTGTCCCCAGGCTGCAACCCCCCTTGTTCAGCCGCACTATCTTTGGTGACCTGACCAATAACTGGAAGTATTTCCTGGACTCCCTGACTAAAGGAGAGGCCCCAAAAAATAAACCAGGCCAAAAGAAAGTTAAATACAGGGCCAGCCAGGACCACCAGCATGCGTTGCCACGGCGGTCGGGAGGAAAAAGATTCTTCTGGTGTAAAGTCTTCAGGTAATTCTTCGTCAGGACCCTGTCCGACCAATTGTACATAGCCTCCCAAGGGAAAGACGCACACTTTATAGTCAGTTTTTCCGCGTTTGAAGCCGGCCAGGCGAGGACCAAAGCCCAGGGAAAAAACACTGACACCCATGCCCAGACTTCGGGCTATCACAAAATGACCCAATTCGTGGAAAAAAATAAGTCCGCCTAAAACAACAATAACGGCAGCAATACTAATGAGCATTGAGCCTCCCTAAAGCTTCTTGAGCGTAGATTCTGGTATTGTGGTCCAAAGCCAAAATATCTTCCAGGTTGTGCGCCTCAGTATGTTGAGTAGTTGTCAGCATATGTTCAATAAGTTGTGCGATACCTAAAAAGGGTAAGCGGTTATGGAGAAAAGCGTCCACAGCTACTTCATTGGTCGCGTTGAGGATGACCAGGTGGCCAGGACCTGCGGCCAGGGCTTGCCTGGCGAGGTTTAAGCAGGGAAAACGTATGGGGTCTGCAGATGCAAAGGTCAAGGTGCCGATCTGCGCCAGATCCAGAGCTTGGAGGCCAATGTTGAGACGGTGAGGATAACCCAGGCAATAACCAATGGGGATTTCCATATCTGGAATACCTAAATGAGCCAGTTGTGAGCCATCAGTATATTCCACCAAAGAATGGACAATGGATTGGGGATGGACCACCACATTGATGTCTTGAGACGCCATACCAAATAATTGCACTGCCTCAATGATTTCCAGCCCTTTATTCATCATGGTGGCAGAATCAATGGAAATTTTAGCACCCATAGACCAATTGGGATGTTTTAAGGCCTGTTGCGCAGTGACCTTGGTCATTTCCTCTACGGTTTTGGTTCGAAATGGCCCACCTGACGCTGTTAGAATCAGTCGGGCGATCTGGTTGTGGCCATGGCCAAGACTGGCCTGAAACAAGGCATTATGTTCAGAGTCCACAGGCAAAATAATGGCTCCAGATTGAGCACAGGCCTGGCGAAAGAGGTGTCCAGCTAAAACCAAGGCTTCTTTATTGGCCAAACAAAGCACTTTTCCGGCCTGAGCTGCGGACAAAGCAGGTACTAATCCTGCTGCCCCAACTTGGGCGGCCAAAATAATTTGGGCTTGGTCCAGGGTGGCCAGGGTCATATACCCTGATTGGCCGATATGAATGCACGGGGAATAGTCCTTGGGGAGTAAGGAGGCCAGGCTTTGGGCCCCTTGTTCATCCAGCACTCCAACATGCTCAGGGCGAAATTGTATTGCTTGCTGGGCCAAGAGCTCCATATTTTTGGCTCCAGCTAACGCAAGAACATGAAAGGAATCAGGATTTTTGGCCACAACTCGCAAGGCACTGGTGCCAATGGAACCAGTACTGCCTAAAATGGATAGATAACGCTGACCTGGTACGGACAGCAAAGAAGAAGTAAGGGAAGAAATATATTTCATGAGATACGTGGGAAAAAAGAAACAAGAGCTGCCAACCCACAATACATGGGCAAAGAAAAAAGCAGGCTATCAATACGATCCAAAATCCCGCCATGTCCAGGCAGGACCTGGCCAGAATCTTTGATGCCTCGCCAACGTTTGAGCGCTGATTCAAAAAAGTCACCCAATTGGGCGGCCAGATTAAGGGCTATACCCAGCATTATCCATGCTCCCCAATGGGCTGAGCCCAAGAGAAGTCCCAAGGCCAAGGTGACTAGAGTGCATAATATGAGACCACCCAAGGAGCCTGACCAGGTTTTTTTAGGGCTGATACTGGGCCAGATTTTGGGACCGCCACAATGACTACCTGTATAGTAGGCTCCGGTGTCTGTGGCAAAGGTGGCCAGAAGCACCAAGATGATTTCTGGGGCACTTAAATAGCGCAACAGACGCAAAATAAAGGGCAGATAGAGCAGTCCAAAAAATAACACCTGGCTATCCCAAAATGCATTGGGTGCCGTGTTTTGATTGTAGATCAGAAGAAAAAAGATCACTGCACCCATTGCAGCCAGGAGGAGCAAGGCTGTGCCGGACCAGGTTAATGGTGCCCAGATCATGGTCATGCCAGCAAAGATCAGGCCAATTTTCCAGGTCAATTTTTCCTTGCCTGGCCAAAACATGCTTGTAAATTCAAACAGCCCAATAGCAGCGGCCAAGGTAAGCATAACGCTTAAAACAGGATCACCACAAAAAATAGCCCAGCCAAGAATGGGCAGAAGAAGAATGGAGGTCAGGACACGTTGTACATGCGACTTGGTCATGCTGATTCTTCTCCTGTGGCTCCAAAACGTCGCTGACGGTGGGCAAAATCTTGGAGAGCAAGGTGGAGTTCTGATGCATGAAAATCAGGCCAGGCCACATCAGTAAAATACAGCTCGCTATAGGCGCTTTGAAAAAGAAGATAGTTACTCAGGCGTTGCTCTCCACTGGTGCGTATGATCAGATCTGGGTCTGGCATTCCTGCGGTGTACAAATGTTGGGCAAAGAGTTCTTCATTGACATCAGTGGGAGCCACCTTTTGCGCCAAAAGCCTTTGGCAGGCCCGGACGATTTCATGACGGCCAGAATAGTTGAGAGCCAAATTCAAGGTCATGGCTGTGCCCAACGCAGTTTTATTCATAGTGTGCTGCACCATGGTTCGTGTGGCCAAGGGCACCCCATTCAAATCTCCCAGTACGTGTAAGCGTATCTCCTGCTGAAGCAGAGTAGGTAATTCCGTCTCCAAAAAATCCTTGAGCAAGGTGAATAAAAATCCCACTTCCTGCTTGGGACGTGACCAGTTTTCTTTGGAAAAGGCGTACAAGGTCAGATATGGGATGCCAAGTTTACGGCATTCCTGAACAATGGCCCGAGCTGCGGTGGTTCCAGCCTTATGTCCATCGCTACGCGATAGTCCTCTGGCTTTGGCCCAACGTCCATTGCCGTCCATAATAATGGCAAGATGTGTGAGAGGAGGCATGATGGGAGCTAAATCTCCATGATTTCCTTCTCTTTTTCAGCCAGTACGCTATCTACTTTTTTGACAAAGTTATCTGTGATTTTTTGAATTTCATCCTGAGCCTTATGCTGTTCGTCCTCACTCATTTCTTTGGCCAGTTGCATTTTTTTAAGGGTGTCATTGATATCTCGACGCACATTGCGGATCGCAACCTTGGCATCTTCCGTATATTTTTTGGCTGTTTTGACCAAATCTTTACGGCGTTCTTCAGTTAATGGCGGGATATTGATACGAATAGCACGACCATCATTAATGGGGGTCAGCCCCAAGTCGGATTTCATAATTGCCTTTTCAATACTATTAAAGGCATTGCGATCCCAAGGAGAAATAGAAATAGTTCGACTATCAGGAATGGACACTGACGCAACCTGATTCAAAGGTGTCGGTGTACCATAATAATCAACCCGAATATTATCTACCAAGGCCGTGGATGCCCGTCCGGTACGCAGTTTGTTAAAATCTTTTTCCAAGCTATCAATACTTTTTTGCATTCTTTGATGACAATCTTGCACATGTTCATCCATGACTACTCTCCTGTGACAATAGTTCCAATGTCTTCACCCCTGACTACGCGTTTAATATTTCCAGGTACAAAAAGATTAAAGACTCCAATAGGCATTTTATTATCCATACATAAAGAAATAGCGGCAGAATCCATAACCCGCAAGCGTTGTTGGAGGACATCCAGATAGGTAAGCCGGGTATACATAGTTGCATCAACATGTTTTTCCGGGTCCTTATCATAGACTCCATTGACTCGCGTCGCCTTGAGGATAGCATCACATTTGAGTTCCATGGCGCGCAAGGCAGCCGCTGTGTCTGTGGTAAAATATGGAATGCCTGTGCCTGCTGCACATATAACCACACGACCTTTTTCCAAATGGCGGATGGCTCGGCGGCGGATATAGGGTTCAGCAACTTCTTTCATGCTAATGGCAGTCATGACGCGGGTAGAGATGTTTAATTTTTCCAGGGCATCCTGGACAGCCAGAGCGTTCATAACCGTGGCCAACATACCCATATAATCTGCTGAGGCTCGATCCATGCCTTTGGAGGAGACAGATACACCTCGAAAAATATTGCCACCACCAATAACCAGACTCATTTGTACGCCCAAGGATGCCGCTTCGGCTAGCTCCTGGCAAATATCTAAAATGGTCTGAGGATCAATACCAAAACCTTGATTCCCAGCCAGAGCTTCTCCACTTAATTTGAGCATGACTCGGTTGTAGCACAATTTGTCCATGGATAGTGTCCTTAGGTCGAAGTAAAAATGCTGAAGGCCTCAACTCTCATAACAAAGAGTCTATACTCATTTCATAGGTCTGGTGCAACAAAGACAGATACGGTTTTTGTCCCCTGTATTCCAGGCAACAGACCCAAAAAAAGGGCCTTGCGGCCCCTGGTTATGCGCCCACGGCAAAGCGGAAGAATTGGACGATAGTGGTATCCTTCCCGAGCAGATCCTTGATGGTCTTTTTTTCATCCTTAATAAAGGACTGCTCACATAAGCATACTTCTTGAAAATATTTACGGATACGTCCCTCAACAATTTTTTCTGCAATTTGTTGAGGCTTGCCTTCTTCTTTGGCCTGGCCCAGATAAATTTCCTTTTCTTGGGCCAAAACTTCAGCAGGCACCTGATCTGGGCAAATGCACATGGGATTTGTAGCTGCAATCTGCATGGCTATATCCTTGGCCAACTCTGGGGTTGCCGGGCCATGGAGTTTTACCAAAACACCAAGCTTGTTATTGGAATGCACATAGGAGCCAATAATACCTTTTTGGGTCAGGGCCATATAGGCCAGACAGCCCACCTGCATATTTTCACCAATTTTTCCAATAAGATCAGTGAGGTCGGTAACTTCAGCTGGTAATGCTTCGACATTATCTGTTTTCATTTCCAGGGCTTTATTGGCAACTCCTTGGGCCAAGGCAATGAATTCTTCATTTTTGGCCACAAAGTCAGTTTCGCATTTAAGTTCACTCATGACCGCAGACTGGCCATCCTCAGCAAAGACAACAGTAATCAAGCCTTCGGAAGTTTCGCGGCCAGCTCTTTTTGCTGCTTTGGACAAACCTTTCTCGCGCAGCCAAGCAATGGCTCTTTCTTCATCACCACCACATTCGGTGAATGCTTTTTTACAATCGATCATGCCTACGCCAGTACGATCGCGCAGGTTTTTTACCATTGATGCACTAATACTCATTATTCCTTCTCCTCGTCCGTATTGTCGGCCGAATTCTCGTCGGCAATGGGAGCCTCGGTTACAGGTATTTCTTCAATAACCTGTTCTTTTGAAGCAGGTATGGTATCTTTAGCCAGGGCCTGGCCTTCAATACAGGCATCAGCCATGGCTGCGGAAAAGAGTTTGATGGCGCGAATAGCATCATCGTTGCCGGGGATAATATAGTCGATTTGGTCAGGGTCGCAATTGGTGTCCACCACAGCAATAATGGGAATACCCAATTTGCGGCATTCTTTGACAGCAATTTCTTCACGATGGGGATCAATGATAAAAGCTGCTGCAGGGGGTTCTTCCATGTCCTTGATACCACCCAAGGTCAGGTTTAACTTGGTTACATCCCGTTCCATATCCACAATTTCTTTTTTTACAAAACGGTTGACGGAGCCATCTTCAAACATGGACTCCAATTTTTTCAAGCGGGCAATACTGGAGCGAATGGTTTGGTAATTGGTCAAGGTCCCGCCAAGCCAACGATTGGTGACATAATACATGCCACAACGTTCAGCCTCGGCCTTGATCACATCCTGGGCCTGGCGCTTGGTACCCACAAAAATAATTTTCCCACCTTTGGCTACGGTATCCACAATAAAGTCATGGGCCTTGCGGTACAATTTAATAGTCTGTTGCAAGTCAATGATATGAATTCCCTTGCGTGCTCCAAAAATAAAGGGGCGCATTTTGGGATTCCAGCGCCGGGTCTGGTGACCGAAATGTACACCGGTCTCCAGCATTTGTTTCATGGTTACATAAGACATGAAAAGCTCCTTGGTTTTAATCCTCCGCTCGCATGAGCCCCCATGGGCCAAACCAGACAATTCGAGCGTGTGGAATGAGTAGAAACAGCCATGTCTAAGGGATTATGCCTTGAATAGCAAGAAAAATCTGCTGATGAGGTATGCTCAAGGGCATTAGAGGACCTGTATTGTACTTGTCCGCTCCTTAGGGAGGTACTGATTAAATCGAAACAAGTCATTGCGAACGCAGTGAAGCAATCCAGAATCCT
>JAAYGN010000091.1 GCA_012727715.1 Desulfovibrionales bacterium | reverse complement strand
GTCTTGGGCGGGCTGGGCTTCAATGCGGACCTGAGTATCCTTACCAAAATAAGCCCTGGCCAAATCAGTTATGCGGGCCAAATTTTCCCCCAGCCGCTTGCATAAAAAAGCATGACCAGAGCATAACACAAGCTCCTGCTCGCGCCACGTTCCCACACATTTATCCAGGCCCGGTACAGGACTCAATCTGTCTGTACCGCGCTGGCAAAAGGCCACAAACCCTTCCCAAGTAGGGGCAGTCGAACCGGGCTTGGGGCTGGCTTCAGCCTGGGCGGGCTTGCTGGTATCTGGAGTCATATCAGCTGGTTCTTCACGCACTGACTTTACAGATGTTGGAGCTACACGGGATTGGCCAAAGCTTGCTGGCCTGGCTGCCGCTGGCTGGTCCTGTTTTATATTGGGCGGTGTTTGCTTGGGCTCACTGCTATCTGAAAAAGTTTTTTGCTCCAGGCCTGGGGCGGTTGCCGCAGGGCGAGGAATTGGGGCGGAGCCAGCAGATGAAATATGGGCAGCGGGCCTGGCCAAATCCTGTGCTCTGCTCGGGGGGGCACCTTGGGCCATACTTTTTGGTGTCGCACCACGGCCAGGAATATGACCTGGTGCCGGACCTCCTGCTACAACTCCTTGCGTACCCACAGCCAAAAGTTCCGGCAGAAAGGCCAGGTTCAGCAGTAATAATTCCAAAGCCAGGGCCGGCTCCATACTGGTCAGCACCTGGCGCTGACTTTCCAGGGTCATTTGCCAGGCCGCATGCACATGGGACAGGGTAAATTTGGGGGACAACTCAGCCCAAAGCTGCACTTCTTCAGCAGGCAGATCTATAATATCACGAGCTTGAGGACCAAGGTGCCCCAATAAAAAAAGATTACGCCAACAGGCCCCAAGCTCACGCAAGAAAAAACCCAGATCCACACCCAAATCCAAAATTTCTGTGAGCAAGGCCTGTAAACCCAGGACATCGCGCTCAAGAATAGAGTGAGCCAAACGCATAAAAACTTCCTGCCCGGCCAAACCCAATACTTCACGCACTTCAGCCAGGGTCAGCTTGTCCGCACCCAGGGCCATAACCTGGGCCAATAAAGACATGCTGTCCCGGACCGATCCAGCCCCGCGCCGCGCCAAGAGATTGATGGCCGAAGCCTCGGCCAGAACGTTTTCCTGGTTCAGGACCTCTTGTAAATGAGCGGCCAGGACATTCTGAGGCAAACGCTTGAACACCAGATGTTGGCAACGACTGATAATGGTTTGGGGAAATTTTTCTGGTTCAGTGGTGGCTAAAATAAAGGTAACATGCTTGGGTGGTTCTTCCAGGGTTTTCAAAAGCGCATTAAAGGCTGCTTTGGAGAGCATGTGCGCTTCATCAATAATAATGACCTTAAAGCGGCCCTCCAAGGGAGCATAGCCCACATCCTCTTTAAGACGGCGGACATGATCCACCCCAGTATTGGAGGCACCATCAATCTCCACCACATCCACTGCTGCACCCAGGGTAATCTGGCGGCAAAAAGAACAGGCATTACATGGCTCTGCACCAGGGCCATGCTCGCAATTTAAGGCCTTGGCAAAAATCCGGGCCAAAGTGGTCTTGCCCACGCCCCTGGTGCCACTCAACAAATAGGCTGGTGCCACCCGACCCACAGCTGCTGAACGGGATAAAATACGCTTGATGGCGTCCTGTCCCACCACTTGGGCAAAAGTCTGGGGACGGTAGCGAGAAGTAAGGCTATCTTGACTCATGAGGAAAATGGATATGGCCGAGCCAGCCTGAACCAGCCCGGCCTAAAAAACTCGCTAAATGGTGTACCGAGCCAACCACTTGCCGTACTTGGGATTTTCTCCACGCAACACCTTGAAATAGGCGTCTTGCAGTGCTTTGGTTACAGGTCCACGGCGTCCGGCACCAATGGTGCGCCGGTCCACTTCACGAATGGGAGTCACTTCTGCGGCAGTACCACTGAAAAAAGCTTCATCCGCGCTATAGAGTTCATCACGAGTAAAGCGATCTTCCACCACGGTATAGCCCAGATCTTCTGCCAGAATTATCAGGGATTCTCGGGTAATGCCACCCAAAATAGAACCCAGGGAAGGCGTCTTGATCACTCCACCACGAATAATAAAAATATTTTCTCCCGTGGCTTCAGAGACATAGCCATCGGTATCCAGCATCAAGGCTTCATCGTAGCCATCAGCAATGGCTTCACGCTTGGCCAGCACAGAATTAACATAATTGCCACAGGTTTTGGCCTTGGTCATCATGACATTGACATGGTGACGGGCAAAGGTGGAGGTCTTGACCCGGATTCCTTTTTCCAGGGCTTCGTCACCCAAATACGCACCCCAGGGCCAGGTGGCGATAATGGTCTGAATGGGATTTTCTCCGGGATAAACACCCATGATCCCCGCACCAATAAAGCATAGGGGGCGGATATACCCTTCGGCCAGCTTGTTTGCCTTAAGAGTTTCGATAATGGCCTGGCTGATTTGATCCTGGGTAAAGGGAATAACCATTTCATTGATCTTGGCAGAAAGGAAAAGTCGCTCCACATGTTCTTCCAGCCGAAAGACAGCAGAACCGCCATCAGTGCACGTATAACAACGAATACCTTCAAAAACACCGACTCCGTAGTGCAGAGTATGGGTCAGGACATGCACCTGAGCTTCATCCCAGGGTACAAGCTGACCATCAAACCAAATTTTATCAGCCTTTTGGACCATACATCCTCCTCAAAAATAGCATTGCTTATGGTTCACCATATGTGAATCCATGTATCCAAAAATACTAGGGCAAGGTCCAAGTCTGGTCAAGCCAACACGCAAAGCGTTATCTCAAACTATGATCCTTTTTTGTCTAACCAAGCCATAGCCTTGCCCAAACCAAAAATTGTATGGTTCAGACCAGATAAGATAAAAAAACACTCCTGTCTTGACATGTTTCAAATAATGTTGAAATGTCATTGTATGGACAATATGCAAGCCTGTAAAATTTTTGAAGCCTTGTCTTCCGAGGTCCGTTTGGACCTTTTTCGACTCCTGGTCAAAAGCGCGCCCGAGGGATTGGTGGCTGGTGACATTGCCACACAACTGGATATCCCGTCCACCAACCTCTCCTTTCACCTGAAAACCATCGTTCAAAGCGGCCTGGTGGATGTGGAACGCGAAGGACGGTTTATGCGCTATCAGGCCAATATTCCCATGATGCTGGATATGATCGCTTATCTGACCACAGAATGTTGCGCCGGCAATCCACAGCTCTGTCAAAAATTTAGAGATGAAAGCCATATTTTACCAGGGATCTTACCTGAGCGCGTCCCTAAATAAGACCCACTTTTTTTTGAGAAAATACTTCAACTATTCAACTCTTATAGAAATATCATACTATTATGACTATGCCCACCACGCCCTCAAAATTGCACCCCAATGCCCATAATGCCCCATTATGGAATCTTGGTTATTTTGCTGTTGTGACCAGCCTAGCAACCTTTTGGTGGCTGGCCTATACCCATATTATGCCTGTTTCTCACTGGCTGGTTTTTACGCTGTGGGGCTTTGCTCCTGGGTCACACCTGGGGCTCTCCTTGGAATTTTTCTTGTATGACACAGCAAAAATCCTTTTACTGCTGGTCCTGCTTATTTACGCATTGGCCTGGATCCGCGTATCCTTGAAGGTCGAATTGGTCCGCGATTTTCTGGCCGGAAAAAGACGTGGCCTGGGCTATTTTTTGGGTGCATTTTTTGGAGCTATCACCCCCTTTTGTTCCTGTTCCAGTATTCCTTTATTTTTGGGATTCACCACAGCGCGTATCCCCATGGGTATCACCATGTCCTTTCTGATTACCTCGCCCCTGATCAACGAAATTGCAGTGGTCCTGCTCTGGAGTCTTTTGGGCTGGAAGTTCACCATTATCTATGTGCTGGTGGGCATGTTGGCCGGTATTTTAGGTGGTTTTGTGATGGATGAACTTAAGGTGCAGCGCTGGTTACAGCCCTTTATTCTTGAAGCCATGGAAAAAGAGCCCACACAACAATATGTCCATGACTCTCAAAAAAAACATGGCTTTACCATCCAACAACGCCATACTTTTGCCTATAATGAAACCGCCTCTATTTTCCAGCGAGTATGGAAATGGGTCATTATTGGCGTGGGCATTGGTGCTGCTTTGCATGGTTTTGTTCCGGAAAACTGGTTTGCTCAAAACCTTGGTGCAGGTGAGTGGTGGTCAGTACCTGCCTCAGTACTCATTGGTATTCCCCTGTATTCCAACGTGACCGGGATTATCCCCATCATGGAAAGCCTGCTCACAAAAGGACTCCCCATGGGCACAACTTTGGCTTTTTGCATGAGTGCTGTGGCGGCCAGCATTCCAGAAGTAATGATGTTACGCCAAATCATGACTATCAAACTGCAAGCCACGTTTATTGGCTATTTATGGATAATTTTTACTCTGGTGGGCTGGCTCTTTAATAGTGTTGGTCCGCATATACTTTCATGAACAGGAGCAAGATAATGGAAATCAAGGTATTGGGCCCTGGATGCGCCCAGTGTGCGCAAACGGAAAAACTGGTCAAAGAAGTCGTTGCTACTAAAGGTGGAAATATTGTGGTGCAAAAAGTGTCAGACTTCAAAGAAATGATGGCCGCCGGAGTCATGTCCACACCGGCGGTGGTCATTGATGGAGTGGTAAAATGCACAGGAAGAATTCCCTCCAAAGAAGAAATCAGCACCTGGATTGAAAATGCTGGCAACGAAGGAGGCTCTGATTAAAACGTCATTCCCACGAAAGTGGGAACCCAACATCTTGATTATCCTGGACTTACCCTAAAGGGCACTATAGTCACGCCTACGCAGGAGTGGCGAAAACGGTTTAATCAGTGGTTCCCTAACAACCATAACCTGCAAATAGTATAAAAAAAGGGTGGGTTTGACCCCACCCTGTACTTTTATAGGAATTCAAAAACAAAATTGTTATGAGGACCGAAAAACCAGGTCATTATCTTGTTCATCCACAACCATCTGCTGCCCATCCAGGAGGCGACCGCCGATGATTTCCTTGGCCAACGGTGTTTCAATGCGTTGTTGCAAATAACGGAGCAAGGGCCGGGCTCCATAGACCGGGTCATAAGCTTCACGGGCAATGAATTCCTTGGCTCTGGATGTCAGTTCCAGGGTAATTTTTCGTTCATCCAGTCGGGCCTGCAAATCAACCAATTGCAGATCAATAATGCGCATGATCTGCTCAACCAAAAGAGGCTTGAACAGCACAATTTCATCCACCCGGTTCAAAAACTCGGGCCGAAAATGTCCCCGCAGTTGCTGCATAACTTCTTCACGCACCCCTGCACGCAACTCACCCTGGGCAGTAATGCCTTCCAAAAGTGTGGGCGAGCCGATATTGGAGGTCATGATGATGATGGTATTTTTAAAGTTCACGGTCCGACCTTGGCTATCCGTCAAACGGCCATCATCCAAGATTTGCAAAAGCACGTTAAAGACATCAGGATGCGCCTTTTCAATTTCATCAAAAAGCACCACGCTATAGGGCTTGCGGCGTACAGCTTCCGTAAGCTGGCCACCCTCATCATATCCAATATATCCAGGAGGCGCGCCAATAAGCCGGGCCACGGTGTGCTTTTCCATGTATTCGCTCATATCCATGCGAACCATGTTCTCTTCAGTATCAAAAAGAGTCCGGGCCAAGGTTTTACACAACTCGGTCTTGCCCACCCCTGTTGGCCCCAAAAACATAAAGGAACCAATGGGACGTTGTGGATTTTTCAGACCCGCCCTGGCCCTGAGCACCGCGTCAGCCACAGCGTGAACCGCTTCTTCCTGACCGACCACCCGCTCATGAAGCACATCGGCCAACTTCAAAAGCTTTTCCCGCTCCCCTTCCACCAGCTTGGTCACGGGAATACCTGTCCACTTGGCAATTATAGCTGCAATATCATCAGGGCCAACCTCTTCGCGTAACAGTCTGGTCTCATCATCATGGCTACCGGAGATGGCTGATAGTTTTTTCTCCAACTCTGTTAAACGGCCATATTTAAGCTCTGCCGCACGGTTTAAGTCATATTCCCGTTCAGCCTTGGCAATGGCTTCCTTGGTAGCTTCCAATTCTTTTTTCAAGGCACTAATGGCATCAATACCGCTTTTTTCCTGCTCCCACTGAGCCCGAAGACTGGTTTGGATTTCTTTGAGTTCTGCCAATTCCTTTTCCAGTTTTTCCAAGCGGTCGCGAGATGCTGCATCACTCTCTCTACGCAAAGCCTCACGCTCTATTTCCAGCTGCATGATCTTGCGGTTGATGTCATCCAGTTCTGTGGGCAAGGAGTCTATTTCCGTGCGAATCATGGCCGCAGCCTCATCCATAAGATCAATGGCCTTATCCGGTAATTGACGGTCAGAAATATACCGGCTGGACAAAGTTACTGCCGTAACCAGAGCTGAATCAGAAATACGCACCCCATGGTGCACTTCAAAGCGTTCTTTTAATCCACGCAAGATAGAAATAGCATCCTCAATGCTTGGCTCATCCACCAGCACAGGTTGAAAACGACGCTCCAAAGCAGGATCTTTTTCAATATATTTGCGGTATTCATCCAAAGTAGTCGCACCAATACAATGCAATTCACCCCGGGCCAGCATGGGTTTTAACAAATTTCCCGCATCCATGGCTCCTTCGGTTTTGCCCGCACCAACAATGGTATGCAAT
>JAAYGN010000090.1 GCA_012727715.1 Desulfovibrionales bacterium | reverse complement strand
GTTCTGCACCTGAGTGGCCGTCAGCGGTTTTACCAGTCGTGCCATAGAGTTAGCCCTCCTCAAGAACAACCCCCTAAAAATTTCTTCAATACCCCTGATGAACCCATATTTGTGGGGTTCATCAATGGCCGTTAGTGGATTGCCTTACTTGTATTGCGTTGATAATTTCTTGAAATAACGTGCTTTTTACACATCCCCGGACACTATGGGATAACTCTATAGAGATCATATTGTAGGCAACGTGCATGTGGATATTGGCAGTATCTTTGTGGACTCCACAATGTCGCTGATGATCTTGATAGCCAAGAGCCTGAGCCATTTTTTCTTCGATTGCTTGAAATATTTCTGGAGTGAGCTGTCTTTCATCTTCAGGACGAAAACTAACAACAAGATGATAGGTTTTGGATTTTTGGGTACGGGTATTCAACGCCTGCACATCCAGGACTTCAGCAATATTTTCTTGGTAATTATCACCACCAACACATCCAGCACTCCAGTTGAAAAGGATTTTTTCACCCCTTGGACCTGGATTTGAAATGTAGGCAGCAAGGCGAGCATAATTATCATGGGCTGCCTTGATGAATATTCTCTTACTTATCATTGGCAAATAAGTTGAATGGCTGTTTGTACTTCTCTTTGTCTAGAATCCAGTTCTCTAAGTAATTTATGCACAAGCTGCCTATCTGCACCATGGACTAAAGCTTGTTTAACCAACCCACCAAGACGACCCAAGTCACCTTTGAGACGACGTAGTTCCATTCGTGCTTCGTGGTGTTCCAGGCTTGGCACAGTGTAGCCCAGACAAACCCTTTTGCTGAATGTGGAAAGGGATAACCCTGCCCGGCGTGCCAACTTGTGGATTTCTCCAAATTCCTCTGGAGACAGGTAGGTCTTGAGAACAAGTTTTTTGCTCGGCATATATTTCTCCCTTGGGCATATCTAAAACTTTTGGCTTTACTAATTGGTAGTAAACTCTCCAGGCATAGTGACGACCACGTTCCATGTTAGGAGAGTGGTATCTACCTACTGCCTGCCAATTTAGACCGTATCTCATAATTTCCTGAGCCAAGATTTTCTTTCCCCACAAGATATTAAAGTCTGGCTCCAGCAATTTTTCAGCTGGAATCCCATAGCGATTTATCCACCAGGAATTTATTTGCATTAAGCCAACATCATAGGAAGCTCCTGCTTCATGAGCTTCACGGATCATATTCTCAGCCTCTTTTTTTGTAGTGGGGAAAAAAGACTGGCCATTAACGTTAATGGCTAAGGGGTTGAGTCCAGATTCTTGGCGAGCAATGGCTTCAAGCAGTTTGGCTGGTAGTTCTTGTGCAAAAGTTCCAGGCAAGTACAGGGTGAGACTTAGAAAAATAACGGTGTAAAATTTTAAGGTGTATTTCATTGTCTTCATACGTTGAGCCATAGGCGAATAAGTCGTCCCACAGGGCAGGATGGGAGGGGACTACCAAAAAGGTGGGCCTACCTCCCTTGTCCTGCCCTCTTAGATGCCCATACAGTAGCATACGCATAAAGATTTAAGAATAGACAAGTCGGTATTATATTAACATATTTTTAAATATAACTGTGTATTACTCCCTATGCTTGGGTATTTGAAAGTATGGCTGTACAACATCAAAGTATGGTTAAGTATGCTTCTATATTGCTGTATGAACATCCATCTCTAGAAGCAGTGTCTGTTGGCGGAGTTTTATGGCTGGCTTACAAAAAATAAACATCTCAAACTCCCTTAAATAACCCTGTCTTTTTTAAATTTTGGCATTATCGTCAATTTGGCAATAGCTTGTTGCCAAATTGCCTTGGGGGCACACAATTACTCTGATGGAGAAGCTCAAAGCTGACAATGAGCACTTGTGGTATGGCCTGCAAGCTATTGTGCATGGCTGGTCATGGTCTGTTTTGCAAATACAGATTGAAACACAACTCTACGCCCACCAGATTGATGCTCACAAGGTGAGTAATTTCAAAGACCGCCTACCAGATTTGCAGTCGGACATGGTCCAAGAAGTACTGAAGGATCCGTATATTTTTGATTTCCTGTCTATCGGTGATGAAGCCCATGAGCGTGAAGTTGAGCACGAGTTGGTGAAACATGTTACGGATTTTTTGTTGGAGCTTGGAAGCGGATTTTCCTATGTTGATAAACAAGTGCATCTTGAAGTGGCTGGAGAGGATTTTTATATCGATCTGCTTTTCTATCATCTAAAGTTGCGCTGCTACGTTGTCATTGTATTGAAGGCTGGGGCCTTCAAGCCGGAGTATGCGGGC
>JAAYGN010000089.1 GCA_012727715.1 Desulfovibrionales bacterium | reverse complement strand
GGCTCTTGCCACACCCCAGACCACGTCAGCGGTCACTGATATTGTCACCACTGAAAGAAGACCAAGCAAAAAAGTTTCCTTTTCCGGTACTCATCCTGATTCACCTTGGCTGCATCTTGTTCAGCAGTTTTTTGACCCCGACCTGGACCTTGGTATGCAAGGTAAAAACAGACAAAAAACCTTGGGCGCTCTTATGTTCAAGGCGCCGTATTTCAACAATAAGAGCATATTTGACACAGCAAGCTTTGTTTCCAAGCTGTCCCAAGAAAATGTACATTTTTTTAAGCCAGAATTTTTAACCAAGCCTGCTTTTTTACCTCATCTCCAAAAAATACAGCCAGGAATGGATCCAAGGGAGCCGGACTGCCCAACCAGGGTGCTTTTGGTCGGGGACTCCCTGATGATGGAGGGCTTTGGTCCGGTTTTATTGCGTACATTACGCCACCGCCAAGATTTTGAGGTACGCCGGGAGGCCAAGTACTCCACAGGTCTGTGTCGACCGGATTATTTTAATTGGGAAATGCGGATGGCCGAGCTCGTACAAGAATTTAACCCTGATCTGGTTATCATTTGTCTGGGAGCCAATGATGCTCAGGATATTATTGATGAACAGAAAAAGCGGCATATTGCCGGAACCCTGTCTTGGGCTGGGGAGTATTTCAAACGCGCCCTAACCTTGGCTGACCTGGCCCAGACCGGGGGAGCAAAGCTTATTTGGGTGGGTTTACCCATTATGGGTAAAGAACCTCACGCTACCCGGGTCAAAATGCTCTCTCAAGAACAGCTGGCTGCTACCCTGGTTGCCCCTGAAACCAGGATTTATGTGGATACCTATGCTGTTTTAGCTGATGAACAGGGCCAATATACCTCCCTCCTGCCTGATGCCAATGGCATTCCTGTACGTATGCGTCATAAGGATAAAGTGCATGTGAATGAAGCTGGGGGCAAGGTCCTGGTTCAAAGTGTTCTTCCTTTTGTAGACCTCTTTTTTCCCAGCCAAACCCTGTCCTTGACTGAACAGGTTCATCCTCGACCACAAGTGGTCCAGTCACCATAACATCAGTTCGAGGCTGATGCGTGCACCAATATATCTGGATATTTTTTGCATCGTACAAAAGCCAGCATCAAAAAAATAAAAAATGTTTTTTTTATTTGAAAACTTTCAAGGTAACGTTTACTTTGCCCAAGTGTTGTTCCAGTATCATAAAAAGAAGGGTAGAAGAAAAAGGATGAAAATGTGCTTGAAAAGTTAAAAGAAGCTTTTATTTCTTTAGCACCTGTGGTTATCTTAGCACTCCTTATGCATTTTTTAACTGGGTTTATGACCACCGAACTTTTGATTCGCTGGTTTGTAGGTGCGTTTTTAGTTTTTATTGGCAGTTTCTTTTTTTTACGCGGAGTAGATTATTGTCTCAGCCCCCTGGGAGATATGTTTGGGTCTCGCCTGCCTTTTTCTCCCAATCTGGCTATTTTACTTTGTATAGCTTTGTTTGTCAGTTTGGCCGCCAATGCTGCTGATCCCAGTGTTGCGGTGCTGGCGGAACAAATCAAGGCGGTATCCACAGAGACCAGCCCTCCGCCCATGGTCGTCATTGTTGCTGTGGTGGCCGGTATTGGCCTGGCCTTTTGCCTGGCGTTACTCAGGATTATCTTTCGGCTGCCTCCAGCTTTGGTTTTAGGTGTCGGGTATGGTGGAACGTTGTTACTTGGACTTTTTGTTCCCCAAACCTTTGTGGCCTTGGCCTTTGATTCCGGAGGGGTAGCCACAGGTCCATTAACAGTACCTTTTTTACTCTCATTGGGTATTGGCTTTGTTACGGTTTTGGGCAAGCGTGCTTCTTCTGCAGATAACTTTGGACTGTTAGGATTGGTGGCCCTGGGGCCTATGGTGGGGGTTATGCTTTTGGGAATTTTTTGGTCATGAGTCTTTTGTGGGAATGTTTGGACATGCGTGGGGTGATGCTTGGAGTGTTCCGAGGCATTGCTCCGGTACTTTTGGCTGGTTGGCTCTTTAGCCTTTTGCCTTGGAATAAAAAGCACTCACCCCTGCCTCCGGGATTTTTTTCACGTATTCTTCGTGGTGGATTCCTGGTTTTTATTGGCCTGTCTTTTTTTCTTCACGGTGTAAATTTGGGATTTCTGCCTGTGGGCCGAAGCCTGGGGGTCCTGTTAGCCACCACCTGGAATGGTTTTTCCCTGATCCCTTTTGGGTTTATCTTGGGACTTTTGGTTTGTGCTGCAGAACCCACGGTCAGTGTTTTGGGTCAACAGGTGGAAGAAGCCACCTCGGGTGCGGTACCCAAGAAGCTTTTGGTCATTGTCCTTTGTTTGGGTGTTGCTGTGGCCACAGGCCTTGGTATGACCAGACTTGTATATGGCTGGCCCATAACCTGGATTATTGGTCCGGGTTACGCGGCAATTATTATTTTAAGTCGTTATTGTACCCCAAGCTTTGTAACCATTGCCTATGATGCCAGTACCGTGGTCACAGGTCCTATGGTCAGCTCTTTTGTGGTTGCCTTATCTTTGGGGGCAGCAGGTATGTTGGAAAATCGTAGCCCATTGGTGGATGGCTTTGGCCTGGTGGCTCTTATTGCCATGGTGCCTATTTTAGCCGTCATGCTGGTGGGGAATTTACATTATCGGCGAGGACATAAATAATGGTGGAAGGTAGCTGGTCTTTAATTATTACCATTGTGAACAAGGATTGGGGCAATGTGGTTATTGATGCGGCCAAGGAAGCTGGAGCCAAGGGGGCAACAGTGCTGCATGGACGAGGCTGTGGGGCAGAAAACATCCCACATCTTTTTGGTATTCCCATTGAACCAGAAAAAGATATTGTTTTAAATGCAGTGCCCACAAGCATCAGCCAACAAGTTATGGAGGCCATTGCCAAGAGTGCGGCTTTGTGTAAGCCGGGCACAGGTATTTCCCTGTGTTTGCCCTTAAGTGGTGCAGTGGGTCTTTTTCAAGGTGACCTGCAAAATTGTTAACAGGGTGGTTATTAAAGCGTGTAGTTATTGAAAAACGAGCAAACATAAGCTGATAAAAAGGCCGGGTCAGTGCAGATCCGGCCTTTTTATTGTCAGGATCTTGCTATTATTTACTGAGTCGGCCCAAAATAAAGGCAATCAGTCCTACAGCAATAAGCAAACCAATAACATAATCTGTGGCCAGAGCAGCATGCAATGTGTCTGTTATCTGGTTAAATGTATCTTTGATGGGATAACTGTCCTGCATGTGTACTATCCTCTTGGCGTGTGCACGCGGCTGAAGTTTATAATTTTAAAGCCTTGAAGACTCCCCTCTAGCTCAAGGTACTAATGTTATCTCGAATCCAAAAGGTCAGGTCATACTTTTCAGACAATTCTTGGTGTAATTCGTTAAGGACCGATTTATCCATATCCTTAATTCGGATAAACACCTGACGAAATCCCTCTTCTACCTGATCATAGGAGGTCAGGACAGAAATTACTCTGGCCTTGTAGCCCCGCAAACAGTCCAGGACTTCCTTTAAGGTACCACGTTTATCAGGCAATTTGAGGCCCATGTGGATGCCACCGTGATACACACCCGTAATGCTGAGAAGAACGCGGTAAACCTCATTTTGGGTCATAATGCCCACAAGCTTTTGCTGGGCATTTAAGACAGGTAACCCTGATATTTTTTTATCATGCATAATGGCCGCACATTTTATGACTGTATCATCTTCACTAATGGTTAAGGGATTGGGGGTCATAATGTTTTTCACTTTGATTTCAGCCAAAAGATAATAGAGCTCATGGACATCCAAGGTAGTGGCCTTGGAGGGAGAAGCTTCTTTGACATCACGATCACTGAGTATGCCCATAACCTTGCCCTGGTTATCAACCACAGGAAGACGGCGAATGTCCTTTTCTTTCATCAATTTGGCCGCACGCATCATGGATGCCTCGGGATCAATAGTAATTACATCTTTGGTCATCCACTCTTTGATAATCATAGGAGTCTCCTTGCAAGGCACTTTGCCCAGGGTATAAAAAGGTGCACGAAGTCTTACAGGTCAAACAATCTTCAAAATATAATGATTTTTTATTTTTCCGTCAAAGTTTGGTCTAAAGAGTAAGAAATCAAAAGCCGGATTAGTGTCCTGATTTTTGGGCCTCTATACCCATTGCTGAGAAAATGTGGAGTAATGCGTCCCGGTGTTCTCCTTGAAATTCCAGAACATCACCGCGCATCGTACCCCCACAGCCCAGACGTTTTTTGCACAGGGTCAGCAGGGCCTTGAGTTCAGCACTGGTCATGGCCAATCCCGTAACCACGGTTACTCCAGCTCCTTTTCGGCCTTTGGTTTCGCGAAGAATACGCACAGCTTGTCTGGTGGTTCCTTGGGTATTGCGCACACAGGTGCAAGGGATCTGTCTGCATTTCTTGCAAATAGGACGATCCGTGGAATAAACCGTGGTATAGTTCATCTTTGTGCTTAGAGGCAGGTGTTGGCAGCCAACGAAGAAAAATCAATGACGACCTGTTCTTCTTCGCCTTTGCGTTCAACAATTTCACCAATAATCCAGGATTCCTGTTGTAAGGCCTGCAAACGCTGGATAATATCAGCAGCAACCTCTTTTTTCACGATCAAAATATAGCCAATGCCTGAATTAAAAATTTGGAGCATTTCCTCCCAGGTTAGCTGTCCCTGGTCTTTAAGCCAGGTAAAGACTGGGGGCATGGTCCAAGAACCAAAGCGAATTTGTGCGATGACAGTTTTAGGCAAGACCCGAATAATATTATCATAAAAACCACCACCTGTTACATGGACCATACCGGCAATGGCCCAGTCCCGAAGGATGTTCAGCACTGTTTCCACATAAATGGTGGTGGGAGCGAGTAAAATATCAGCAACACTGTTCTTGGTGCCAGGAAAAATATCTGTGGGAGCAAGGTTGGACTGGGTATAAATTTTCCGCACCAAGGAATAACCATTGGAATGGACACCAGATGAGGCCAGACCAATAAGCACATCCCCAATACCAATGGTTGAACCATCAACAATGTTATTATTATCCACCATGCCCACGCAAAACCCGGCAAGGTCATACTCACCATCTGCGTAAAAATCGGGCATTTCAGCGGTTTCACCCCCAATAAGGGCGCATTTTGCTTTTTTGCAACCTAAAGCAATACCTTTAATAATTGTTTCCGCCTTATCAATATCCAGCCGTCCTGTGGCAAAGTAATCCAAAAAAAATAGAGGCTTGGCACCCTGGACAATAATATCGTTGACACTCATGGCCACCAGATCAATGCCAATGGTTTCATGACGATCAAATAAAAAAGCCAATTTAAGTTTTGTGCCCACTCCATCTGTGGCTGCCACCAGGACAGGATCGGTTAATCCAGCCATAGACGGCTTAAAAAGCCCTCCAAAACCACCAATATCGTTAATAACACCCTGGGTATGAGTTGAGGCTACCAGGGATTTAATGCGGGAGACCAGGGTATTGC
>JAAYGN010000088.1 GCA_012727715.1 Desulfovibrionales bacterium | reverse complement strand
TAAGGCGCATGAGTTACTTTTTCAGGCCCTGATACTTGATCCTGAATTGGATTTTGTGCGTACGCATTTACAAGAACTTGAAATTTGATCGAGGAACGTATGGATATCAGTCAATGTATTGCCAAGTTAAAGCAAGAACCAGGTTTTCAGGACCAGGTGGGTATGGTTTTGGTCCATAATGGTGTGGTGCGTAATTGGTCGCGTGGCGATGGCTCGCGTGTAGATCGCATCAAGGTAGTGGTAGATCAGGCCAAAGTTGAGGCTATCCGGCAGGAAGTTGAAGCCAGGGAAGGAATTTTTCGTGTGGTCATTGAAGCCAGGAGTGGAGAATATGTTCCTGGTGATGATCTTCTTTTTTTGGTTGTGGCCGGGGATATCCGCGAGCACGTCAAACCAGCCCTGGCTGATTTGCTGGACCGGGTAAAGTCTGAGGCAGTGACCAAAGAAGAATTGGCAGGTTAAAAAATATTCTTACGGAGCCAAAGGTAAGATATTCAGTGTAGCAGGGGCGATGCACCAACCGCCCCTGTACTAGGATGTTATCAGTGCGTTTAACCAAAAAGTGCATCTACAAATTCCTGACCAGAGAAGGAACGCAAATCTTCCATTTTTTCACCTAGTCCTACAAAGGTAATGGGGAGGCCAAACTCCAGAGCAATGGCCACAATAATTCCACCCTTGGCCGTGCCATCGAGTTTGGTCAAAATGATTTCATTGACAGGCGCTGCCTGGGAAAAGAGTTTAACCTGGGACAGGGCATTTTGCCCAGTGTTGGCATCTAAGACCAAGATGGTGCGTTGGGGAGCACCTTCAATTTTTTTACCGAGCACGCGATTTATTTTTTTGAGTTCTTCCATGAGGTTATGCTTGGTTTGCAGGCGTCCAGCGGTGTCCACAAAGACCAGATCATAGCCCTCTTTAAGGGCGTGATCCACAGCTTCAAAGGCGACAGCTGCTGGGTCACTGCCATGTTCCTTGGCATAAAAACCTGCTCCCACGCGCTTGGACCAGACCTGGAGTTGTTCTATGGCCGCAGCTCGGAAAGTATCCCCCGCTGCCACCAGGACTTTGCGACCCTGCATTTGGGCGCGGTGAGCCAATTTGGCAATGGTGGTGGTTTTTCCAGCCCCATTCACTCCAACCATAAGCACTACTTCTGGGCCTTGGACAGGGACTGGAGGTGTGGCCTCCACAAAAACCGCAGCCAATTCTTCCTTAAGTAGCGCTTTAAACTCCGCTGCTTCGGTAATTCCAGCCTTACGAACTCTGGGTTGTAAACGTTTTAAAAGTTCCTGGGTGGCATTGACGCCAACGTCGGCCATGAGCAGGATTTCTTCCAATTCGTCCCAAAAAGTATCATCATAGCCGCTGGTCATGGCCAGGAGCTGATCAATGCCTTTGGCCAATTGTTCTCTGGTTTTGCTCAAACCTGAGGAAAGCTTAAGGAGCAAACGGTCGCGTTCATCTTCCTCATCTTCCAGGTCCAGGGCTAAAGCCATACGGTACTGTAGTTCAGAACGAAATTCCTGGATATGCTCATAATCCATATCTTCAAGCCATAGTTCAAACCTACGCATAAAGTCGGTGGCTTCTTCCTTGGGGACTTCCAATTGATCGAACAGAAAATACAGTCGAGCCCATAGTTTTTCACCCCTGGTCTCAATACCGTCCAAAATATGGGTCATCCAGGTAGATAAGCGGGGCTCTGCTGCATGCAGGGCCTGGGTCAGCTGTTGTTGCCAGGGCTCCAGTACAGCAGCTGTGGGTTTATCTTGAAATAAGATTTCTTGTTGGGATTGAACTGATGTCGGTACAGGTTCATCTTCTGGGAAGTCTTGTTTGGATTTCAGGCCGAAAAAATTACGCCACCCACCAGTTTTTTCGACTTTTTCTTCCACAATCAGGGGTGATGTCAGGGGCGGCTCCTGAGCATCATGGTGGAGATCAGTATTGGGAGCAACAACAGGCTGATCATGCGTTGGGTCTATAATGGGAGCAGCCGACGTAAGAGTTGGCGTGACATTGTCTTGCGCACTCTCTTCTACGACCTGATCGGATATTTCAGAGTTTATACTTTCTTGGGTTACTTGATATTTTTGAGTCTCTTCCCCTTCTGTGGGACCCCAAAGTTTTTTTATACGTGAGAAAAAACCCATTATTTGATCCTGTGTTGTTAGAAGTTTTGAGCGTTAGCCTTCCAAATCAATAAAAATATCCTGCCAGAAAATTTTTCCGCTGGCTTTGCGTGCCTGGCGTAAAAGCAGATAGATAGCTCCACTTCCCCCGTGTTTGGGCTGAGCAGTGCAGAAAGCCAAAATAATGCGCTTAAGTGGTGCTTGGGTCAACCAGGTGGATATCTCCTGGCGAAGCACTCCTTGTCCCATGGGAGAATTGCGTCCTCGCCCTGGAATAAGCAAGACACATCGCTTTCCTTCCAGAAAGTTACGCCGTACAAAATCCAAAACAGCTATCTGGGCTTGGGTTGTGTTCATACCATGTAAATCCAGATGTCCCTGGACACTGTATTGCCCACTTTGCAGTTTGCGAAAAATTTTTGCATCCAATCCCTTGAGCTGACCCGTGAGATATTCGTGGGTATGCTCCATTTCGAACTCAATATTGTCTTCCAGCAGTTGTTTGAAGCTTGGGGCTTGGGTCAATGGCGCTGAAGGAGGGGGACTGCTACTGGCGATATCTCGTCCCCTCTTATCCATGGGCGTTACGCCATGTGTGGCATGAAGAAATAAATCAGCGTCATTGTCAGCCTCTGTTTTTTTTTGTTCAGGACCAGGGCTTGCTTTGGGCTTGGTACCCCGGGATTGCAACTTTGCTCGTAATTTCTTATTTTTATGTAAAGATGTAAATGGATTGTGCATAAAAAAACACCTGTGCTGCGTATGCAAAACTTCTATATCAAAACTGCGCAAAGAGCAAAAAGGGCTCCAATCCCGATTTGAGACAATGTGGACAATCCAGGCTTTGATCTGCTAGCCGCTAATGCTTGGTGAGTACTAAATTTTACTTTGTAAATAACCAAGGGGGCTGGGTGATGATACTGTCTGATGAAACATCAAAATATCGTTTCCTCCTTGTTGAACCAGATATGGATCGTGCCCAAGGCATACAAGCAGTCTTGAAAAACAAAGGGATTATTTGTGATCATGTTCAAAGTCATTTGCAGGGTTTGGCCTTGATTGAGGACAATGCTTATCATTGCTTACTTGTCTCCAGCCATGGCCTGGATCTTTCTGGATTTGAGCTGTGCACCATGATCCGGGTGCGGGAATCCAGACGCTCTCTAGCTTCCAGTTTTCTTCTTTTGCTTTGCTCTGAGGAGGATCACTCCACAATTTTTTCCAATACCCTGGATATTGATGACTATATTGTGGCTCCCTGGCTTGATCTTGAGCTGAACTGGAAAGTGACTCGTGCTTTAAAAAATTTAGCATTGCGTCAAACAGCCTCTCAAGTACGCAATAATTTCGACCATCCCTCAGGCCTTTTGACCCAAAATTGTTTGCAGGATTTTCTTTATGAAGAAGTAAATCGAGTTGGTCGCAGGCATGGCTGGTTTTCTTTGAGCATTCTGTCCATTTCTGGCCTTGATTCTTTGCGCATCAGTTATGGAAATGAATGGCTGGCCTGGTTCAAAGATGGTATTTGGGCCTTTGTCTATGGCCAGTTACGCAACTATGATCGCCTGGCGGTGATGGATACCGGGTTGTTGGGACTTATTTCTCCGGATTTGGATGAGGGCGGTACTTTGTCGCTTCTCCATCGTCTGGACCGGACAATTGGTGAATACCAACTGCACCAAGGTCATGATCAGCAAAATATAGCTTTGGCTGCTCGCTATCTATGCGTCCGAATTCTTGGAGATTATAAACAATTTGAAAGAGCTGGCGATGTTTTGTGGCAATGGCTGGAAAATACCATGCTTCAACCTTTGCCCCAGGGAATGGTTGGTCATGCAGGAACCGTGGCTTTTGATCTGAGCTACATGTAATATTTACACAACTTTCGAGAAAGTGTGCGCCTGGTCATACTTAAGTATGGTCTTGTGCATTGCGCAGTTTTCCTAAACTAAGGTCTGGCTGACCAAGGCTTCTACCTTGAGGGAGACTTCTTCTATTAATGGTTGAAAATCATTGTCAAATAATTCATTAGGCAGACTTTGTCGTTTTGATTCCAGGCTAAAGAGCGGGTTAAAAGAGTATCCTGCTTCTGTAGCCAAGTAATCAGCAAGTTTGAGCAAAACAATAGATGCAGGAAAGGGATCTGAATTTGATAATCGGTGGTGAGCATAAACCGAGATTTGAATATTTTTAGGAAATTTCCAGAGATTGAGGGCTTTGGCACTGAGTATTGTATGATTGGTTCCAAAAATGCGTTCTTCCAGCTCCAGGGGGTCATCATTGCCTTGAGCCCAAGCATGACTTAGGGCAGTGAATTCGTTAGACGCGAGGGTTGCCATGAGCACATACCCAATATCATGGAGCAGCCCTGCCAGATAGCTTTGCTCCAGATCTTCTTCAGTCATGGGAAACAGCTGGGGATAATATTTAAGTAAATTTTTACTCAATAATGCAGTGCATAGCGAGTGAGTCCAAAATTTTCGTATTGAAAAAGAGGGTGGAAAGGTATTGGGACGTACAGAATCAGACAAGGTCAGATAATAGACGATGCCTTTGACCTCATTTAACCCCATGCGGACCAAGGCTTTTTGGGGAGATGTAATCTCATCTACCCCGCGATATGCTGGAGAATTGGCCACAGCCATAATTCGAGCACAAAGAACAGGTTCTGCACTCATGGCCTCGGCCATTTCTTGGAGTCGTGCGGTGGGGGAGTTGAGTAATTGCCATAACCTTAGCACTACTGCCTTGAGGGGAGGCAGGTCACGGTCGCTGAGTTTATTCAATTGTATCATGGCTGAACTTTCTTAAGGAATAAGGGTTCATATTATTCTTGACAGCAACATTAGGTTTTAATCTAGCATAAAACATTGGCATAGGGCAATGGGAGGATGCACCCTCATCCTTTCAATGTGTTGAAATATAAGGAGTGATTAATGAAGATCAGTTTTCTTGGTGCAGCACGAACAGTAACCGGATCCTGTTATGTGGTTGATTGTGAATTGGCACGTTTTGCCATTGATTGCGGTTTACATCAGGGTAACCGAGCTATTGAACTACGCAATTGGGATGAAAACAATATTTATCTTCCAGAATCCTTGGATTTTATTCTCTTAACCCATGCCCACATTGACCATTCAGGGTTATTGCCCCGTTTTGTGGCTCAAGGCTTTGGGGGTCCAGTCTATGCTACTGCTCCAACCAAAGATCTTTTGGGTATCATGCTTGAAGACAGCGCACGTATTCAGGAAACTGAGGCCAAATGGCGCAGTACCAAAAAATTAAGGGCAGGGGACCCACCGGTAGAGCCCCTATATACTGTGGAAGAAGCCCAGCAAGCTTTAGCCCAGCTGCAAATTCAGGAATATAATCAGACTTTTGAGCCCAAGCCAGGTATTCGTGTTGTTTATAGAGATGCCGGACATATTTTGGGGTCAGCCTTTATTGAAGTTTGGATAAAGGAGAGCGGCCAAGAACAAAAACTTGTATTTTCCGGTGACCTAGGGCGACCCAATCAGCTGTTAGTGCCCAATCCTCAAACTGTGGAAACAGCAGATTTTCTTTTTCTTGAATCTACCTATGGTGGCCGTAATCACAAAAATGAGACCCAAAGTAGGGATGAATTGGCCCAAGCTGTGGACTATAGTTATCGTCGCGGGGAAAAGGTCATCATCCCAGCTTTTGCCGTGGAACGTACTCAAGAACTCTTGTATAGTTTTTATCTTTTGCGACAAGAAGGCCGCTTGCCAGCAGATATGCCTGTATATGTGGATAGTCCCCTGGCCATTAAGGCTACAGAAATTTTTCGTCGCCATTGGGATTACTATGATCACAAAACCAAGGAATTGGTCAAACAAGGTGAAAATCCTTTGGATCTGCCCAATCTGCGTTTTACCCTGACCACAGATGAATCCAGGGCTATTAATACCAGTTCCAAACCAGCAGTGGTTATTGCCGGTAGCGGTATGGCCAATGCCGGACGAATTAAACATCATTTGCGCCATAATATTTGGAAGCCAGGAGCATCCATTGTTTTTGTGGGGTTTCAGGCTGTGGGAACACCTGGACGTCGTATTGTTGAGGGAGCACGAAGTGTACGCCTTTTGGGTGATGAATTGTCGGTTAAGGCGCGTATTTTCACTATTGGTGGATTTTCCGGACATGCTGGGCAGACCCAAATTTTGGATTGGCTCTCTCATTTTCGTAATCCCAATCTGCAGGTGTATTTAGTCCATGGCGAGCATTCAGGACAGAAAGTTTTGGCCGAGCTGATCCGTGAAAAATTTGATCTGACGGTACATATTCCCGACTATCTGGATGAGTATCTTCTGGAAAAAGATGGTCGCTTTGAACTGACCGTGCGTCCTACTTTGGCTGCACCGCGCATTGATTGGGAGTACCTGCTGGAAGAAACTTCAACCAAGCTGACCCAGGTCCAGGATCGTGTCAGCTATCTCAAGCAAATGGGACAGACCAATCAGGTGGAAATTCGTGGTGATATTTTGGATATTAATGCCAAGTTTACCTCCATTTTGTCAGAGTTGTTGTTTGAACAAAAGCAGCACAATCATCAGGAATAAGTGTGCGAATTATTGCAGGAGCTTTTCGGGGCAGATCAATCAAAACCATGACTGGACCAGGCTATCGTCCATCAATGGGCAAGGTCCGGGAATCTGTTTTTTCCATGCTGGAAGCCCAGGGCATAGATTGGACTCAGACCCGGGTTGCAGATATTTTTGCTGGTAGTGGTGCATTGGGTATTGAGGCTTTAAGCAGAGGTGCCTTATCAGTAGTTTTTTTTGAAAAAGCTCCTCAAGCAGTGACCATACTTCGGGAAAATATACAGTCTTTGGGGGTTTCAAGCTCGTATTGGTCCCTCTTGAAGGGTAATGCGTTACGTTTGTTGCACGACGCTCCTGATTTTTCTTGGGACCTGGTATTTATTGATCCTCCCTATGGTGAGGACCTTTTTCTACCTGCGTTGAAGCTGCTTGTAGAAAAGGACCAGCTGGCCCCCAAGGGGTTGATATGTGTGGAGGTAGAGGCAAATTTTATCTTGCCCAAGGTAGTGTCTTCTCAGTTGACCCTTTTGCGTGACCGAATTTACGGGCAAACAAGGATATATTTATGGCAGAAAAATTCGAGCGAATAGCAGTGTATCCAGGCACCTTTGATCCTTTTACCAATGGGCATTTGAGTCTCGTTCGCCGTGGTCTGGGGATATTTGACCGAGTTATTGTGGCTGTAGCCCAAGATTCAGGAAAAAACCCACTTTTTTCTCTGGATGAGCGCGTGCAAATGATTCGCGAGGTGTTTCGAGGGCAGGGGCGTGTAGAGGTAGAAGGCTTTTCAGGGCTACTGGTGGATTATGTCTGCCAAAAAGGCTTAAACACAGTATTACGTGGTATGCGTGCTGTTTCAGATTTTGAATATGAGTTTCAGATGGCCCTTATGAATCGTAAACTCAAGCCAAGTATTCATACGGTGTTTATGATGACGGATTATCGTTGGTTGTATATCAGTTCTACCATTATTAAAGATGTGGCCAGGCTTGGTGGTAGCATAGGCAGTTTTGTACCTGAAGCCATTCTTGGTCAAATCAACGAGCGCATGGATGAATATCGGTCCAGGTTGAATGGGCAGCAGTAAGGTATGAGTCAGGCTCTTGCTCTTATTGCCTTGGTTGGCGCAACAGGCACGGGAAAAACAGCTGTGGCTCTGGCTTTGGCCAAAGCTTTAGGTGGTGGGGTCGTCAATTTTGATTCTCGTCAGGTGTACCAGGGACTTGATATTGTTACTGCGCAACCAACCTTGGCGGAACAAAGCCAGTGTCCCCATGCCTTGTATGGGTATCTGCCTGTGGATCAATCCATACGCGCGGGTGCATTTTCTGAAGAAATTCTGGCCATGGCCCAAAAATTCAATGCCCAAGGGGTAGTGCCTATTTTAGTAGGGGGAACAGGTCTTTATCTGAAAAGTCTTGTGGATGGATTGGCCCCTATCCCGGATATTGATGCAAGTATTCGAAAGGAGATCATGCATGAGTGCCAGACACTTGGTTCTCCTGTTTTGCATGCTCGACTCTCCATTATTGATCCACAGTATGCAGCACGTATCCATCCCAACGATCCTCAGCGGATATGTCGAGCCCTGGAAGTATATACAGCCACAGGACAAACCTTAAGCTGGTGGCATAGCCAGGCTGCACCTGCTGCTCATGTACGAGTATTACAAATAGGTTTGGATACAGAATTAAAGGCTCTTACGCCACGTTTGGCCCAGCGCATTACAGCCATGCTGGAGTTGGGAGCCCTGCACGAGGTGGAACGGGCCTATGACCAATACCCCCAACGAACAGCTCCGGGATTTTCTGGAATCGGCTGTCCTGAGCTTTTAGCTGTTCTTCTGGATGGTCTGGACATGGATGAAGCACAACGGCTGTGGCTGCGAAACACCAGGGCTTATGCCAAGCGCCAACTGACCTGGTTTCGTAAAGATCAACGAGTTTTTTGGCATGCTCCAGAGGATGAAGCGGGAATTGTTGCCAGGGCTTTGAGCTTTGTGTCGTCCTCTTTGTAAGTCCACAATATCAAAGGTGCTTGCTATGGCAGGAGGTGCTATGAGAAGATGTTTTTATGGGCTATGCTTACTGCTTGTTGTGGGATTTCCCGTATTTGCAGATCAGGAAGTCCCTTTTGTTCTTGGTCCAGAGCAAGATCAGACCAGGGCCTTGTACGCAGCCTTTGACACTGCCATTGGCCAGGAAATGGAGGCCATCTTGGGCAGGACCCTGCCCTCTTCCCGCAAGGCTCTGATTCTGTCAGTGTTGAGTGCAGATAGAAATAGCCTGGTGACTGGCTACAAAGAAGTAGTAGTATTGGAATCTACCAATAGCACTACGGCAAAAAAACTTTTGGTACGCATTAGCACCAGTGTTTTGCACAAACGATTACAAGAACTTGGTGTTGTAGCCACCATAGATACGCCCATGTCCTATGCTTTAACTTTTTCAGGTGTGGAGCCATCCTTAACCAAGGGGCTGGGTGTCTTGCAGGAAATTTCAGGCCTTGTACCTCGTAGCCTACCTGAGGAGGGGCAAAGTATCCCAGAGCTAAAATTGTCCAAAACAGATGTATGGATGGGGGTTTTGTCATACCAGCAGTGGCAGAGCTCCCATTCAGCCCAAACCCTTGATGAAGTATGGTTTGAGCTGTGGAAAGCATATTTTTCACGATCTGACCTGGCTCAGGCAGCAACGAGCAATACTTTGCAGGTGCGTATTTCAGGCTGGCTTTCTGGTCAGGGGCCTATGGAGTTTGACCGAATGCTTGAGACATGGAGCGCGGACATTGGGCATAAATCTTTGGTGGGCGTGGAAATGGATGGCCCCGGACTGTCTGCAACATGGAGTATTGTACCAAGATCAAGGGAGGGAGTGCTGCAAAAGCTAGAGGAAGCTGTTCGCTTTCAAGGGCTAGTGCTGGAAATTCTTTAAGGGGATGGTCAAGCAGGTTCATGACCATCCTTTATCCCCTTTAAGAAAATGTGTTATGCTTTTTTGTCGGTATCATTTTCTGATTTGGGAGTGACGTCAATTTCTTCAGGCTCGCTGGTGGCTTTTCTGAAGTTTTTAATTGCTTTACCCATTCCCGATCCGATTTCAGGCAACTTGTTGGCGCCGAAAATGATCAGGACAATAACCAAGATGATAAGTAGTTCAGGGATTCCAATGCCAAACATGTATGCCTCCTGGGAAATAATAAAGCGATCTATACACCCAGCATTTCCAACAGGTCAACTCTTCAGGGCCAAAGAAAATCCTTGGTTTCCAAGGCAAGGAGATGTATTCTTCTTCAAATATTACAGGGGTAGGAGTTTTTGGGGTACTTTTGGGGCTGACGGGGTGTCTTTGTGACAGAGATTATACCTCTGCCAGGAACTCATTGTCGCTATTGGTGTATTGATCGCTGCCTATACAAGATCCGACTTAACCCAGGTCTTGAGCGGGATGTCTGCTGCCAGGTATTGGAACGTCTGGAACATTGTTTTGATGACCATGTTCTACGCTGTGAATGCTTTGGTCTTTCTGCAGAAAAATCAGGACTGATTTGGAAACAGCGCATGCGTCAAGTTTTGGAAGGGGTTTGGGATTGTCCTGACTATCAGGTTACAGGTGATCTTGACCAAGATCATGTGTGTGCCCATCTCTTTGAAGATATTTGTTTGTTGCGTCTGCCCCGGTGTTCAGGTCGATGTCGTTATTTTGAGTTATGGATAAAGTGATGGTGTGGAGGAGGATTTGTGTCAGAAATAGCTGTTTATTTTCCTTGGTTACATCCTGAGTTGGAGAATCAGCCTTTGCCCCGTGGAGTTGTTTTTTTTGATCCAGGCATGGCTGTTGCGACTCATGCTCACAGATGGAAACCTGAAGATCTTCCTTTGACTGATGCAGAGGTTCGAGCCTATGTGCAGAGTTATCTGGAATTTGCCCAGCGTTTTCCCAAGAGTACAGATATGCAGGCATATCAGGCCATAGGTTTTCATGATTTTTATACGGATACAATTATGGATATCCGTTCACAATTGACAGGAGAACCGCAACACACAAAGCCAACCCAAGATGATTTGCGTCGGCAAGCCCAATTGCTTTTAGCTTTAGCTCTTGAACGCGAAAAACAAATCACAGGTATGGATGAGCAAAAAACTCGTTTTGAGGATGCACAGGCAAGGTTTGCACAAGTGCTGGGACTAGAGGATGCTTTGGGAGATGCGGACATCGTTACCAAAACCATTCATTCTCACTTGGGTAGTGCTTGGCCATGGCAGGATTTATTACGCTCTTTCCTCTATTTGTTGCCACAAGACATGCCCTTGTTTGTTACTGACCAGGACGTGATTGAAGCTTTTCTGGCTCTTGATATAGTTTTTACTCCATGTACCTTTGCTGCCCATGATGAATTATGGTGTGCCCAGGTGGATGCACCTGTTTTGGAGCGCATTGGTGCAGGTCGTTTTGAATCTGGGAGGTCATTAGTTCTCTTGGCTCGACCTTTTAATCTTTAACCAGTGAGCATGATATATGAGCAAGGAAAAACTTGGCGCTCGTGTCAAACGATTTCGCGAAACAAATGAAATGACCAGGGAGCAATTGGCACAGCGTACTGGTCTTGGTTTGGATTTTATTACATCTTTGGAAGAAGATTCCATTTATCCTTCTTTAGGGCCATTGTTAAAAGTTGCTCGTGGCCTTGGGGTGCGCATGGGCACTTTTCTCGATGACGAATTGGGGCAGGACCCTTTGGTTGTCCGTAAGGCTGATCGTGCAGAAGGGTTGAGTATGTTACGGGGCAAGGATTGCCCTGTGGACATGAAATTTTACTCTTTGGGTCAGGGCAAGACCGATCGGAGTATGGAGCCTTTTTTTATTGATATGATGCCCACATCGTGTGGAGATCATAAGTTATCTAGCCATGAGGGTGAGGAGTTTATTGTTGTCCAGGAAGGAGCTGTTGAAGTTATTTATGGTGGAGAAACCATAATTTTACACAAAGGCGACTCCATTTATCTTAACTCCATTGTTCCTCACCACGTTGGCGCCAGTGGCAATGCTCCGGCATCCATTTACGCAGTGTTGTATTTTCCGGAATAGTTGATGCATATTGGGGGGAATTATGGACAAGCCTGCATTGCGTGAGATTACTTTGGGCCAATGGCTGGACGAAGCCATTATGCAATATCCAGACAACGAAGCCGTGGTCTATGTGGATCGTGATTTTCGCCTGACCTATCGTGAGTTTGGGGAGCTCGTGGATAACTTGGCCAAAGGGCTGATGGCTCTTGGCATTCAGCGTGGAGAAAAAGTGGCTATCTGGGCAACCAACGTACCTTATTGGGTAGCCTTTCAGTTTGCCACAGCCAAAATTGGAGCAATACTCCTCACAGTCAATACCTTTTATAGAACTGCTGAATTGGAATATTTGCTCAAGCAATCTGAGGCAGAAAATATCCTGCTGATCGATTCCTTTCGGGATATTGACTATGTTGGAACAGTCTATGAATTGGTGCCTGAGCTCAAAACCCAGGAGCGGGGCTATCTCCAGAGCGAGAAATTTCCAGAGTTAAAACGAGTGTTTTTTCTTGGCCAGGAGAAGCATCGAGGTATGTACTCCATGCCTGAACTCATTGCCCTGGGACGTATGACCAGTGAGGAAGACTATCGAGTGCGCCAAGCCAGTCTTGATCCTCATGATGTAGTCAATATGCAGTATACTTCTGGAACCACGGGATTTCCTAAAGGCGTTATGTTGACCCATTACAATATTGGCAACAATGGCTTTTGGATCGGTGAAAATCAGGCCTTTACCCATAAGGATCGGGTCTGTTTGCCTGTCCCTTTGTTTCACTGTTTTGGATGCGTCTTGGGCGTACTGGCAGCTATTACTCATGCATCCACCCTGGTTATTTTGGAGGGCTTTAATCCCCTTTTGGTGCTCTCTTCTGTGGAGGAAGAAAAATGCACAGCCCTTTATGGGGTACCGACCATGTTTATTGCTGTGTTGGAACACCGGTCTTTCCCTCGTTATGATCTTTCGTCTTTGCGTACCGGGATTATGGCCGGATCGCCATGCCCAATTTCAGTTATGGAAAAGGTCATGGAGCTTATGCATATGACGGAGGTCACCATTTGTTATGGTTTAACGGAGACTTCTCCGGTGATGGCGCAAACCCGAATTAATGATAGTATTGAACAACGCACCACCACTGTGGGTCGGGCCATGCCCGAGATTGAGGTGCGTGTTGTTAATCCTGAAACAGGTGAGGAAGCACTGCCAGGTGAGCAGGGTGAAGTGTGCTGTCGTGGCTATAATGTTATGAAGGGATATTATAATAATCCCGATGCCACTGCTCAGGCCATTGATCCTGATGGCTGGATGCATTCCGGTGATTTGGGAACTATGGATGAAAATGGATATCTGGCCATCACCGGACGCCTCAAGGATATGATTATTCGTGGGGGAGAAAACATTTATCCCAGGGAAATTGAAGAGTTCTTATATCGTATGGAAGGCATTAAGGATGTGCAGGTCGTTGGTGTGCCCAGCCGTAAATATGGCGAGGAAGTGGGTGCTTTTGTGATTTTAAAAGAGGGCTTTGATTACGCAGCAGAAGATGTGCGTGATTTTTGCCGTGGTCAGATTTCACGTTACAAGATTCCAAAGTACATCGCATTTTTGGATGAATATCCCATGACTGCCAGTGGTAAAATTCAAAAATACAAGTTACGTGATTTGGCAAGTGAACTTTTTCCTGAGGCCATGGACTAATGGTGGTGCTGCATCAGGGTACTCCCCAGGCCAAGGATCTTACCAATATTCGCGGTCTGATTTTTGATTGCGATGGAGTGCTTTTTGATACCCGCGATGTTAATCGTCATTATTACAATCATATCTTGATGACCTTAGGACTTGAACCCATGTCCAGAGAAGACGAGGAATATTCCTTCATGCATACTGTGGACGCGGCCATAACCCGGATTATACCTGAACACTTGCGACAACAGGCACGAAAAGTTCAAGATCGCATGGTCTATAATGATTTCTTAGCGCGGATGATCCCTGAGCCAGGGCTGGTGGAATTACTGCAGGCATTGAAGAACAAAGGTATTTTGATGGCCATAAATACCAATCGAAAAAATTCCATGGAACTGGTTTTAGAACGCTTTGATCTTACTCATTATTTTTATCCGGTTATGACTGCAGCCAAGGTGGCCAGACCCAAGCCAGATCCTGAAGGCGTGCATCAGATTATTCAAGCCTGGGGCTTGCCCACCAGTGAGTTGGCATATCTTGGAGATTCTGATGTGGATCAGGCCACAACTGCCAATGCCGGGGTTCCCTTTTGGGCTTATAAAAACCGAAGTTTACAAGCAGAACTTTATGTGGATAATTTCCACCAACTTCAGCATTGTTTTACAATGGGATTTTGTACGAAAATTGATTAAGTGGTGGTAATGATCACCAGGGAGACGGAGGGCTCATGCCTGTTTTTTCCAGCCTGTTGGCAGCTGTTTTTGATGTACTCTACAGTATTTTATCCTTATATTTTTGGGTAGTTATTGCGGCAGTGGTGATGTCCTGGATCAATCCTGATCCCTATAATCCCATTGTCCGCGCTATCCGGACTTTGACCGAGCCTGTTTTTTATCGAATCAGAAGATGGCTGCCCTTTACCTATGTCAGTGGGATTGATTTTTCACCTTTTTTGGTTGTTTTGGCCATCAAGTTTGTGCAAGTATTTTTGGCTCGCTTAATGATGCAAATCACGTAATTGATAAGATGACGAATGGACATCCTCCCTGGATAGAAAAGGTTGGCCATGGTTGGAAACTCATTATTTGGGCTCAGCCGGGGGCAAAGAAAACAGAGTGTGTTGGAGTACATGGAGATTGTCTTAAAGTTCGTGTGCAGGCCCCAGCAGTTGACAATAAAGCCAATAGCGCATTGACTCTTTTTATTGCCAAAACCTTGGGACTCAAGTCCCATCAGGTGGTCATTGATTCAGGGAACTTTGGCCGAAAGAAAAATTTGATACTACATACACAGGAAGAACCTGACTGGACGTTGCTGTCTGGCGGGCAATGAATCAACCATAACGCAAAGGAGGATCCCATGGAACAACACGACCTCGAGCTCATTGCGGCCAATTTGGGCCGCGACGAAGAACTCAAGGCTTTGTGGGAACAGCATGTAAATTTTGAAAAAATTTTAGACCGCTATTCAGGAAAAACAGTGCTATCTCCCACAGAAGAAATGGAGGTACGGGAATATAAAAAGAAAAAACTGGCAGGGAAAACAAGAATTCATACTCTGCTTGAAAAATATAAAGAACAGGAGGGGTAAGAGGCCATGATGCTTACCGGTGCTCAAATTTTAATGGAATGTTTGAAAAAAGAAGGGGTTGACCTTATTTTTGGATTTCCTGGTGGAGCAGTTATTGATATTTATGATGAACTCCCCAAGCATCCCATCAGACACATTCTAGTACGGCATGAACAAGCTGCCATACACGCTGCTGACGGATATGCCAGAGCATCGGGTAAAGTAGGTGTATGCCTGGTAACTTCTGGCCCGGGTGCAACCAATACCGTGACCGGTATTGCTACTGCCTATATGGATTCCATTCCTTTGGTGATTTTTACGGGGCAGGTGCCCACACACCTCATCGGTAATGATGCTTTTCAGGAAGCAGATATCGTGGGCATCACCCGCCCCTGCACCAAGCATAATTATTTGGTTAAAAATGTTGCTGATTTGGCAGAAACCATTAAGCAAGCCTTTTATATTGCCCGAACCGGCCGGCCAGGACCTGTGCTTATTGATTTGCCCAAAGACGTGGTCAATGCAACCACAGAATTTTCTTATCCAGAAAGCATTTCTATTCGCAGCTACAACCCTAATTACAGTCCTAACCGCAAGCAATTGCGTAAGGCTGCAGAACTGTTAGCCCAAAGTTCTCGTCCGGTTATTTATGCTGGTGGAGGGGTGGTTTCATCCAATAGTGCCCAAGAGCTGACCTCCTTGGCTGAACAATGCAGTCTTCCTGTAACCACAACCTTGATGGGTCTGGGCGCCTTTCCTGGAGATCATTCCTTGTGGCTCGGTATGCTTGGCATGCATGGAACCTATACTGCAAACATGGCGGTGAATAATTGCGATTTACTTCTGTCCATTGGTGCACGTTTTGATGACCGGGTCACGGGACGGATCAGCTCCTTTGCTTCTGGTGCAAAAATTATTCATATTGATATTGATCCCACGTCCATCAGTAAAAATGTGGTTGTGGATGTGCCCATTGTGGCTGATTGCAAGTTGGCTCTGGTTGGCCTTCTTGAAGAGCTGGGCAAAGTTTCTGATGTGGATTGGGCGACACGATTTGCGCCTTGGAACGAGTCCTTGGTTGAAATGCGCTCTACCTATCCTTTGACCTATGCCAAGGAAGGAGAGTGGATCAAACCCCAAAGTGTGGTGGAGAAAGTTTTTGCATTGTCGGATGGACAAGCCATTGTGTCCACAGAAGTAGGACAAAACCAGATGTGGGCAGCACAATTTTTTACATATCGCCATCCACGAACCCTGCTGACTTCTGGTGGTCTGGGCACCATGGGCTATGGTTTTCCAGCAGCCATTGGTGCACAACTCGCATTTCCAGATAAACTGGTGGTGGATATTGCTGGTGATGGTTCTATTCAGATGAATATCCAGGAATTGGCCACAGCTGTGAGCTATCAAATTCCCGTAAAAATTATTATTTTAAATAATGGATTTTTGGGCATGGTGCGCCAATGGCAGGAGCTTTTCTACAAGAAAAATTATTGTGCAACTTGTTTGCATACCAATCCAGATTTTGTGGCCTTGGCGAAAGCCTATGGAGCAGAGGGTTTTTTGATTGAAAAACATGAGGATCTGGAGCCAACGTTGCGGGCTGCTTTTGCTCATCCAGGTCCGGTTATTGTGGATGTACGAGTTGAACCTGAAGAAAATGTGGCGCCCATGGTTCCTGCTGGTGCGGCACTTTCCGAAATGCTGTTGGTGTAGGAGGCTGCCATGCGACATGTTTTATCTGTTTTAGTGGAAAATGAACCTGGAGTGTTGTCTCGTGTGGTCGGTCTTTTTAGCGGACGGGGATTTAATATTGAATCCTTGAACGTCGGGCCAACCCTGGATCCTGCTGTGTCGCACATGACCATTTGTACCAGTGGTGATCAGCAGATAATTGAGCAAATTACCAAGCAACTCCTGAAACTGGTCACAGTGATCAAGGTGGTGGATCTCACCGAAGAACAGGCTGTGGAGCGTGAAATGGTGCTCATGAAGGTTGGAGCGGAAGATTCCAAGCGGGCTGAAGTTTTGCGTGTTGCTGATATTTTTCGATGTAAGGTTGTGGATGTCAGTCCTGATGATTTGATGTTGGAAATTACAGGTGACTACAACAAGATCAGGGCGGTGGTAGCTCTTTTGCAACGTTTTGGGGTCAAAGAGTTTGTCCGCACTGGTACTGTAGCCATGCGCCGCAGTATGCAGCTTGGAGAACGATGAGTATGCAATGGTCTTATTGAGAAGCTTATTTCATAGGAGAAGATATGAAGGTTTATTATGACAAGGATGCTGACTTGAAGGTACTTAAAGATAAGGTTGTGGCTGTGATTGGTTACGGCAGTCAGGGCCATGCCCATGCACAGAATTTGCGTGATTCTGGCGTACAGGTAGTTATTGGTCAGCGACCGGGTGGAGCCAATTGGCATTTAGCTCGGGAACATGGCTTTGAGCCCATGAGTGCTGCTGAAGCTACCCAAAAAGCAGACTTGATTCAGATTCTGGTTCAAGATCAGTATCAGCCCCTGGTCTATAACGAAGAAATTTTGCCCCATCTTACTGCCGGGAAGACCCTTATTTTTGGGCATGGGTTTAATATTCATTTTAACCAAATTATTCCACCCAAAGATGTGGACGTGGTCATGATTGCACCCAAAGGACCAGGACATTTGGTGCGCCGAGAATTTGAAAAGGGCGGCGGAGTACCTTGTCTTGTGGCCGTGCATCAAGATGCAACAGGTGAGGCGTTGAAAAAAGCATTGGCTTATGCCGCAGGTATTGGCGGCACACGATCTGGAGTTTTGGAAACTACCTTTCGTGAAGAGACAGAGACAGATCTCTTTGGAGAACAGACGGTGTTGTGTGGTGGAGTCAGTGAGTTGGTGCGGGCTGGCTTTGAGACCCTGGTGGAAGCTGGTTATCAGCCCGAGATTGCTTTTTTTGAATGCATGCATGAGTTAAAGCTTATTGTGGACCTTCTTTATGAGGGAGGCTTTAAAAAGATGCATTACTCCATCAGTGATACAGCTGAATATGGAGATTATGTCAGTGGCCCACGCGTCATTAATGAGGAATCGCGAAAGGCCATGCGTCAGGTGTTGGAAGAAATCCAGAATGGTACCTTTGCCCGCAATTGGATTTTGGAAAACAAGGCCGGGCTTCCATTTTTTCTGGCCACACGGCGTATCCATCATGAGCATCAGGTGGAGCAAGTTGGAGACAGCTTGCGGGACATGATGTCTTGGCTCAAAAAATAGTTTTCTTGGTGGTACCTGATGGATTTGGGTACCACCAAGTTTGCTAAAGGCATGTTCATGAATACCACTTTGTCCGAAGAGCACCTCCTCTCCCAAGCCTGGAATATGTTCGCCAAGGACGACTATGCTGGAGTGCTCAACGTTTGTCGCACGGGCTATGCCCAAGGTGTACGCAGCTATGATCTGGTGCGCCTTATGCTCGACAGCTTGAATAAGCTTGGCAAGTTCAAGGAGCAGGCGGATGTTACGGTTAAGGTGCTCAAAGAAAATGAGTATCCTCCCAAGGTAGCTGCAAAATTATATTTCCGGGCAGGGCTCATTTTTCAACAACAAGAAGAGTTGGAAAATGCTCGGGAAACTTTTCAAAAAGTCCATGATCTTGATCCAGCTTTTCCTGGTATTGTGCAACGTATCAAGGCCCTGGCCCCACGGCCTGTGGCAGCCCGCAGCAGATATTCTTACCTCCTGGACAATAGACTGTTGAGTGGCGAGCAATTGTCCCATGCCTTATTGCCAGATATTAAAGATCCCGATGCCTTGATCATGAATGAATACAAAGTGAGCAAGGCAGATCTGGGAAAAAGTCTGTCCCAATTTTACAATGCGGAATTTGTACCTTTTTCGACCACCACCCAGCTTCCTTTTGAGCTTTTTGAAAAGCGTCGCCTGGATCCTGATTTTTTAAAACGGTATGGCTGGGTGCCTTTTAGCCAGTCGGGTAATACCATTGTGGTACTCATGGCCAATCCCTTTGATTTGGGACGCCTGGATGAAATTCGTTTTATTTTTGGAACTTCCAATATTGAAGCCAAGGTATCAACTGCTGGTGATATTGAACAGTTTATTGAGCATTTTTATAAACAGCTTGGGGCTGGCGAAGAATTGGCAGCTGCGTTTGATGAGGATATTGATGCTGGCGACCTAACCTCTCTGGAAGCAGAACTGGAAGTCGAACTCACCGAGCAAGATAGTGAAGTTGTACGCATGGTCCATGCTCTTTTGGTGGAAGCATGGCGTAAAAATGCTTCGGATATTCATATCGAACCCAATCCTCACTCCAAATATTGCAGTTTTCGTTTTCGAGAGGATGGTACCTGCTATGAGTTTCGTAAAGTTCGACTGGCTTTGGCCAAGCCAATTGTTTCTCGGCTCAAGATTATGGCACACATTGATATTGCTGAACGACGTTTACCCCAGGATGGCAAAATTAAAATTAAGCTTCCGGACCGCAATAAAGTTGTGGAATACCGCATGGTCACCATCCCTACTTTGGAAGGTATGGAAGACGTAGTTTTGCGTGTGTTGGCTTCGGGAAAACCATTACCCTTGGATAAGTTAGGCTTACTGCCCCAAAATAAGATTGCCTTTGAGAAACTTGTACACAGACCCTATGGCCTGCTCTTGGTTGTGGGACCGACTGGCTCTGGTAAAACAACCACCCTTCATTCTGCAGTAAGTTATATTAACACTCCTGAACGAAAAATTTGGACTGCTGAAGATCCTGTAGAAATTACTCAAGAAGGTTTACGCCAGGTCCAAATGCAGCCCAAGATTGGGCTGACCTTTGCTTCAGCCTTGCGTTCTTTTTTGCGTGCTGATCCAGATGTGATCATGATCGGGGAGATGCGTGATCAGGAAACAGCCCATATCGGAGTTGAAGCCTCTTTAACAGGGCATCTGGTTTTATCTACTTTACATACCAATTCAGCTCCAGAAACCGTAACTCGTCTTTTGGATATGGATCTGGATCCCTTTAATTTTGCAGATTCCCTTTTGGGTGTTTTGGCCCAGCGGCTGGTCAAAACCCTATGTCCGGTGTGCAAGGAGGCCTATACTCCTACACAAGAAGAACTGGAAGATTTGTCCCTGGAATTTGGTGCTGGCTGGGATAGCCATGCACAGGAGTTTTTGGCTGCCCCCCGCTTATATCGAGCTGTTGGTTGTGCCCAATGTGTTGGTGGATACAAGGGCCGGGTGGGTGTCCATGAATTGATGGTCAATTCTCCAGGCATCAAGCAACAGATTAAAAGACGTAAGCCTACGGAAAATATTCGAGCCCAGGCAGTGGAGGAAGGGATGCTGAGCTTGAAGCAAGATGGTATATTGAAAGTCTTGCAGGGTATTACGGATATGGATCAGGTCCGCAGGACAACCGTATAGATCATTTTGCTATGTGAAGGCAAAACCGGCCACACCAGCCTAGAAAGTAGCAGGTGGTGGCCACTGCAATGATGGCTGCTCCAGAGGTCAAGTCAAAGTAAAACGCCAAAGTCAATCCTGCCAGACAGAAACATAAACTCGCCAAGCAGGCCACGAGCATCATTTTCCACAAAGAATTGGTAAATAATTCCGCAAGCATGGGGGGAATGGTCAATAACGCAATAATTAAAATGAGACCAGTGACCCGAATAATCATAACCACTGTAATGGCCGTGAGCACCTGCAAAAGTATATAGAGCATACGTACAGGTACACCAGTGGAACGGGCAAATTCCAGATCAAAGGATAGGGATAAAAAGTCTTTATACCCAAAAAACACCATGCCCAAAATAATGCAGTCCAGGCCGGACATAAACCAGAGATCTGATTTGGGTACAGCCAGCAAACTGCCAAAAAGATAGCTCATCAGATCTACATTATAGCCAGGGGTGAGATCCATGAGGATAATGCCCAAAGCCATCCCTGCTGCCCACAAAATTCCTGCTAAAGAATCAGAGCGTTCAGCCCGTTTAAAAGAAAGAAGAGCCATGGCCAAAGCTGCCAGGGAAGTGAAGATCAAGGTGCAGGG
>JAAYGN010000087.1 GCA_012727715.1 Desulfovibrionales bacterium | reverse complement strand
GGTGTTGGTTAATGGGGACAAAAATTCCACCAGCACCTTCAACCACCACAAACTCATGGTTTTGAGCTTGTGTGCTTACAAATTCCACGACTGGCTCCATAGAGATGGGGCTACCTGTAAAAAGGGGTGCCTTGGGTGCAGGTCGGCAAATATGGATGCATTGGGCAGGCTTCATCCCCTGGGGAAGTCCCTGGGGGAGATGGGCATGGATAAAAGCTGGGTCACTATCTCTATCTGGATGGTTACATCCAGTTTGAATGGGTTTCAAATATACGGCCTGACGTAAGGATAACGCATGCATGATGAGCAGGGAAACCATGGTTTTACCTACATCAGTGTCTGTGCCGGTAATAAAAATAATATTCTGTAAAGCCATGATTATTCCTTCATGCTTAGGATCAAAGCATCACGAAGTTTTTTCACATCAGCTGGGCTATGTTCACAGGACAGGCAAACACGTAATTTGGCCTGACCCAGAGGAACAGTGGGATAACGGGCAGCAAAGACCAGAAGTCCCTTTTCTTGCAAGGCGGTACTTATTTGTACACATGAAGATTCATCCCCAATATCGATACGTAAAATATGGTGTTGGCCGTGTACTACCAGCCCGGTTTCAGATAAAATTTCTTGAGCGTCCCGGCTGACCTTGGCTAATTGTGCCCGACGGCCATCTGCTTGGGCAATATGTTCGAGCATAGCCAAGACCATGTCTCCATGCCCAGGCGGAAGAGCAGTGGTATAGATAAAACCCTGGCCAAAATGGAGCAAGTAGTCGCGCATGGCAGCTGGCCCTAAAATAAAAGCACCAAATAAACCAAAAGCTTTACCCAGGGTGCCCACTGCCATGTCGGCCAGTCCTTGTCCCAGACCCTTACCTTGTGGGCCCAGGACGCCAAAGGCATGGGCTTCATCTAAAATTGAAAGAAAGCCAAACTGGTTTTTAAGTTGTTGCAGGGCGTTCAAGTCTGGAGTGTCGGCATCCATGCTAAACAAGGATTCTGTGAGCACTGCTGTGACAGGATAAGCACACAAGATTTTTTCAAGATGGGCCATGTTGTTGTGCCTGAAGGCATGGAATTTGGCCCGGCTATGTCGGACCCCGGTCATGGTGCTGGCATGTACTCGTTTATCCAGGATCAGGGTATGGGCTGGAGAAAAAAGAGTGGATAGGAGGGTAAAGTTCGCCAGAAAACCACTGGAAAAAATGAGGCAGGCTTCATATCCAAAAAATGCGGCGAGGGCTGCTTCTGCTTCCAGGGTGGCCTTAGATGTGCCGCTAATAAGTCGAGAGGCACCGGCACTACTGCCTTGATGCAGAAAGCTGGTTATTTGTTGGGCCAGGCGTGGGCTGCGCCCCAGGCCAAGAAAATCATTGGAAGTAAAGTCTATATACTTTTTGTCCTTAATGGTTATGGATCGACCATCACGGGCAGACACAGCGAGCATAAGGCGTTGCAAGCCGGATTTGCGTTGTATGCAAACGCGTTCTTTTAGCTCGTGGAAAAACGGGTGCTCAGCCATAAAAATCTGTCTTGAAAATAGGTGTCCACGGTCTCTCTGTCCTGATAGCCCATGGTTATAGTACAGGTGCAATCATGAAGAAAGCTTACGGTATAAAGGGCTGCAGTTGAAGTATGGGCACAAAGTGTTGCGGTAATGGTCCAGCACTCTTGAGCCTGGTCAAGGGGATAGGTAAGATTGGCAATGGATACAAGAAAAGCCTGGACCTGAAAATTATGTATATAGCGCAGGTGCAGGCCACAACTTTGGGCCAGAGTTTCCAGGTGTAAATAAGGTGCAGGACGTTGAGGAGTACAACAGAGAATTTTTTTGGGCCCATAGTCCAAAATGGCTTCCAATGCGCAGGATGGATCAAATTGGTAAATATTTAGGTCCATAAACGTACCGCCAGACAGGCATTTTGCCCCCCAAAGCCAAAACTTTGGACCAAGAGTGTTTTGGGAGAAAAAGTTTTGGATTCGAGCAAAAATGGCAAGTCAGGATCACAGGGGCGAGTCAAGTTGTTAATGGCTGGAAACCAGTTATGTTTGGCACAAACAAGGCCCAGAGCCAGTTCTGCAGCACCACAAGCTGAAGCCAAATGCCCTATGTGGGATTTAAAGGCACAAATACTGTGGACCTGTGGAGCCATATTTTTGATAATCTGGCTTTCCACTTCATCATTGATAATGGTGCCTGTGCCATGGGCCAGGATGCAGAGTTCTTCTTGATCCAAATTTTTTAGGCACGTGCTCACAGCCTGACATGCAGCTCGACCTTGGGGGTCGGGGCTGGTCAGACTTTTTCCGTCCAAAGAGGAAGCAGTGCCCATAATTTCACCTAAAATATTCGCCTGGCGTTTTAGGGCATGGTCCAGGCTCTCCAAAACAAACATGGCCCCACCTTCGCCAATGGCAAAACCACTGCGACTTTGATCAAAAGGGCGGCAGGCCTGATGGGCATGGGTGAAATCTGTCGCCAGAACTCCAGCCTGCTTGTAAGCCACAAGCCCCTCCAGGCAGAGACGTGAATCCCCGCCACCAGCTAGAGCCAAAGATAAGCGACCCTGGGCAATAGCCAGGTAAGCTTGTCCCAAGGCTTGGGTGGAAGCAGCACAGGCAGTGCTGATGGTCAGGTTTTCTCCGTGCACCCCTAAAAATTCAGCCATGCAGGCGGCCAAGGTATTGGGCAGAAAATCCAATAACCAGAGTGCCTTATCCTGGCGAGGTCGAGCTTCAAGATTGGGCCCTAGCCCAAGAAAAAGTCCACAATGCTCTTGTTTTTGCTCAAGACCGGCATCGTTGAGAGCGAGGATGGCCGCCGCCAATCCCAATTGTTGTCCCCTGCTCAGGTAGCGTGCATGTTTAAATCGACCAATATAGTCTTTAAGATCAAAGTCCGGCACTGGGCACACAGCCACATGGGGGTCATGGATGCTGGGAACAAAGGGGGTGTTTTTGGTTTGTAAGGTGAAGAGCACATTTTCGGGAGATATTCCCAGAGGCAGGACAAAACCATGACCGGTGATCACCACCCGGTGGTTCATGACTGGACCTTTAGAGCATAATGGGCATAGGCGATGAGATCTTGTACTTGCACAACAGGGCCCAAGACCAGGTCGTGTACAATATCTTGCAGGCGTTCCAAGGAAAGATGGGGGTAGCTGACGTGCAAAGCATCTAGGGGTAAAATACCATCTTTTTCAGCTCTGGATATAATCATGCGCATATCTTTTAAAAAAAGTTGATCATCATCCACAGCAATGCCCAAGCGGTGCTGGATGGCAATACCGATTTCCAAAAGGTCAATGGATTCAGCGTGAAGGTCACGGATAAGATAGGTTTTAATTTGAATTTCTGTTGGTTCCAGATCCAGGATTTCCGATACAAGAGTAATAATGGCTTGGGTGGTATGCATAGGCAGGAGAGAAAGAAATTTGGTTTTAAAGGACAAGGGTGGACTAGGTGTTTTCTTGCATGGTGCACGAAGAGTCATGGTCATGTTTAGGCAAGCGGACAAAAAAACTGGTCCCTTTTTCCGGTGAGGACTGAACCTTGATTTCACCACCCATGCGTTCAATAAGATCACGACAAATGGACAGACCCAGCCCAGTGCCTTTGCCCTTGGGCTTGGTGGTGTAAAACGGTTCAAAAATTTGTGACAAAACTGCTTCCGGCATACCTGGCCCACTATCTTGAATCAAGATTTGCACCTGATGAGATGTGGAAGAGGAGCGGATGCGGATATGTCCTTCCTGGCTATCCAAGGCGTCAGCCGCGTTGTTGACCAGATTTAAAACAACTTGTTGTAATTCAGCCGGAGAGGCGAGAACATGGCCGGCACCAGGGGAAAGTTCATCCAGGACTTTGATTTTGCTATGTTTGAGCTTTTGCCGGGCATATCCAATAATATCTTCCAGAAAGGCATTGATGGATAGAATTTGCTGACTTGTTTCTGGTTTACGGGCAAAACTCAAGAGTTTTTGGGTGATCTCCCGACAACGATGTCCTTGGGTGATAATGGTTTTAAGGGATGCCTCAATCTCTTCTCTGGTATCCGCTTTGGTCACATCTTCGGTATCCAATAAATCCTGAATCCAGCCTGAGTTTTCCATCATAATGGACAAGGGATTATTGATTTCATGGGCCACAGCTGCGGCCAACTCACCCATGGACGCCAGTTTCCCCATTTCTATTAATTGGGTTTGCAGTTGGGCCACATGAGTTTTTTCAGCTTGCAGCCGCTTTTTTAATTGACGATCCAAAATCCACCAAATGCCAATGGCACCAAAGGTAACCAAAATAATATTTAACCCCAAAGCCAGACCATGGGGCAGTGCAAAGGATGTGGAATTTGCGGCCAAAGAGGAGTTCAGGGCAGAGGATGCTGCCCAAAGATGATGCCCGGCACCCTCCACACACAGACCACTTAAGCTTATGGTCATCCCCAAAAATAATCTCCCAAGACCGCGACATCTTGAAAGTTGGACCTGGGGCAGAAGAGTATTGGATTGAGGGATACAATAATCCTTGTTCATGTCTGGTTAATCTCGGTTTTTAACATCATGGCGCCAAGGGTTAAGGGGGGCGCAGCAGCCTTTTCCAGTATGCTGATTAAAACACATTTCATCCGCTCTATTTGGATCGAGCATGGCTAAGCACGTATAACGCTGCTGGTTTTTGTCCCAATGTAAGTCTGGACAACGGCGTTGATAACCATGGTAACGCATGGAGTCCATGCACTGATCTGTTAAACAGCACCAGCCACAACCAACGCAGGGTAAGTACGACACAGGCTCTCCCTGAGTATAGGCCACACTAAAACTACAAGATATAAGACTATACCAAAGAAGGTCCAGGGTAAAGTGGGGAAGGTCAGACCTTCCCCACGAGGATTTGAGAATGCTATTGGTCAGTTTCTACTCATCACCCAGCATATTGGGGTGGTGATATTCGTCGTACATGTCAACAGTGTGGCAAACGACACAATTTCCTCTGGCTCCAATAGGTCCTGCATCCCCCTGATATTGTAAGGGCTGGATACTATCCAGCTCAGGATGAAAGGCATTGGAAGCTGGATATTCAGCATGAGTGGAGCCATGGCAGGCCTGGCACATAATGCCAGCGTCATCGGTACGCAAACGGTAGAGCCCAGCCGGCCCTCGAACCCAGGAATTAAAAGCATTGTCAGTTTCAGGCCGTTCAAAGTCGTGATGACAAGTCAGACAATCGGGCTGATCATTCCAGGGAGTGCGTGGAGAGATATCTTCCACACTGGAGACCAGACGTGGACGAACATGCTGCATGAGTTTTTTGGCTTTGGGTTTGCCTGCCTCAAGCTCTCCTTTGAGCAAAGTCAGGGCATGATCCTCAAGAGTACCATGGCAATTGACACAGGTCAGACCCACTTCACTGGCATGCACGCCTCGGGCACAATAGGTATAACTGTCGGGCCCAGTGGGGTGGCAGGAATGGCAGGGTTCAGCATCCGGGCTATTGGACAGGTAATTGGCATGAAAGCCGTGGATAGCTGCCGGGAGGTTCAGGAGTCCTGGGTGAGCCTCGGTATTGAACAGGGGATCAGGGTGACAACTTTGGCACAAAACAGGTTGTCCTGCTTCAGCTTTGGCCAAAAGGTCGGTCTTATGTCGCTTGTCATGTCTGGCCAAAATATCTGATGCGGTCAGGGCAGCAATGCCGGTGACCTCAGATTTGGCCCAGGTACCACTATGGCAGTTTTTACAGCCAATTTCTGT
>JAAYGN010000007.1 GCA_012727715.1 Desulfovibrionales bacterium | reverse complement strand
GCGCATGGCAGGCCAGGTGAGAGCATGATTGCACCTGATCCAGGAGCCCAGTATATTCAGGAGCTGACCTGCGATGTCTCCAGCCTTTCTCCACAAATTGCCTGTCCTCATCTGCCCGACAATGTCCACCCCATAGAAGATATCGGCCAGGTGCGTGTGGATCAGGTGGTTTTGGGCTCATGTACCAATGGCCGTATCAGTGATCTGCGTGAGGCTGCTGCCATTATAAAGGGGCATAAAGTTGCCCCAGATGTTCGTTTCATTGTTCTGCCAGCCTCTCCGGGCACCTATTCTCAAGCCCTGGATGAAGGGTTACTCCGCATTTTCCTTGATGCTGGAGCTATTATTGGTCCCCCCACCTGTGGACCGTGTTTGGGTGGACATATGGGTATTTTGGCTGGCGGTGAGCGCTGTTTATCCACAACCAACCGTAATTTTAAGGGACGCATGGGCAGTTTGGATGCAGAAGTGTATTTGGCCAGTCCGGCAGTGGCTGCAGCAACGGCCATAACTGGGGTCATCACCCATCCAGGCCAGATTTAGGAGGAAGGAATGGAATTTAAAGGAAAAGCCCACGTGGTGGGCGACCATATTGATACAGATGCCATTATTCCAGCACGTTTTTTGGTGACCACCAATACCAAAGAACTGGGCAAGAATTGTTTTGAGGGTCTTGAGCCAGGCTGGGTGAAACGCGTGGCTCCAGGTGATATTTTAGTGGCTGGTGAAAATTTTGGCTGTGGATCTTCTCGAGAACACGCGCCCCTGGCTATTCTGGGAGCAGGTATTTCCGTGGTTTTAGCCAAAAGTTATGCCCGTATTTTTTACCGCAATGCGTTTAATATGGGCCTTCTTCTTTTGGAGCTGGGTGAGGATATCCAAAAGATCAACGCTGGAGATGAACTGATCATTGATGTGCCAGGTGGAATTATGAACAACCTGACCACTGGTCAGCACATTACTTTTCATCCAGTGCCGGAATTTATGATGAACATGCTTGCTGGTGGCGGATTGGTCGAATACGTAAAACGAAAAGTTGGATAAACACTAAGAGAATAAACCATGAATATACGCATTTGCCTTTTGCCCGGTGATGGCATTGGCCCGGAAATAGTCAACCAGGCGGTGGGGGTTCTGGACAGGGTGGCTGCCAAATTTGGCCATACCATTACCACCACCTCAGCCCTTATTGGTGGCATTGCCATTGATACGACTGGCATTCCCCTGCCTGAAGAAACCATAACCCAATGCCAAAAAGCTGATGCTATTTTGCTTGGCGCCGTGGGTGGACCCAAGTGGGACACCATTGATCCTGCTATCCGCCCGGAAAAAGGACTGCTGGGCATCCGCAAGGCATTGGGTCTGTTTGCCAATTTACGGCCTGCCACCTTGTTTAAGGAACTCACTTCTGCGTCCTATTTACGACCTGATATTATTGGGCAAGGCCTGGATATCATGGTTGTGCGCGAGCTAACCGGTGGAGCCTATTTTGGAGAACCACGTGGAGAGACCGTGGTTAATGGGGAACGGGCTGCCTTTAATACCATGATCTACACGGAATCTGAAATTGAACGTATTGTACACGTAGCCTGCAAAATCGCCATGAAACGGGGAAAACGTCTGTGCTCTGTGGACAAGGCCAATGTTTTGGATGTGTCCAGGCTATGGCGAGAGGTGACCATCCGTACAGCAGCCCAGTATCCAGAAATACAATTATCACACATGTACGTAGATAATGCCGCCATGCAGCTGATCCGCGATCCATCCCAATTTGATGTGCTGGTTACTGAAAATCTTTTTGGTGATATTTTATCGGACGAAGCTTCCATTATCACTGGTTCCATAGGCATGTTGCCCTCAGCATCCATGGGGACGACAGGGCCAGCACTTTTTGAGCCTATCCATGGTTCAGCCCCAGACATTGCCGGTCAGGATCTGGCGAATCCCTTGGCCACTATTTTGTCTGTAGCCATGATGTTTCGCTATTCTTTTAATCTGACCACCGAAGCCTTGGCTGTTGAACAAGCTGTCCATAAAGTCTTGGCGCAGGGGTATCGCACTGGGGATATTTATGTGGGCCAGGGTACAAAAGTGGGGTGCTCCAAGATGGGTACTTTGGTGGCTGAGGCCTTAGCATAGGCTTTTATGTCAGCAAAAATGGGCGGCCATGGGGTCAAGAGTTGTGCAATATCTTCAAATATGAAAATATAGGGTGGATCATGTCTGATCTGCCCTATATTATTTGGAGTATTCATGATTGAAGACCATCTGGCCCAGGCTGGGCTCCTCCCGGATATTCATGATGAGCTGCTTGCTCAGGCCTATGAAATATGCCCGGCCCTCCACAAATCCATTCTTAAAAATGCTGTCAGTTTTACCTATGCTGTGGCCCAAAGGGGACCAGAGCTGGTGGCCAGGACCCAAATTTTGGGTCATGTGCGTGAAATTGTACAAAGTCAGCCCCTGAGCTGGGCATTTTTTTGTGTAGATCTCTCCCGTTTTTCCTTGCCGGCCATATTTTCAGCCATGACCTTGAGCCTGGTAGCCAAGGTTGAGACAATAGTCGTCCATGTTACAGGCCAAGTTTCAGACTATTTTTTGTTTGGTTGCGATTTATTGTCCGTGGATCAAATCTTTACTGGTTCTCCCCAAGCAATACTGGATGTTTTATCCCAAGATCAAAAAGGTGTGGTCATTGATCTGGCTGGACTCAACCTTGATTTTGCACCCACTTTTTGTCCTGATCCCT
>JAAYGN010000086.1 GCA_012727715.1 Desulfovibrionales bacterium | reverse complement strand
TGCGGCGTGGATATGATCAGGATATCCCGGATCCCGGCGTTCATCAGGACAGACATGGGATAGTAGATCATGGGTTTATCATAGATGGGCAAGAGTTGCTTGCTTGTTCCTAGAGTCAGGGGGTAAAGTCTGGTTCCAGATCCACCGGCAAGAATAATGCCTTTCATATGCTACCTCGGGGTTATGCTTGAAGATTATTGGTAAAATAATCAGAGTAAATTTATAGAGATGATAAATGGATATAATGGAGGAAGGTATGAAAATTGTTTGGAAAAAACAAATGGCAAATACCCAGGGTATTATGAGTCTTTATGATGATCATCCCTTGGCTGATGCGTGGACTACTCCTCATGAAGCGATACGTTCTGGTTATTATATTGATGATGGGTCCTGCCAAGTGCAATGCCAGTCACGGATTTCTCTTGTCCAAGGAGGAATGCAGCATCCAGCCTGGATTTATCGCATCATGAAAGGTGAAAGTCTTCCGGGAGAATTTGGATGCCAAATACGAAAAAAAGGATACTCTGTGGCCTGGATCACCTTAAGTGATAAGGGGGCACGAGGAGAACGTAAGGATACAAGTGGTCCTACGATTGTGGAAGTCATTCAAGAGAAAATAGCCTTAAGTTTCTCTTTGGGAGTGGTTATTCCTGATGAGCCAGATCTTTTAAGATCCACGTTGATGGATATGTGTTTGTTTCAAGGGTTTGATTTTGTCTTTACCACTGGAGGAACTGGGGTCAGTCCCCGAGATATTACTCCCAACGTCACCAGCCCTCTTTTGGATTTACGTCTGGAAGGTTTTGAGCGAGCCATGACTATGGCCTCTATGGCGAAAACTCCACATGGCATGATCTCAAGAGCTGTAGCCGGAACACTAGGACAGAGTATAGTTGTCAACCTTCCGGGAAGTCCGAAAGCTGTTCGAGAAAACATGACAGTTTTACTCCCAGCTTTGCAGCATACTATTCATAAATTACATGGAGATACATCTGATTGTGGCCGATGATCGAGCATTAAATCCTGTTTCAGATTTACAATCTTTTTTTGTAAAATTTTCCATGATTCGACTGGGGATCATGGTTTTTCTTTTATTTTTGATAAACACACAGATTTTTAATTTTTCGGAACGAGGCATTTGTTTTTATTATAATCAAGACATCCAGTATATAATCTTTTTCGTTCTTGGATTTTCCTTTAATATATTTTATATTTTAATTACTTTAAAATACATAGCTTCTTTATTTGTTTTTAGAATACAACTTGTTATTGATTATTTATTATCAACATGGTGGATAGTTCTCACTGGTGGGTCCTTTAGTGGATTCTTATTTATTTATGTATTGATTTTATTTTCTTATGGAAAAATATTAGGTTTTCGAACTGTTCAGATAAGTTCATTTGTAATTTTACTCACTGTTTTTACCATTTCAACAATTCAATTTTACCATCCATATTATTGGAACGAACAGGTTATTCATGGGTCTGATTTGGCCTACAATTTCAGCTTATTAACCTTGGCATTTATTTTAGTAAATTTTCTCGTTAAAATGAATAAAATGGAGGAAATGCGACTACTGCATAAAGTTATTGCTCAGGAAAAAGCATTACAAAAAGAAGAAAAATTACGGCTTAAAATATCTGATTGGATTGATGCTGGCTTGATAATTGTTGATATGGATAAAAAAATTCAAATGATCAATACAAAAGCATTGGCCTGGACCACCAATCAAGATCAGAGCAATATCCTTGGGGTATCTTTTGATAAATTTTTTCCAGAATTTTTAGCACATTGGAACAACAAAGAAGAAGAAAATGTATCTCGAAATGTCGTAAAAAGAAATGACGGAATAATTTTTGGTTTTAAGATGACACCATTGCCAGATGATCAATGGTGGATGATTCTTTTTACAGACATAACCAAGTTCCAAAAAATGGAAAAACAAATTAAAGAAATGGAAAAAATGGCTACAATTGGTGAGTTATCTTCTGGTCTGGCCCATGAAATGAAAAACCCATTGTCGGGAATTAAAACAAGTATTCAGTTGCTCACTTCAGAAGATTTAGAAAAAAAATATTTTAATAGATTATCTGCCGTTATTCTTAGGGATATAGATAGGTTGGATGCACTACTTAAGGATTTTTTATATTTTGCAAGACCAAAACCAGCTTCCCAAGAATATTTTGATCTTTCCCAAAAAATAAAAAATATCATTCTGCCTCTGCAAATTGAAAATACAGCCATTGATATTACCATTGATATTAGTGATGCGCCTTATTTTTTTGATAAAAATCAATTTCACCAAATTTTTATCAATATTATACTTAATGCCTTTCAAGCTCTTGAAAAAGTACAAGATCCAAAGATTGAAATTAGTGAAGAATGGGAAGGAGATGTGAGAAAAATTATAATTGCAGATAATGGACCTGGAGTTTCTTCAGAAATTATTCAAAAATGTTTTGATCCTTTTGTGACTTCCAAATCAGATGGCTCAGGGCTAGGACTATCTATTGCCAGACGCTTGGCCATACAAAACAATGGATATTTAGAATTGCAAAACAATCCAACACAAGGTGCTCGAGTTATTCTGACAACATCTGGATATCCATCAAAAAATTCAAGTAAAAATTAGGTGAGCTTGTGCAGAATTTTATCGCCGATTTACACATTCACTCCAAGTTTTCCAGAGCAACAAGTAAAAATCTTACATCCCATAATTTGGCTGCTTGGGCGGCAGTGAAAGGCATTAGTCTTCTTGCCACGGGAGATTTTACACATCCTCAATGGATGGAACATATTCAAAGGGAGCTTGAGCAAGAAGAAACCGGGCTTTTGCGTCTCAAACACAACCCTCATCTGGAACAAGAAGTGCCCTGGTTTACCGGGCAGCTTTCTGCGGAAAATTTACGTTTTATTTTGTGCACAGAAATCAGCTCCATCTATAAAAAGGGTGGCAAAGTCCGAAAAATTCACAATCTTGTTTTTATGCCCCACCTTGATGCGGCTCAAAGATTTACTTCGCGTCTGGGGGCAGTAGGTAATCTTCATTCTGATGGTCGCCCCATTTTGGGGCTTGATGCTCGAAATCTTTTGGAAATGGTCCTGGAAACAGACCCTCAGGCTTTTGTTGTTCCCGCTCATATCTGGACGCCTTGGTTTTCTCTTTTTGGTTCCAAATCTGGCTTTGACCGGTTGGAAGATTGCTTTGAGGATTTAAGCTCAGAAATATTTGCCCTGGAAACAGGTTTATCTTCTGACCCTGAAATGAATTGGCTATGGAGTGCTTTGGATCACTTTACCCTTATTTCCAATTCAGATGCTCATTCTGGAGAAAAGCTGGGGCGGGAAGCAAATGTATTTTCAGGTGAGATGTCTTTTTCCGGGGTGCGCAGCGCGTTACAACGTAAGAAGTGTGCAACAAATTTCTTGGGAACCATTGAATTCTATCCTGAAGAGGGCAAATATTTTCTTGATGGTCATCGAAAATGCAATGTTGCCCTGGAACCATTGGACACAATCAAAGTGCAAGGTCTTTGCCCCGAGTGTGGCAAGCAGTTAACCAGAGGAGTACTCAGTAGAATTTTTGAGTTGTCTGACCGGCAAGTTCCCATACAGCCTGAAAACCAACCGCATTTTTCTTCCCTTGTTCCCTTGATCGAGATTGTTTCTGAAATAGTGGGAACTGGACCAAAAGCAAAAAAAACTCTGACCATGTATGAGCAATTACTTCGAGATTTTGGTCCGGAATTAGATATTTTACGCATAACTCCAGTGGAAGAATTACAGAAATCTTCCAAAATTTTAGCAGAATCCATACGCAGGATGCGTCAAGGCCAAGTTTTTCGGCATAGTGGCTATGATGGAGAATATGGACGTATCTCCATGTTTACGCCTCAGGAATTACAGGAATTTAAACATGGGCGTATGTTTTCTTTTGGAAAAAATTCCACAACAGATTTCGGTGATGAAGTAGGCCTGCGCTGGCGCAGGCCTGTGACCGAAAGGGATAAAACTGAAAGATAAATTGCAACCTATGCTCTTAATTCGTTACAAAAGGCTGCCATAGTAGCTGGTCCAGGTCCGGTTTTAGTTTTGGCTGGCCCTGGAACAGGCAAGACCCAGACATTAATGGGGCGAGTGCGATATTTGTTAGATCAAGGCATTGATCCTCAGGGTATGGTTATTTTGACCTTTACGCGTAAGGCTGCCCGGGAGCTTAAGGAGCGTTTGGAGCAGAGTTGGCCCCAAGGCGTTGCCCTGCCCAAAGTAGATACCATACATGCCCTGGCTCTTGAGTATTGGACGCAAGTGATGGGTGAGGCTCCGACCATACTTTCTGAGGAAAGTGCACGTAAACTCTTTGCTGTAGCCAATCCGCAATTGCATGGCAAAGCTTTGAAACTTGCTTGGGATGAACAAGCTTTGGCTCGTGAGCGGGGTCTTCGGATACCCAATAGCCTGACCCAAAATTTTTTGGATTACAAGGCACGGTTTAATTTGGTTGATTACACGGATTTGCTCGAATTTTGGATGGAGCATGTGGAGCTGGGTCAGTATGTCACAACATATAATCACGTGCTGGTCGATGAGGTTCAAGATCTTTCCCTCTTGCAACTTCATCTGGTCACCTCCCTGGCTGGAAAGACTGGGCACGGATTTTTTGCCATAGGAGATCCCAATCAAGCTATTTACGCTTTTCGCGGGGCTGTACATGACATTGAAACCATGCTCTTACAACAATGGCCAGAAACAAAACGTATTCATTTGCTTGATAATTATCGATCATCCAAGGGCATTTTGGATTTGAGTATGGAGCTTTTTTCTCCAAGACCCATGCTGGTGGCCCATGTGGAGCAAAGAGCAGTGCTTGCCTTGCTTAAGGCACAAAATGCGTTGCAGGAAGCTCAGTGGATAGGTACCAAAATACTTGAACTTCTTGGAGGCACCAGTCATTGGCAGGCAGATCACGGTCAAGAAGGTGCGCTTAGTCCTGGTGACATTGCTGTTCTTGTGCGCTTAAAGGCCCTTATTCCACCTTTAGCCAAAATTTTGCATGAGCATGGTATTCCTGTCAGTGTCCCTGAGGAGGAGCCTTTTTTTGTTGATGCTCGTATTGCCCTGATTTTACGCATTGCCAATCACGTGTTGGGACTGCCGGATACTCCTGGAGAAGATATTCCTTCTTGTCCAGAACATATCGTGGAAAAAGGACCTTTGGCCATGGCAGTATATTTTTCTGCCACCCCTCCCTTTGATGAACTTTTTTGGAAAAGCTCTGTTTTTTCTGATCTGGTGAAAGCTTTTCAATCCTTTGGCGGATGGAAGGGGTTAATGAACATGGTTCGCTTGGAAACAGATCTTTGCGCTATTCGTAGTAAAGCACAAAAGGTCCAAATCATGACTTTACATGGAGCCAAGGGGCTGGAGTTTGATACCGTGTTTTTACCAGGCCTGGAGGAGGGTATTTTGCCTTTTGCGGGTATAGATATGCTTTTGGGCAAACTGGCTGAAGATGGAATTCCGGATATGGATGAGGAGCGACGTCTTTTTTATGTTGGATTAACCCGAGCCAAACATCGTCTTTTTATGAGTCATTGCGTACACAGAAAAATTTTTGGCAGATCGTTGAAGCTTGGGTTATCCTCTTTTGTACGCCAGTTGCCCCAAGATGTATTGCAAAAAAGTACGTTTAAGCAACATGTTCACCGTAGTGAGCGTCAGTTGTCCTTGTTTTAGTCATGTTTGTCCGTTTGGCTGCACCATCGTGTGTTGTACCGCATAGAGTAGGCATTAATTGCCAGGTTCTTGCCCACCATGTGTCCGAAGTTGCCCTGATGTTGTTGGAAGCCCAGAGTTGCCTGGAATACGACGACCAAGATTTGCCCCTGGATTTGCCAGACCTGGGGTTGACCTATCACGCACACCTGCCCCTGGATCTTGCTTGGGATACAGATTTGGCAACAACATTAGCGGCCATTGAAGCTTTGGTGCAGAAAATTGCCTTTGTACGGCCTTGGCAATATGTGCTTCATCCACCAGCACCAGGCTATCTATCCACATTAGCTCAACACAGTCCTATCTTAGCCCAAAGCCTTTCCCTGGAAAATATTCGCCACGCTGATTTAGTAGATATTTGGGATGAACTTGCTTCTTTACAATTGGGAGTTTGCCTGGATTTGGGGCACATGATCAGCTATGATCAATATCATATTGTCAATCTTCCCGGTTTTTTTGATCGCTTGCGTATGCTGCATGTTTATGGGGGGGAGTCACCTCAAGGCCATTTGGGTCTGCATGCTCTTCCTGATGCAAAAATTTTGCGGGATATTTTATTTCGGCTGAACAGAGATTGCGTTGTAGTGGTTGAAATTTTTCATTGGGAGGAATTTTGCCGCTCATTACACATGTTACGCACTTGGCTTGATGCGTGGGGGATAGCCCATGATTGATCTGGTTTTAGGGGGGAATAAATCTGGCAAGTCGGATTTTGCCTTGGAGCTTTTATCCCGTACACCTCAGCCCTGGACTTTTGTGGCCACAGGAAAATCAAAGGATTTGACCTTTCGTGAACAAATTATGGCCCATCGTCAGTCACGCAATCAAGATATTGCTGTTGTGGAGATTACCACTGACCTCATCAGTGTTTTGGGTGACCTTGCTGCAAAGGGTGGGGGCATCCTTGTGGATAGCTTGGATTTTTGGCTCTTTTCTTTGTACCAATGTTTTCCCAATATGCAAGATCGATCCAAGATAACAACAGCCTGCCTGGACTATCTTGCATGTTGGTCTGCGGCCCCGCTTATTTTAGTTTCAACGGAAATGAGCCTGGGACCTCTGGCCTTTGATGCAGAAGTTCGGGCTTTTAGTCGCGAATTGGGACAGCTCAATCGTGAAATTGCCAGGCTTGGAACAAGGGTGTATTTGGTTATTGCCGGTTTGGCTCAACAACTCAAGTGAGCAGGTTATGGCTTATTTTCGAAAGCTTGATATACAACTGGATAAACTCCAAAGTTTATTGAATAAAAATGAGCGTTGGCTTATTCTTATTAATGCTGATCCTGATGCCTTGGCTTCAGCCCTGGCGTTAAAAAGAATCCTGTCCAGGCGAGTCGCACAAGTAGGCATTGCTCATGTTAACGAAATTTCCCGTCCGGATAATCTGGCCATGATCCGTTATTTGCGGATAGCAACAAAAAAGTTAACTCCGCCTTTGGCTGCGCAATATGATCGTTTTGCTCTAGTGGATTCCCAGCCTCATCATCATCCAGATTTTGAAAACTTTCATTTTTCTGTGGTCATTGATCATCATCCCAAGGTCGCAGGAACTCCTGTGGATGCTGATTTTGTTGAAATTATATCTGAATATGGTTCCAATTCCACCATTTTGACGGAATACCTGTACAACCTTGGTCTTCGACCTGGAAAGCTTTTAGCTACAGCTCTTTTGTATGGGATTAAGACCGATACGCAGAGTTTTGAGCGTGAATTTCATGATAATGATATGAAAGCGTTTCGCTATCTCTCAAAATTCTATAGCAAACCCCTCCTGCACAAGATCATTCGCTCAGAGTTTCGACTGGATTGGCTAAAATATTTTACCCAGGCCTTTCGCAAGATGCGCATCATGGGCAAGACCATGGTGATTTTTATGGGCAAGGTCGATTCCTCTGATATCTTGGTTATTTTGGCTGATTTTTTTCTCCGTGTGCATGGTTTATCCTCCAATATGGTCAGTGGCATCCATGATGATAAACTCATTATTGTTTTTCGAGGTGATGGTTTACGTAGAGACATGGGCAAGTTTGCCAAGCGTTTGTTTGGTGATGTGGGTTCAGCTGGAGGACACAGGTCTATGGCTCGGGCAGAGATACCCATTGAAAACCTGGGGGGGCAACAGGCCAGCCAGTTTATTTGGCATCGTTTGCACAGCAATACGCAAACCAAAGGAAAGAAAAAGGACGGAGAAAATGGTCATACTGCAATAGAAAAGTAGTATTTTGTTGCATAATGGGAGATGAAATGACGTTACAAACAAGGCTCGGTATGCAGTCCGAGCCGCTTTTTTTGATTGATGGCCACGCGTTTATTTACCGTGGTTTTTATGCTTATCCTGATTTTCGCCGAGCTGACGGATTTCCTACCAGTGCCATGTACATTGTTTTGCGGCTGGTGATGAAAATTTTACGGGAGGAACAACCTGGCCATATTGTCTTTGTAACCGATGGCCGCGGCCCCACCTTTCGCCATGAGCTTTTTTCTGAGTACAAGGCCCATAGACCTGCCATGCCTGAGACCTTGGCCATGCAGCTGGCTCCCCTGAAGGAAGGTTTACGCTACATGGGTATCCCTGTTGTGGAGGCACAAGGCTGTGAAGCAGATGATTGCATTGCTTCTTTGGCTCTTCGTTTCAAGGAAGAACATAGTATTGTCATTGTTGGTGCAGATAAAGATTTGCGACAATGCCTTGATACCAATGTCATCATGTGGGATCCAGCTCAAGGGAAAGAAAAAATTGTTACTTTGGCTTCTTTTGAAGATGAGTCAGGGCTCAAACCTTGGCAATGGGCTGATTATCAGGCCATGGTCGGAGATGCAGCAGACAATATTCCGGGCATACCCAAAGTTGGTCCTAAAACAGCCATGAATTTTTTACGACGTTTTCCCACTTTGGATGCTTTGCGGGAAAATTTTGATCGCTTAACAGCCAAAGAGCAAACCTTGTTGGCCCCTCACATGGAGCAGGTTTTTGTCTATCGTACCCTGACCACCTTGCGCACCGATCAATGTATGGATGTTCGTCTTGAATCTTTGGCCCTGCAGCCCATGGATTGGCCGGGTATGGATCAATTTTTACAAGACTATGAATTTCGTTCTCTGGTTAAAGAATTGCACGCCATGGCCGGCACTATTTCCAGCCAAAGTACTGTGGCATCATCCTTACCTGAATCCAGGACCCAAGATACTGTATTACGCACTGAGCCAAGTATAGTGCAACAATTGCCACAATTGATGAACCAGGAAGTGGGAATATACATAAGTGACCAAGCCTTGATTGTGGGCACGAAGGAGGCTGAGTATATTTTCATGGGGTCAGCAGTGGATTTGTCTCAAGCTTTAACCGGTGCTCATGTTTACGTGCCTGCCTATAAAGCTTTGCTGGAGCAAGGGCATCTTGATTTGCAACATTGCGCAGAAATTTTTGATCTTGAGCTGGCCGCATATTTACTTGATCCTGAGGAGCGCAATTATTCTTTGGAGCGCATTCGGGATGGACTGGAAGAGGAACTGGGGGTTCATGTAGAAAATCAGGGCCAAGTAGTTTTGGCTGTGGGAAAAATTTTGCGAACTCGCTTAGCTGGTTCTCAACTTCTGCGTCTCATGCAGGAGTTGGAGCAACCCCTGACAGCAGTGCTGGTACAGATGCAAAAACGTGGTATTCGCATTGACCAGCATAAGTTTCAGGAATTTTTAGTCATGGTTCAAGAAGAATTGGATCGTCTGACCCAATCCATCTATAAATATGCTGGGATTGAGTTTAATATTCGTTCCAGTCAACAATTAGCAGAAATACTTTTTGAAAAGATGGGGTTATCCAGTCGTCAAAAAACACCCAAAGGCGCACCATCCACTGCCAGTTCTGTGTTGGAAAGCCTGACCCATGAGCACCCCATTGTGGAAGATATTTTGGAGTTTCGCATGTACGAAAAACTGCGCTCCACCTATTTGGAACACTTGCCACAACTGGCGGATAACCACGATCGTATTCACACGACCTTTAACCAATTGGCCACAGCCACAGGTCGGCTTTCCAGCAGCAATCCCAACGTTCAAAATATTCCTATTCGTGGGGTGCTGGGGCCACGCATGCGTTCTTGTTTTGTGGCAGGGCCTGGGGCACTGCTTGTGGCCGCTGATTATTCCCAGATTGAGTTGCGGGTTTTGGCCCATATGTCAGAAGACCCAACCCTTTTGCATGCCTTTGCTGCTGGGGATGATATTCATGTGCGCACAGCTTCACTTCTCTTTGAGAAGGAAGAAGTTACGGCAGATGAACGGCGCAAAGCCAAGACCATTAATTTTGGGCTTCTTTATGGTATGGGACCTCAAAAATTGGGTCGAGAATTGGGGATCACCTTGAAAGAGGCCAAGGAATTTATAACTGTGTATTTTGAAAAACTTTCCAGGGTCCGTGAATTTTATCAAGAAATTGAAGAACAAGCCAAGACCTTGGGCTATGTGACCACCTTGGCTGGGCGAAGACGTATGTTGCCAGACATTCATTCTCGCAATGTCAATTTAGCCCAACAAGCCAGACGCATGGCTATTAACACCGTGGTTCAGGGTTCAGCCGCAGATATCATCAAGATGGCTATGCTGGCTGTGGACAAGAGTCCGACTATCCGCCAACTTGGTGCGTATTTGGTGCTGCAGGTGCATGATGAACTCCTCCTTGAAGCAGGGGAGCAGCAGGCCCGCAATGTGGGAGAAGTCGTGGTAAATATTATGGAAAACGTGTATCCTTTATCTGTGCCCTTGGTCGTGGATTGGGGCATTGGCCATAATTGGGGCGAAGCCCATTAGGTAGGAATATCTTATGTTAAATAAACTCAAATTGTTGACTCCAGGGCCCACACCATTGCCCGAAGATGTGCGCCTAGCCTTGGCCAAGGACATGATCCATCACCGCAAAGCTGATTTTGTGCGTATCATGGAACGCATCCAACCTGATCTTCAATATCTTTTTGGCACTCAAGAGCAGGTTTTGCCCTTATCTTGCTCTGGCACTGGTGCCATGTATGCAGCAGTGTCCAATCTGTTTACCCGTGGTGAAAAGGTCCTTGTGGTGGAGGGGGGAAAATTTGGCGAGCGTTGGCGAGAGATAGCCCTTTCCCAGGGTCTTGAGGTGGTTTCCTTGGTGCTTGAGGCAGGGCAGGCCATCAGTGCAGCACAAGTGCAGGAAGCCTTGACCGACCATCCCGATACCAGAGCTGTTCTGGTGCAAGCTTCGGAAACATCCACAGGAGTGCTGCACCCTATTCAGGATCTGGGTGTTGTGACTAAAAATTTGGATGTACTACTCATGGTGGATGGTATTTCTGCTGTGGGTATTTCACCATGTCCTATGGATGCCTGGCATATTGACTGTTTGTTGACCGGTTCTCAAAAGGGGCTGATGCTTCCGCCAGGCTTGGCGCTTTTAAGCCTGAGTTCTCGCGCCTGGGACAAGGTCAAGACCGTGCAGCCAGAAAATTTTTATTTCAATTTGCTGTCTGAGCGGGACAAAAGCTTGAACAATCAGACGCTCTTTACATCACCGGTTAATCTTATTCAGGGCCTGACTGTGAGTCTGGAGCTTTTTCGTCAAACTACGTTAGAGGCTATTTACAGTAAACAATGGGCTTTGACCCAAATGGCCAGAGCTGGAGTGGCTTCTTTGGGACTAGAGCTTTTAGCTCCAACAAGTTTTACCTGGGGACTGACCGCCATCAAGATGCCTCCAGCTGTAGATGGTTCGTTGGTGCTCAAGGTGGCCGCAGAAAATTATAATGTGATTATGGCCGGCGGACAGGGAGAGTTAAAGAAAAGTATTGTGCGTCTGGGACATATGGGCCATGTAGATTGGACTGATGTGCTGGCCGGGCTTTATGCTTTACGTCAGGGTATTGTTGCTGCTGGTGGGTATTTGGCATCCCGAACATTTTTAGAAAATGCGTTACATGCTTATGAACAGGCCCTGCGGTCGGGGTATCCCAGATGCACAGAAAAGGAGGGCGTATGACTGAGGAAAAGAAAATAACCTCCCCAGAGGACTTGTCTTGCACATGTGCAGAAATGCCTCAGCTGGATTTTGCAACTTTTGTTTTATCCATGAGTTCCTCGGCTTTGGTCGAGCTTGGTGAAGTGCCAGAGCCGGAAACAGGCCAGTTTGTGGAAAATATTTTAGCAGCCAAGCAGACCATTGATATTTTATGTCTGTTGGAGTCCAAGACCAAAGGAAATCTCACCTCTCAGGAAGCTCGTCTTTTAAAGGATATGCTTTTTGAATTGCGCATGAAGTATGTGCAAAAAGCCAAATAGGAGATGGTTATGCAACGTGTGGGATTGGTGGGAGTAACGGGATATACGGGGATGGAACTCATACGTCTTCTTCTTGGCCATCCCAAGCTACGTTTGACCCAGGTTACTTCCCGCAAGGAATCTGGCCGTACCTTGCAACAGATTTATCCCTTTCTGCAAGGAACGAAGCTCGCTGAACTGGTCATTGTTGTTCCAGATGCAGCGTCCTTGGCCTTGGATTGTGATGTGGTATTTTTGGCTGTACCCCATGGTACGGCCATGGAAATAGCTGCCGAACTTTTGGCCAAAGGGGTGCGTGTCATTGATTTGAGCGCTGATTTTCGCCTGCATAACCAGGAGACCTATGAAGCCTGGTACCAGGTTACCCATAGCCAGCCCGCTCTTTTATCTCAGGCTGTGTACGGCCTGTCGGAACTTTATGCCAAGGAAATTGCTTCGGCTGACCTTGTGGCCAATCCTGGTTGTTATCCTACCTCGGCGATCTTAGCACTATACCCAGCATTGCACTATGGTTTGGTTTTGGCTGATGATCTCGTTATTGACTCCAAATCTGGAACCACGGGTGCAGGACGCAAGGCTTCGGTGGGCACACTTTTTTGTGAAGTCAGCGACAACTTTCGTGCCTATAACCTTGGCAAACATCGACATACACCAGAGATTGAGCAGGAATTGAGCTTAAGTGCAGGACGGGACATTACGCTGTCTTTTTCCACTCATCTTTTACCCATGAACCGGGGGATTTTAACCACAGCCTATGCGAAAATAGCACCAGGTATTGATCCCCTGGGGATTCGATTACAATATGAAGCATTTTATGCGGATAAAAAATGGGTGCGAGTTTTGCCTGAAGGAATTTTATCTGAAACACGCT
>JAAYGN010000085.1 GCA_012727715.1 Desulfovibrionales bacterium | reverse complement strand
GCGGAAAACCCAGCAGAGGTAGAGCGATTTAAGGGTGGAGAGAAAAAATTGACCGGCTTTTTTGTGGGTCAGGTTATGAAAAAATCCAGGGGCAAAGCCAACCCAGGATTGGTTAATCAGTTATTGGTGAGAGCATTAGAATAGAAGAGCTAACAAAAAATATCAATGGAGCAAATGTGAGTCGAATTGCGTATGTTATTGGAGGGCTTCCATTCGGAGGAGTTGAAAATTGGCTCTTTGAACTGCTATCATTAATTCGAAGCACTAATATTCATGAATGTCGTATTTTTAATGTTTCAGGAACAGGAGTAAAACTACCCGAGTTTCAAGATGCTGGCCTTGATGTCGTTTGTATTGGTTCTTCCAATGCAGCGGCTTCAACCCACAGGCTGGACACTGCTTTTCGTCTTCGGGCTGAGCTTAAACGATTTATGCCCGATCTTATTCATACCCTTCACTTTAGCGGTGATTATTTCGGTCGACTTGCAGCAATCGGTCTTGGAATCCCCGTTGTTACAAACATCAGAAACATAAAAAGAGAAAAGAAGCTTTTTAGAAGATTTTCCAATAAGGTTTTATCTTTTGCAACCGATAGCTATCTCGCAAACTCCCATGCTGTTGAGCAGATTGTCTGCAAAGACCACAATCGTAGTGGTTGTCCTGTATTTGTTCTACATAATGCTATTGATACCGCGAAACTTGATTGTCCTCCTCATAACTTGCGAAAACTGTATGCCCTTAAAGGAAGAATCATTATTGGGATAGGGAGGTATGTAAGGCAAAAAAACTTTATTAGTCTTATCAAAGCGATACAAATTTTGTATACGGCAGGCCGGGATGTTTCTTTGATTCTAGTTGGCGAAGGGGCCTTAAGAGCTGAATATACTTCTATTATTCGTGAATTAAATCTTTATGATCGCGTGGCCTTAACGGGATACCGCAAGGATGTAGGTGCATTTCTTCGCGGGGCAGATATTTTGGCCATGCCGTCATTTTTTGAAGGTTTTGGGAATGTTCACTTAGAGGCGATGTATTGTGGCATCCCCGGAGTAATCTCTCAACATGTTCCATCACTAGAAATTGGAAGATCTGCGTCGATAGTTAGTGACTGCTCTCCCGAAGGTATCGCGGAGGGACTTATAACACTTCTTGATGATCCTTTAAAGTACGAAGAATTAGCCAAGAAAGGACAGGAAATTACCACAGAATTTACCATGACTAAATATATGGCAAAGCTTTTTTCAGTCTATGCAGAAGTTCTTGGGAACGAAAACTAAATTCTCTATCTTAAAAGTATATTTTAATGTTAAATTCTGCTTACTCGTATTTACACAAAGAGGTTGCTAAACTGTTTCAGCAATTTTATTCTGACGATTTTAGAGACCGCAGATTAGAACTATAGGTTGTGTCAGCGTGTTTTATTCGAGAATTTGGATCTATTCCCCTGAAAATTAGGCTATTTATTTGTAAAGAAATTGCTAAGGAATCATTGTGCTGCATAATATCACTACTCAGGCCATTTTGGCGGCCCGGTCTGAACTTATAGAATTTACTCTGGAATCGGCCAATGATTTCTTCTCTTCTACCTGGCAGGCCAGTCATATTCGTCTGGTTGAGCTGGTGCCAGATGAGGTTGAGATCAGGTTTCCTGTTCTTTTGGCTCATGTTTTGACTAGAAATCCTGCTGGTGGTTATCCCCTTGAGGAATGGCTGCCCAATACTTCTATTCAAAAAATAGAAAAACAATCTTTGCGGGAAGCTCTTGAAGGAGCCCGGGAAGACTTGCAGGAAGCTGATGATCGCCCCAATGAGCTTTTGGCTGATGCTTTGGCTCGTCTGTCAATACAGGATGCGGAATCGTGCTACACCATTCTTGCTGACGATCCGAACCTGCCTCGCCCCAGATCAGCCTACAAATATGGTCCCACGTACCAATATTTTTGGCTTAAGGGGAACCGATTTTATTACCTGGAAATTCATCACGAATCATAGAGATAACTTGCATGCATATTTTTTGTGCTACTTGCTATTAATTTTTTAACTGCCCACTGTATTTTCCTGGTTTTTACATCTACATACTAACGACTTTACTCATCCTTGACGATCTGTCTGGTCCAGCGCAAAAGAACAGGACTTTTGGCTTTTGGAGGAAGTATGGAAAAATTTGTGCTCTCGGTTATTGGTCAAGATAAACCGGGAATTTTATCATGTGTTTCAACAATTTTATTTCAATATGGATGTAATATTCAAGATGTGAGTCAAACCATTTTACAGACAGAATTTGCCTCTATTTTTATTGTTCATAATCCTGGAGGCCATGTCTTGGAAGAAATTGCCCGGACCTTGAATCAGACCTTGGAAAGTATGGGGTTAAGTGCTCACTTGCGGCCCATGGCTAGCCACGAGATTGATAGCCCGGCCAGTGCAAATCATGAACCTTTTGTCATTACCACTCAGGGACCAGATCAGCCAGGTACTATTTCTGCTGTAACCACAGCCATGGCTTGTTTACATTGCAATGTCGTTCATTTTCGGGCCATAACCACCCATGAAGAAGACCAGGATACCATGATCATGATTTTTGAGGTGGATGTACCTCGTGCTGTGGATCATCGTTCTTTGCGCAAGCGCATGCAGGAAGTTGGTGCAGGTTGGGGCCTGGATGTCTCTGTCCAACATCGAGAAATTTTTGAAACAATTCACAGAATTTAGGAAATACTCATGTTAAATGATCGCGAAGTTCTCTCCACTTTATCCATGATTAAAAATGAGCATCTGGATGTGCGCACCGTGACTTTGGGTATCAGTCTTTTGGATTGTGCGTCCCATGACTTGTCCCGTTTTACTGATGCCATTTATACTCGTATTACCACCATGGCCAAGGATTTGGTGGCTATTTGTGATGAAGTGGGGGATCGTTTTGGTATTCCAGTGGTTAATAAACGAATCTCTGTCAGTCCCATTGCTGTAGCTGCCGCACCCTTTGACAGCAAAGGGATGGTGGCTGTGGCCAAGACTTTGGATCAGGCAGCCCATGATGTGGGAGTGGACTTTATTGGAGGATTTACTGCCTTGGTGGAAAAGGGATTGGCCAAGGGAGACCTGGCTCTAATTGATGCTATTCCAGAAGCCTTGGATGTTACCCAGCGCATGTGTTCTTCCATCAATGTGGCTTCCACCAGAGCTGGCATTAATATGGATGCTGTGGGACTTATGGGGCGCACGATCAAGGCTGCGGCAAAGCGCACTGCGGACCGTGATGGACTGGGCTGCGCCAAGCTGGTGGTTTTTGCCAATATTCCTGAAGACGTCCCTTTTATGGCTGGGGCTTATTTGGGCATTGGTGAGGCCAGTTCCGTTATTAACGTTGGTGTTAGCGGGCCGGGAGTGGTCAAGCGAGCCATTGATCGGGCTGTGGCAGAAAATCCCAATGCACATTTGGGGGAACTTTCGGAAGTAATTAAACGTACCGCCTACAAAGTTACTCGTGTTGGAGAAATTATAGGTCGAGAAGTAGCTCGATTATTAGGTGTGGAATTTGGTATTGTGGATTTGTCCTTAGCCCCAACACCCAATGTGGGTGATAGTGTGGGAGAGATATTTCAGTCTTTGGGGCTTGGTAGTATAGGAGTCCCTGGTTCTACAGCAGCCTTGGCTCTGATTAATGATGCAGTAAAAAAGGGAGGAGCCTTTGCCAGCTCTCGTGTGGGGGGCTTAAGTGGGGCCTTTATTCCTGTGAGCGAGGATGTAAACATAGCCAGTGCGGCTGCCAAGGGAATTTTAACCCTGGAAAAATTGGAAGCTCTGACAGCAGTGTGCTCTGTAGGCTTGGATATGGTCGCTTTACCTGGTGATACCAGTGCAGAAACACTGTCTGGTATTATTGCCGATGAAATGGCTATTGGTATGATTAATAAAAAAACTACTGCCGCCCGCCTTATTCCTGTGCCAGGTAAAAAGGTGGGGGACAGGGTATTTTTTGGTGGGCTATTGGGAGAGACGACCATTATTCCAGTGAACAGCAATGGGGTTTCGGCTGATTTTATCCACCGCGGAGGTGGCATACCAGCTCCACTTCAGGCCTTGATCAACTAGCAATAGGGTTTATAGATAGTTGTGCCCCAGAGTTTTGCCTGGATGCGCTACATGACAACCCAGTTATGTGCATTTTTGAAATAATCCACCAAGATATATTTCTAAAGCGTATTGCGTTGAAGCAGACTAGTGCATCTCGTCTATGGGGCACTGTTACATGTGGGAAAATAATGCAGTAACAGCTCATAATGTTCTGTTATTGGCTATAAAAAGAAAAAAAATCTTATTTCGTACTTGATTTGTCACCAATACGGCCTTGGTTTGTCTAAATTGAGGGCTCATCTTGTTGAGATTATCCCTTGGGATATCTTGCCTTTTATTTTCATTTATATTTTTTCATTAAATTACACTTTGTTATCTGTATAGTATCTTTTTTATTAAAAATAGAGGTTCAAATGGTTCTTTTTAAAAAAAGGAAAAATTTTGAGCAATTTTGAGAAAAAATAAGATTTTTGATTTTTGTCTTGTTAATAAAAAATATTTTCTATGTTGAAAAAAAAATATTGACAGGCAGGTAAGCTTATCTGCCCTAGGGAAAGGGATGGTGGGATATTTTCCCTTGGAACTCCATATAATGAACCTTTTCTTTTTAAATCAATGAGTTATCCTGTATAGAATAATTTTCTTAAAGTCAGTCCAGTTTGTCTTTATCGAAGTTGTCCCTGACCGGGGCTTTCATTAGGGTTCCCAGCATGATCAACACATGGCAGCAAGTTGTATTTTCCTTAGAAAAAAAATTAAGCCCCGGAGTATTCCAACTTTGGGTTAAGCCATTGGAAGGCTGTTTGGACAACGACGTATTGGTGATTCAAGCTCCCAATGAGTTCGTTAAAACCCAAGTCCAAAACCGTCTAGGGACTGCCATTGTTACAGCTGCAGCAGAGGTCCTTGGATATACGCCTCATGTTGAGATTTGTGCAGCTCAAAACAAGGAACTTCCTGTGATTCCGCCAATGCTGGAACAACAACCAGCTCCTTTCCCATCGCAAAAAATTGCATCCACGCAATTGATCTTGCCAGTGACCCAAACCCTACCAACCCAGGTGGTCTATAATTGGCGACATTCCTTTGATGATTTTGTTGTGGGCCCTTGTAATAACTTGGCCTACGCAGCTTCTCAAAGTTTTTGTGAAGACCTGTATGGCACAGATCAGCTCTTTTTGTGTTCCGCTCCTGGTCTTGGGAAAACTCATTTAGCTCAGGCTATTGGCTGTGAAATAGCCCGCCAAACCAATCGTCAACACTTACGCGTTTGTTATCTGAGTGCTGAAGAATTTGCTGGTCAATTGGTCATGGCCATCAAGGCCAAGACAGTAGAGCAATTTAAGGCCCGTTTTCGCACCAATGTGGATCTTTTGCTTTTAGAAGATGTACATTTTTTCCAAGGCAAAGAAAAAATGCAAGATGAGCTGCTTAACACCATTAATTCCTTGCGTAATCAAGGCCGTAAAATAGTTATGACCAGCTCCTTTCTTCCTCGGGAACTTATGGATATTGATTCCAATTTGGTCTCTCGATTTAATCAGGGCTTTTTAACGGTTATTGATAAACCTGATCGTGACACCCGCTTGAACATCATCACTACCAAATCTCGTATGGACCAGGTGGTCATCCCTCAAGATGTAGCTTGCCTTTTGGCGGACAGGATTAAAACTGATATTCGGCAACTGGAAAGTTGTCTAAAAAATATTGTTCTCCAAGCAAAATTACTTAACCGGGATATTTCCATGGATTTGGCTTGGGAAGTTTTGCAGAATTATGATCTTGATGATGCAACCATTGACTTAGATAAGATCATCAGTTTTGTTTGTCAGGCCTACGGTTTTGGTTTGGAGGAATTACGCTCCAAAAGCCGTAAAAAAGATCGGGTTATTGCACGTAATACGGCCTTTTTTCTCGCTCGAAAACATACGGACTTGTCCCTGGCAGACATTGGCCGTCGTTTTAATCGTAAGCATTCCACAGTGATCAAAGGTGTCACATCCATAGAACAAGAACTTGCCCGCCAAACAACTCTGGGTAATCAAATTTATCGTACTATCCAGCATTTACAAGCCTAATTTTGTTTTTTTCTCCCATATTTTTGTTATGAAGTCTTTGTGCCCTGGTCATGGGTTTCCTTAAGGTTGTGGACAATATTTGAAGTTCCGGGAAAAATACCATAGGTCATGAGACTACAGATGGAGCTGTTTTTTTCTTAAGGAGATTTTATGCTGTGGATACACCCTTTATTCCAATTTATGACTGCTATCTTAAGTCTTTATGTTTTATCTTTGGGCTTTGTTCGTTTTAAAGCCAATCATTTTTCTTTCAAGTCCAATACTGCATTTCCATGGCAGGAGCATGTTAAATATGGAAAATTTGTCCATATTTTTTGGATGAGCGGTCTGGTCCTTGGACTGTATGTGGTGGGATCAACTTGGGGCCAAAACGGCATCACTGCGACGCACTATTGGGTCGGACAATCCATGATGCTGTGCATTGGCGGTGGCTATGCCACGGGTTGGTTCATGGATAATAACAAACAAGAACGAAGATATCTGCCCATAGCCCATGCAATTTTCAATACCATGGCTGTGTTCTTGGCCCTGATTCAGATGGGAACAGGATTTATGGTGATACGAGAATTTTTGCTTTAGAAGAAAAATACGGCCAACAGGATTTTTGTCACCCTATTTTGTTCTGTAAAGTGGGGAGGATATCTCATTTTGTCCTTACTGAAACAGGCCTTTTCCCAAACAAAAAGAATCTCTCCCTAAAGCTTTGATTGCTTCAAACGTAAAAACCGGTGCCATCCAGGTAAGTGTTATTGAAGGTGTGAGCCAAGTCCTTATTCTTCAAGCAAATAGGTATAACGCTTAACAGTGGCGTAGGTCCATTCTAAAATTTTTTGTAACTCAATAGCGACATCTTCATTATGGACCTGTCCTTGCATTTGGTCCAAATAATAAGATAAAATTCCTGTATCTTCCTGATAGACCAAAGCAATGGTATATTGGGAGGCAATATTTGGGCGCTCAGCAAATTCCGGACGAGTTTGCAAAAGTAAAACAAATTTTTTTTTGTTGGCAACAGACAAGAAAAAAAGCTTACTGCCCATAAGTTCCTCTTTGATCTTATACGATAATAAAGTGCCACAAGCATCTGTTCCTTTAGCTTGGATATCGAGAGGCAATTTGCTGGTGATGGCAGCTGTGGAAAAAAGTTCTCCTGGAATGACAGGCTCAGTGCTTTGAGATTGATGCTGGTCACTGAGCTGGGGTTGTGTAGTTTCATTTGCTTCAGCAAAAACCAAAGAAGGGCACAACAACAAACAAATAATTGCAATCCAGGTTTTCATGGCTACTCCTTATTTATATATATTAAAGTTTACATAATTTAGATTATGAGACTAAAAAATTGGTCAAAAAAAGAGGGCAATTCGATCGCTCATTGCCCCTTACATAGTAAAATTACGCTTCTTCCAGTCCAGCTCAAAAGCCTCTATGCCTTTATGGGTTAATGGATGCTCTATAAGTTGGAGTAAAATCTTATAGGGAACGGTGGCTATGTGACTTCCTGCCAAAGCTGAACCCAGTACATGGGCTGTGTTTCTGATGCTGGCAGCGATGACCTTGGTTGTAAAACCGTACAGCTCATAAATAGTCATGATTTGTTGCACCAACGCTATACCATCTTGTCCAATATCATCCAGTCGGCCTACAAATGGACTGACATAGGTCGCACCAGCTTTGGCAGCAAGTAAGGCCTGCGAGCTAGAAAAAATTAGCGTGACATTGGTATC
>JAAYGN010000084.1 GCA_012727715.1 Desulfovibrionales bacterium | reverse complement strand
ATAGCATTGGAGGAGATAAATTAAAGTACTATTCAGCAGCAGATGAGCTAACCAAGTGGATAAAATTGAAAGAAGAAGGACATATATCAGAAGAAGAATTTAACCAGGCAAGAAAAAAACTTCTCTAAAAGTGCAACACTCTGACCATTGAAGATCTCGAACAGGCAATTTAACTCAATTAGATGGTCAACTTGTAAAAATTCATCCAGTGATAAAAATGCGGCTATAAAAGTGTAATAATGTAGATGGTTGGTGGAAATATCAGGGGAAATTTTGTTTACAAAATGGTAGCTCCGTTTTTCCAGGGCTTGATTTGAAAGCATAATTTTAATGCACGATTTACCAATGTCTAAATGGTGTCCTGAATATGTGTTTCATGTAGATGCCCTGTACTCATTGTCTGATAAAAGGCGTGGTAACTGGCGCTGGTTGGTTCTTTGATCACTTGGGCGCAATCCTGAGAAAAAAGATATTGATTGGCATGTTTTTTATGGTGATGCAAAGTTGGCAAGAACAGTTTCAATATGACGAATGTAATGTTATCTGAGTAGAAAATGATTGTTAGGACGTGGTTTCTGTACGTAATGTTTTCTGATAAGGTTGCTATCTAAATTAGGCTCTTTATTCAGTGTTAAAAAAACTGCCATCAGAGCAGACTAATGAGATTTAACCCATGTTTGAAAAATTAAAAAAAGCAGGTTTTGAAGTCCTGACACTGCACCATGCTGAGGCCATCCTGAAACATGATATGATGTCCGCTGCTACGGAGATTGAGAAAGTACTCTGTACTGCTCAGCTCCCAGCGGAAGAACTTGTTCGAGGGGGAGGAGGAGAAGGTGAGCTAACGCAACGATTGCGCAGGGCACTAGCCGCACTTGGATGGAAGAAGCATAATTTTGAGATCAAGAAGACGGTTGATGGCATTGAGAAGGAATCAATCTCGCACGAAATAGATCATGTCAAACGATTCGAACAGGGGACATTCGCACTCGAAATCGAATGGAACAACAAAGACCCATTCTTTGATCGAGATCTGGAGAATTTTAAGCGACTTCATGCTGATGGCGTCATCTCTATTGGCGGAATCATTACGCGAGGGCCATCTTTACAGGATTCCCTCCGAGAAATAATTGCCAACTTTGCCAAGAAGAATCGAATTGATACGTTATCGGACATACGTAACTACTATACGCCAACCGACCGACAATGTAAAAATATCGAGCGAGCCTCAACCTCAAAAGGATCTTTTCATGAAGGTTGGGCGCATGCATTTGTCTCGGATAAGTTTGGAGAAGCAACAACTCATTGGCGTAAGTTAGATGAACGGGTTCGCAGGGGAGTTGGTAACCCCTGCCCACTTGTACTCATCGGAATTCCCAAAAGTATCGTAACGGCCTAGGAGACAGAAATGGTTGGAAAAGTTTATAACATTGCAGAGCCAAATCCATCAGAGGACCTTGTAGCCAAGATTGAGGGAACGTATTCTACCATTCTTGCTGATCCACCTTGGCAGTTTCAGAACCGCACTGGAAAAGTGGCTCCAGAGCATCGGCGCTTACTTCGCTATCCCACCATGGAGTTGAAGGAAATACTCGAACTCCCCGTTTCAAAACTTGCTGCTGCAAAATCGCATCTGTACTTGTGGGTGCCAAACGCATTATTGCAGGAGGGGCTAAGAGTTATGGAGGCTTGGGGGTTTACCTACAAGTCAAATCTTGTCTGGTATAAGATCCGGAAAGATGGCGGTCCAGATGGAAGAGGTGTTGGTTTTTATTTCAGAAACGTTACCGAGCTGATTCTCTTTGGGGTTCGGGGAAGTATGCGCACACTTTCTCCAGGACGAACACAGGTTAACATCTTATCAACCCGCAAGCGGGAGCATTCCAGAAAGCCAGATGAAATATATGATTTAGTAGAGGCCTGCTCCCCTGGACCATACTTAGAACTGTTCGCCCGATTCAAAAGAAAAGGTTGGCACCAGTGGGGAAATGAGGATGTGGAAGAAAATTCACTCCACGGCGTAGCTTTGCGGAAGGGGCACCAAGAATCACAACTGAGGTTGTTTGAGGCACCCACCGGATATCGTGCCAAGAGTTGATTAAGTCCTGACCTAACCAATTCATAAATACTACCCGCTTCGTGGGCTTGGAAGCAGCTACCTGTGGCACTTGCGCCCCGGTAAGCCCCGGCGAAAACAGCGCACAGGCACTGAGAGACGATCAGGGCCGGGGGCAGCCAGCCAGGAATCACAATTCCAGGATGTAGTCGCTGCCATTCCAAATAAAACCGTTTGCTTTCAGAGCCCGATTGGATTTGTCGTTATCTCTGTCTGGCCTGAGCAGGACAGTTTTGGCACCAAGCCCTCGCAGCCGAGCCAATAACATCGAAATCATCTTCTGCCCCAGCCCCCTGTGCAGATAGGCCCTTTCGCCAATCAAATAGTCGATGCTGAAGGTTGTGGTAGGCTCTTCAACTTTTAGCCAGTCTTCGTAGTCCTGTCCGTAAAACATGTCGTAGTACTGGCAAAAACCAATGGGAATCCCCTCGAACTCGGCGATGAAGTGCTTGATGAATGAAAATTCACTGCGCCGCTGGTCAATCTCCCGCAGCCACTCATCAGGCCGCTCGAACCAGGGTTTGACATGCTCAGCCCTCAGCCAGCCTTCCATCAGAGCTACATCATCATCGAAGAGGGGACGGAGCCGCAGCTCCCCAGGAAAAAGGTCCGTCATGAAATTTTTGTGAAATGACCAAAAACCTTCTTCGTCGTTTTCTGCCTGCTCAAATTCAGGAGCTAGAAGATTGAACACCCCGCCCTGCAAATAGCCCGGCCTTAGCTCGTAGGCCATGAACTCGTCCGGCGCAGAGCCATCTGGAAGCAACAGAGCGTATTCCCGACCGCGCTGGAACCCAAGACGGGGATAGTAGTCCGGCACACCCATAATGACCACAGCACCATGCCCCAGTTCCCGCGCCTTTTCCAGGCTGTGTCCTATCAGTGCCGCACCGATGCCCTGCCTCTGATACTCCGGCAGCACGCTCACAGGGCCAAAAGTAATGACAGGTGATGTGGTCCCATCAGCCTGGCGCAGTTCGCTGCGGGTGTAGAGAATATGTCCGACAATCTGAGCATCTTTCTCCACAACAAAACACAGTTCAGGGATGACAAATTCTGAACCTCGTAAAAGCGAGATCAGATAGTGTTCGTCCATCCACCGCCTACCCTGATAGTCGAGGGTCAGGAAGGCTTCGGCGGTCAGGAGCAGAATCGCGGGAAAATCCTCTGGGGCCTCATTACGTATTTTCACTGTTCAATTTCTCCAAGGGCGTTTTGGATGTCCTTTTGCACCAGCGACACCATGGTGCTGGGATAGGAATGGGGTTTAGCGCGCCGCAGAGTCCGGCAAATCTCAGCTTCCAAATGGGGCTTGTGTTTGGCGAGCAGGGGCAAGGCCTGAATGCACTGCCGCGCTGCAATGGGAGAGGGATCCATCACCTGAGCCAGGCAGGCATCAATAATTTCATCAATGCGATTCTCCCTGTCCCAGCGCCCATTGGCTGCAATTAGGCGCAGAGCCCGAGTACGGATATAAGAATTTCCATGGGCTAGCAGGTCAACAAATACATCAAAGTGAGCATAAGACCCCATCGGATAAGGCACTCAAAGCCTCCAGGCGCTTTAAGCACTGATAGGCGAATTTGTCCTTCGGATTGTGCAGACTCTCCACCAGTTCCCGAATGTCATCCGCAGTTGTTTCCATATCCTTTCTCTTTTCTCAGGGCGTGCAATTTTCCATAGGGGGAAAGGGAAAAGAAATCGAAAAGTCATACTTTTTTCTTGTCCAAATCGCTCTGCGCATGATTTTGCTTCGGTCTACCTGGGTGTGGTGGAGTACAGCCCCATAAAAATATTCGTGCAGGGCAGTATCAGGGCTGCTTTGGGTTTGTTGGACACAGGAAAATTTTGGATGTTCTTGTATGAATCTCTCTATTTGCAGTTCATTTTCCTGCCTGGTCAAAGTACAGGTCAAATAAACTAAAAGTCCGCCCGGAGCCAGTTCTTGGGCGGCCTGATCTAAAATATTCCTT
>JAAYGN010000083.1 GCA_012727715.1 Desulfovibrionales bacterium | reverse complement strand
GTGGCTTGGGTACAGGCTTGGGTTCTACTTTTTTAACCACTTCCGGGGTGGGGTCAACAACCGCAGGTATGGGCAGATCCGCTTCAGATAAAAACGGCCTTTCTTCGGCTGGGGGTAGAAAAGCTTCCTGGACAGGTTCTGCCCTGGCTAATGTTTCCTCTGACCCCGGACCCATTTCTTCTGGTCCCAGACCGCCTGATACAACTCCATTACCTGTTTCTGACCCCAGACCAATGGTTGAAAAATCCACAACAAGAAGTTCCGGGCTGGAATGAACAGTGGTTTGGACAAAAAACAGCGTCAGGCTCAAGACCAAGGAATGCACAAAAAAAGAAATACCAAACCCATACAAATAGTTGTTCATTTTTCAGTATGCACATTGATGTGGGTAAAGCCCAGCCTTTTGATCTCGTCCAGCACGGTAATAAAGGGCTGCAAATGCAAATCCTTATCCGCACTGATCAAAACTGGTTGGTCTCGACTGATGCCGTGAAATAATTGAGCGAGTTCATGAAGATCAATGGACATGTTTTTATAAAAAATCAGACCAACAGCATTTATTTCCAAAGCTATGGCTTCTTCAGGTATGCTCTTTTCACTTGTGGACGTGGGCAAACTTATTTCTATACTGGCCTGAATCATAAAATTGGCCGTCATGAGCACAATAACAAGGAGCACCAGCATGATGTCCACCAAGGGCACAACATTGATTTCTGCAAAGCTATCTTTCATGCTGTATTTCCCAAAGCAGAACCAGATTCTTGGCTCTGCGGGTCAGGGCATTATACAGTATAACCGCGATAATGGCGACGACTAATCCCACTGCTGTAGCTTTAAGAGCCAAAGCCAGGCTCACCATGATTGTGCTTGTCTGTAATGCTGCATCTTGACCGATATTATAAAAGGTCAGCATAATTCCCAGCACTGTTCCCAACAGACCGATATACGGTGCATTACCAGCCACAGTACCGATAAATTGAAGATTTTTACAAATAACCAATTCAAGTTCTTGTTTGCGGTTATACATGGTCACATCTACTTTTCTATAAAATAACCACCGCTCCAGAGAAAATCCGACCACAAGAAAACAAAGAGAAAAGAGCACGCCAATAACACCATAATCCACAAGGTCAACAAGCCATTCCATACTGTTTCCCATAGCTATTGATGATTTTATCCAAAAATTGCGGTTTGATACCATAGAGATCACAAATACCTTGGGCCGTGACCACCGCCTCCACAGGTCCATCAGCCAAAAGTTGTCCCTTTTGTATTAACAGAGCGCGTCCACCAAGAAAAAGCGCATGTTCTGGATGGTGGGTCGTTAAAATAAAAATAAGCTTACCTGTTTTTTGTGCACCGCCTTGGGCCGAGAGCTCACGGATTGTTTCCAGAAGATAAAACTGATTGCTGTAGTCCAAACCAGTGACCGGTTCATCCATAATAAAATAGTCAGCCCCTTGGGCCAGGGCCCGGGCAATAAGGACCAATTGACGCTGGCCGCCGGACAAATGCTGATAGGGCCTGGAAGCCAAATCCAAAAGACGGACACGATGTAAAGCGTCCCGGGCAATATCATGGTCTTCCCTGGTATATTTATACCAGGGGCCTGAAAAAACCCTGCCCATAAGGACCACATCCAGCACTTGGTAATTAAAAGGAGTATTATGCATTTGCGGCACATAGGACAGAAGACGGGCCAGGCGTTGTGGACGCAATGAGACAACATCATGGCCATTGATGTGTACCAGTCCTCTTTTCAGGGGCAAAAAACCTAAAATAGCCTTGAGCAAAGTCGATTTGCCACAGCCATTGGGTCCAAGGATATTGATTATTTCCCCAGGCTCAATGATAAAATTTAAATTACGTAACACAGGATGTTTTTTACTATAGGCAAAGGAAAGCTGGCTGACTTGAATCATTTCCAATTTCTCCGATTGACGTAAAGAGAAAGAATAAACAGAGGTAAGGCCACCAGTGAGGTGAACACCCCAATGGGCAGTTCTGCGGTGGAAACCGAGCGCACCACTGCGTCAGTACCCAGCATAAAGACCGCACCCCCTATGGCCGAGGCCGGTAACAAAACACGATTGTCCGGGCCAACAACAAAACGCATGATATGTGGAATAACCAGGCCCACCCATTGAACAATGCCGGTCAAAATAACCGTTAGTGCTGAAAGCAAGGTAGCTGCCAAAATAATTTGCAAACGGGTGCGTTTTACAGCCACACCCAGACTCAGGGCTTCTTCATCACCCATGCTCAGGACGTTGGCGACCTTGCCCTGGACCGATAAATAAATAATCAATCCAACAATGGGCAGACCGATCCACAGCAATGTCTCTTCATTAACCCGGGCAAAGGAGCCCATGAGCCAGTACACCAGCTCGGGTAATTCTTTGTTGGGGTCAGCCAAAAATTTTAATAATGAGGTCAAGGAACCAAACAAGGCCGCGCTGATCATGCCGCCCAAAAGCATAACCAAAAGGGATGAACGGCGTACCAGGGTAGAGAGAAGGATAGCCAGGCCCACTGCTGCACAGCCCATGCAAAAGGCCAGGATCTGGGTCATGATCATGGACCGGAAAAAGACAATACCCAAGGCAGCACCAAAAGAAGCTCCAGACAACACGCCCAAAATACCTGGAGAAACCAAGGGGTTTAAAAACATGGCCTGATATGCACCACCTGATACTGCCAGACCGGCTCCCACCAACATGGCCGCCACGATCCGTGGCAAGCGGATTTTGATCAGTACGAACAAAATTTCGTGTTGTTTCATGGTCAACTCTTGACCAGCCAGCAAAGCTTTGGACAAGGACATCAGATCATGGAAATCAAACCCATAACGACCGATAAGCAACGAGACCATGATTGCCCCAAAAATCGCAAATAGGGCTACTCCCAGATGGCGTATCATGGATGCAGTATCTTCTGGATTGCATCGGTACTTAGATCAAGCCTAAAAAACAGCTGTAAAAAACGATCTGTTTCCTTCTCCATGTCCATGGGAAACCTGTCCGGGTGCAGTGTGTTGGCCAGCCACTGCACGCCCAAAAAGCGCATGAATGAGGCGGGGCGATCCAGCCAGCTGAACGGCTCATAGGGCACAAAATAAACCTGTCCCTGGCGCACTGCCCGCAGGGCCTGCCACCTGGAATCTTGGGCAAAATTATGCATACAGGTGGGATGGTTTATCAGAATAACATCTGGATCATAGAGCATGATCTGTTCAAAAGATATTTTTATAACTCCTTCTTCCATGCCCTGTGAACATTGGTGCACATTGATACCCCCTGCCAGGGTAATGACGTCAGCGCGGGAACTCTGGCCGCAAATGGTGGTGAGTCCGTCCACATCTTGGGCAAAGTAAACACGCACATACGAATTTTCCGGCAAACCTTTCAGGCTATCGGCCACGTTGGCCATGGCCTGCTGGCCATATGCTCCCAAGGCAGCGCCCCGTTCAGGTACGCCAAAGGCTGCTCCCATAGTCTCAAAACTTGAGGCCGCATCCCTTAAAAAAACATCTGGCAAGGCCAGGACATCAAAACCCAATTTCTCAAGGACCTGAAGGCTTTCATGGGTTTGTTGCTTTTGGCCCACAAGCACAAAGGCTTTATCAAAACCGGCCTGGATGAGTACCTCCTTGTCCGGAATCATGCCCGCACCATACCAGCCGCCCAGGATCGGCAACTGCTGATATTTTTCAGGAATGAATTTTTTTTCATAGGCACGCAACGGACCATTCCACCCGGCCAACAGCTCGGGATCAAGGACATACAGGGCATAATTTGAAGGAAAAGTGGCTCCATACACTTTCAGCTGGTGATCTGAATCTGCCCAGGCCATGCTCATGAAAAAAACTACGAGGACGAGGCTAAGGCCAATGACGTGTAATCTGTGCATAATTGTCCCCAGACATTTTTCTCTATAGTCCTGTCCCTAATGCAGTGACAGGACTGTAGAGAAGTTCTACACTTCATTAAAAAACATATTTTATGCCCGTGAAAAAGGTCATACCAGCCTGAGGGAAATAATCACTGTAATAGTAATTTTTATCCAACAAGTTCTTCACTCCGGCTTCAAGCATCAGGTTTTCATTAAAATCGTATGTTGCTTTCAAATTAAGAGTGGCAAATCCAGGAATTTTTTCTGATCCATCATCAACTTTTGTGCGCATATAAATTTCAGGAACAATGCTTAAAG
>JAAYGN010000082.1 GCA_012727715.1 Desulfovibrionales bacterium | reverse complement strand
TCGAATCATTCAGGGCGGGCCAATAATTTTAATCCTATACATCAAGATATCATAAAAACACAGATTTGGCACCGACCATTTTTTGCCAATTGTTCAAATGCGATCATGTCAATTATGATATGATAGTGCGTGATTATTTTTTGTACAAGTTCAGCCATCACAATGAGGGAAACACTGATTAAACTGAAAAAATCAGCTTTACCATACAAATTCCCACAATCAGTTGTAAAGCTGTAAGAATATCCGCCTAAAAATAAAGCCATTCTTGCAAAAAAGGAGACACTGACATGAAAAAGATCATGTTTCCCCTTCGATCCTCATCAGCCCCAGTTTACATAATCCTTTGGCTCGCCATGATCTTTATAGGTGTGTCACCAGGTTACGCTCAGCAAAATTCGATTAATGACAATCTACCCGGATCCAAGGACCTGACTACCAGTGTTGCTGTGGAAAACTGGCAAGGCACATGGAAATCATTAATTGATGGAGGCCTGTTCACGTTCGAGTTCACACAAAATGACGCCAAAATCATTGGTACTTTTAAGGTTATATTCCAGATGCCTACTGGTTCAGGAGGCAGTCAAACCATGTCCAATAAAGGGACGGTCAATGCCGCTGTTTCGGGCAATCGCCTGACCGGAACCCTTACTTTTGACGGCGAGCCAGAACCGGATTTATCTTATGAGTTTGATATGAGCCCTGACGCTCAGTCATTTAGCGGGCAGATGATTGATCTTGAAGATGGTGACAGAAAACAAGTCACCTTTACTCGAGCAGATGCTCCTAAATGACCGTGAACTCCTTGGGAAAGCACTAATTTAAAGTATGCAGCAAAAAAATAACTCGACGTGACCGTTTTTTGGCAGAGACTGAAACCATTGCTCCCTGAAAGCTGTTGTCTAAAATTAAACCCTGCCATCCCATAGAGGCAAACAAGGTCACCAGTGTTGATCAGCACGTATATAGAGTCACATCATCGGCACCTTTACTGGAGCCACCTGTTATTTTTGAGTTAGGGAAGTGCTGCTTAACCGTTTCGTCACTCCTTCTTACAGAGACAGAATCCCTTAGTTGGGGATCCGAGACAACCGAATTAGACGATTGAATCAACACCTCCCTAAGCCTGCGGGCATCGGTTAAATTTTTCAGTATGATCCTGAATCAGACAGCTACTGAGAGTTACCCTCCTTGTTGTCAAAAAATCCGCTTAAGCAAGACATAATATGGATACTGGTCAATGGTTTACCTGTTATTGCCTGGACTAAAATTTTCAGGTCCCTGTGTAATGTATTGGGAAAAGACATTTTTGTTTTTTGAGTCTTAAAAGGTGTCAGGTGCAGTTCCAGGCCACCAGACAATACTCGCAAACGAAAATCAGGCATTTCTATGGCTTTGGATTGTGCCCAATGCTGCAAAGCGGCCTCAATCTGCTCCTCAGCCACAGCAAGGGCTTCAAGGCTTTGCACATCAGGGCGCAAATCATAGGCAAAACGTGTCAAAAGACAGGGCCTGGCTGCTTGTTTTGGAAAAGACATTCCTGTTGCTACAGCAAAACTTCGAATTTCTGCCTTGGTTAATCCTGCATCAGCCAGGGGTGACAAAATACCCAGCTCCTTGAGGGCAACCATACCTGGCCGATAGGTATGCAAATCACTGGCATGGGTTCCGTCAAAGAGCACAAGACCATGAGCCTGTTCAAGAAATTGTGAAAAAAGCAATTGCTTACAATGGTAGCACCGGTGTCGCCCATTGGCTGCTACTTCGGGTACTTTAAGCGGATTTATGACCAAAGGAACAAAACATAACCTGTTTTCCTGTGCCCATTGTTGCGCAAAAAGACTTTCTTTAGGTGGTACATGCGGACCTTGGGCATGGAGTAACAGGGGTTTTAAACCAACCAGCTTGGCCATGTGCGCCAAAAAGCGGCTATCCAATCCACCAGAAAAAGCGATGGCGCATTGTTTGTCCATAGCCAACCTGAGCAATTGTTTTTGTAAAAAATTTTTTTTATTTTCTATTTCAGGCAACAAGCAAAGATCTCCACAAAAAATACCAAACAAAAAACATCCAAAAAGATAAAATTCATCTACACATTGCTTGCATGCTTGGCTATCCTTAAAGACTTCAGGCATGGAAAGAGAGAAAAAAATGCATACAAAGACAAACAACATAACAGGAATTTTATTTGATCATAACCGGATCGCCCGTATCGGACTGCCAGAAGCAGTTTTTTGTGAGGGCAAAAGCAAACAGGCTCTGCGTGTTTTACTGCAAGAGTCCAGCCTAAAAGATGGACAACCAACACTTTTCACCAGGCTTGATGAAGATGTCTTTGCCTCCATGCCCAAAGATCTCATCAAAAAATATAACTATCACCCTTTGTCGCGCACAGCCTTTACAGCCTGTCTGCCTGGTCCTGAAAAAGGCCAAGTAGCCATTGTTTCCGCAGGAACTGCCGATGGGTCCGTTACCTGGGAAGCTGCCAGAACCCTGCAATACCTTGGTATTAAAACCAGGGTGTATGAGGATAACGGAGTGGCTGGTCTGTGGCGGTTAACTGAAAATCTGGACAATATTCAAAAAGCAGAAGTCATCATTGTGGTTGCGGGCATGGATGCTGCCCTGGCTTCGGTCATGGGTGGTCTTACGGGGAAGCCTCTTTTTGCAGTCCCCACATCTGTTGGTTATGGTATGGCCCAGCAAGGACAAGCTGCCCTTACCAGTATGCTGGTAAGCTGTGCCCCAGGTGTAGCTGTACTCAATATTGATAATGGTTATGGTGCTGCCTGTGCCGCAGCTAGAGTCATCAATCTCATAAACAAGACATAAAAACCACAATGAGTATAGACATATCCAAACATTCCCAAGCTCACGGGCCAAAAGATGTAACACACCCTCTTCATGTAAAAAACGAGAAGCATGGTACCATCCTCACGGTCAGGGCAACTTCCGGCCTTTCTGGTGATATGATGTTGGCTGGAATGGCTAGTATGGCCAATATCAACAATCATGAGTTAGAGGGCTTGGTTAAAGAACTTGGCCTCCCTGCTCTGGAAGGGGTAGTGCAGCTTGAGAAGCGTTTGGTAAATAACATAGCCGGAGTAGGCTGCCGCATTACTCTTCCCCATGAACATGTTCACCGTAACCTGGTAGATATCCGGGCCATTATTACTGCTTCAGCCATGCCCCATGCAGCCCAAGAGCTTGCCCTGCAAACCTTCACCATTTTGGGCACAGCAGAAGCTGCTGTACATGGCCAAAAGCCTGAAGAAGTACATTTTCATGAGGTCGGTGCTTTGGACAGTATTTTGGACATTTGCCTGGTGTGTCGACTGTACACCATTATCAATCCGCAATACTTTGTCTGTAGCCCCCTGCCCCTTGCGGATGGAGTCATTCATTGTGCTCATGGCTACTTGGCTTCTCCCGCACCAGCTGTTTTACATCTTCTTAAAGGGATCCCTGTATCCTCTTTTTTAGGCCAGGGAGAAACCATCACACCCACAGCCCTATCCCTGCTTCGGGCCCTAAATGCACGCTTTGGTCCATGGCCAACCATGACCATCGCCAATACCGTGATCAGCTATGGCAGTAAAATTTTTGAAAACGTACCCAATGGTGCTATCTGGGCCATAGGAAAGGAAGAAATTTGAGATAAGCCTATAATTGATTGAGGCTTAGGGAGGCACTGATTAAATCGAAACAAGCCATTACGAACGGAGCCGAGGAGCCTGGCCTGAGCCTGCTTGTTCTTGTCATTTCGACCGTAGGGCGTAAGCCCGAAGCGGAGAAATCCCTGCCTTTTCCTGGATTGCCACGTCCTGCTGCCCGCCACGCTTTGCTCGCGGTCGCAGTCCTCGCAATGATAGAATTAATCAGCGTTTCCTTAGGTGATTTGGTTCAATAGTCCACACCAGTAGAACCGAATCGTTACACCGAGGCAAGGCCATCATGCCCAGGCTTGTACATATGGACCAACCCTGAATTTCATTTCGACCAAATGTTAGTGCGTGGAGAAATCCAGAGATCCTTTGGCTGTGCTCAGGATGATTTCAGCAATGCTCAGACAGCATAGTTTTGAAAATACCCTTGACACAAAGTTGAAAAAGTCTAACGGTAATTATATCTAGTATAAGTGATTTGTAAGTTTCTACCATACTCTGTCCAGAGGTTTCCATGATATCTCCCAAGCCCTTATTCTCTAAACAAAGCTCCGGGCTCACCTTGGTTGAAATCCTTGTAATTCTATCCATTCTGGCTATATTAGCTGGTATTTCCGGCACTGCCCTGATGAAATATTTACCCAGAGCTGATCTGAAATATGCAGCCCGCACCATTGCCAGTTTATGCCAACACGCACGCATGGAAGCCATTAAACGTAATGCTCCTGTAGCACTTGTTTTCAGTGATACTGACCAATCCTGCACTTTATACATAGATAGTGGTGATGGAGACTGGAGCACATTGGCAGATAATGTTGCTGCCCGACACTTTGCCTTATCTGAAATTAAGCGGGGAGGGATCAGTTTTGGTACAGGATCTGCAATAAAAAAGCCTAACAACAATAGCGAGAATATTAGTAGCTTTTTTCCGCCAAATGAACGTTTTGTTTTTAATGCCAGAGGTGGGGGCACCGTTGGCACTGTGTATGTGCAAAACAATATTAATCATTCTATGGCTATCAGGGTTCAAACTGTATCTGGTAGTCTAAGAACTTGGTCATGGGATGGTAACTCATGGAAATGAATAACCAAGAAAAAGGCTTCACTCTAGTAGAACTACTGGTGACCATGGCTATCATGGGCTTGATTGTTGCCGGCATCTATAATCTTTTTGATGTTCATAATCGTATGGCTGCCAAGCAGGAAGAGACCACTCTCATGCAGCAAGAACTTTTGTCACTCATGGTCATGATGAGCGATGAATTGCGTATGTGTGGATTTACCGCCAATGCCAGTGCCAAGGACGCCAAAACTTTTGGTTTTGCCCACCGCCCTGGGGCAAATGATCCAGACTCGCGACGCATCACCAGCACAACACAAATTTATTGCACTCTGGATGGCCTTGGTAACGGCATCATCAATGAAGGTGGTAATGGAAGCAGTGCAGACCATGTGGCTTATGCGTTAAATGTCAATGGGGCTGGGAACCCGGATACCAGCTCGGCCCATCGCAACATTGTCAAAAAATATTATACTGGAGCAGCAAATATGCGCTGGCAGCCAGCGGCAACCAATATTCGTGAATTGAACTTTACCTATTTTGATGTTGATGGTGTTGAAATTACAAATCCCTCAGCAAACTTGAATGAAATCAGGTCCATACAAATTAATGCCACAGCTACAGCTTCACCTGAAAGAAGCGGAATGAATATTCCAGACCGACAGATGAGCAGCACAGTGTTTTGCCGAAACATGGCAGGCCGATGATACCCCCCTGGATTTTATAATCGAGGAGACTTTAGTGGATATACATATTTGTTCACAACAAAAACAACGCAATGCCTCAGGATTTACCCTGGTGGAAGTTCTGGTAGCCTCGGCAATTTTGGCAGTGGGAATTATGGGTGTAGCGACCATGATTGCCAGATCTACTATCCAAGATGCTCGATCGTATCATACGACCCATGCCAGCTTAATGGTTGAAGAAGCAATTGAAGACATGCTTGAAGACCAATGGCGTCTAGCGACCTATAGAAATATGACCGCTCCAGTAGAAAATCGGACCATAAATGGAGTAGATTATGAAATGATATGTATTTTAGCTAACAATACCCCTATCAACAATTGCAAAGAAATGAATTGCACCGTCAGTTGGAACAATAAAGGTATACAATCTCAAACGGAGTTTACCTATGTTTTTTCCTATAAACACTAGTGAGGAGCAACAAGGATCAGCTCTGGTAATTGCTGTAATTGTCTTAGCACTATTGACAGCTTTAGGATTTGCGGCTCTTAATGTAGCAGATTTAAATATAAGTATTGCATCTAATGATAGGGATGCCAAAGAAACATTTTTTCATGCTGATGCCGGAACAAATGTTGGGCATATATTGTTAGAAAGAGATATAAGCGATGCGGATTCAAGATTTTATAGTAGCGAAGCACAAGAATGGGAAAAAATAAATCATAGCGAAGAAAGCCTTAACGCTTCAAATATACGCTTCAGGTCTTTTTACAATAATGGGGATGAAAAAACACTAATCTGGCTTGGTGAAATCGAAGAATACCTCCTCCCTGGGGAAGAAGGCAAAACAGCTTCAGTGTACCGAATAAGATCTAGGCGAACTGGAGTAAGACATAGTCAGGCTGTTGTAGATTTGGGCTGGAAATATGTTGTAGACTTTACTGAAAGTAGGTAATGGCCTGCTTGATCTGGTTTTGCTAACTTTTAAAATAAAACTAGTTTGTAGCTGCACATTCCAATTGGCAAGGGACACAATACAACCTAAAATTGCAAGCCAAAAACTAGTGACCAGAGGTATAATATGAAACGCAAATTCTTTTCTTTTACTCTCACGCTATTTTTATTTTTTGGGCAGTGCCTTGCTAATGAGATACCAGAATTTCCAAAAAATTTTGAATACCCTTGGTATCTAGAGTATGAAGATAAATGGAGAGTACGTAATTCTGTAGATGCAAATCTAGTTCTAGATTTTCCATCTAACGCTGTGGTCAAATATTGTGCTGGAAATACTATACGCTTAACATCAGAATATGCTGGCAATAGAGGAAATGTTACTTTTGAAATTATTCTAGATGAAGAAAGTGAAATAGGAGTCCGTTATGAAATACGTGAGATCCAAATTCTTTGCGATTAATATTTTGAATTTATCCCTCTATCTCTGTGTAATTCTGCTCTGGGTCGCCCCCCTATATGCCTATCAAGCCAGTGATTTTAACTGGATTCCTCCTTTTCAAAGCCAGGATGAAAAACCATCAATTACCATAATTTTTGATAATTCAGGGAGCATGAATTATCCAGGCTATGCATCGGCATTTAATGGAAATACTGAATATTACGGTTATTTTGATCCACGCAAGTACTATGCTTACGATAGCGGATCAGGAAAGGGGTATTTTTATGAGGTGACCCCGTCAGACAGTCCCAGACGATGGAATGGAAATTTTTTAAACTGGGCCTCCATGCTCCGATTGGATGTCGCTAAAAAGGTTATGACCGGTGGTGAATATGCCAATGGTATCACCACCTTTTCTCAATGCAGAAGCAGTACCACTGACAATCCACAAAGAACCATTAATGATCGGACAAAAAGAACAGACTTGAATGGTGATTCATACTATTTAACCCCAGTCGACAAAACCAGCGTAACTATTACCAGAACCAGTAATGCCAGAACATTGCGGGTAGATGGAACTACGTATAACCTTAAAATAAAACAAGACTTTGAAACAGGTGTCATTCAAAAATTTGCAGATAGCTCCAGAATGGCATTATTTTTTTACCATGAAAACCAAGGAGCATTGGTACAGAATTATATGGGTGAAGGTAATACCCATACTACAGAAATTGTATCGACAATAAATAATCTTCAGGCCCCTAACAACTGGACTCCATTAGCAGAATCTTTGTACACTGTTATAGGTCATATTAAGCAAGATAATACAAGCGGAACTAATGGTCCTCGATACAATACCAATACTAGCTACGCTTTAGCCACAACTGCTAACCCACAAAGAGATCCATATTATTTTGAAAAATACAAAGATGATGACTATAACGGATTAGTTTATTGTACCAAGCAGAGTGTTATTTTGATTACTGATGGTGAGCCGACTCAAGACTTAGCTATACCAACTAGTGTTCAGAAAATATTTACAGATAAATTTAGTAGGCCACAATATCAGTTCATTATAGACGACAATAATAAGCCTACTAGCCAAAAACAATATCCTTCAGCATACTTGTTGGATGTGGCTTATTATGGTCATACCACAGATTTACGTAGTGGTGATGCTTTTCCTGGCAAGCAAACCATTGATCTGTTCACTGTTTATGCTTCTTTTGGCGAGGGTAGCAGCCAGTTTTTAAAAGATGCAACTATATATGGCAGTTTCAAGGATAAAAACGATGATGGCAAACCCCAGCCAGAGGAGTATGATTCTAATGGAGATGGGAAACCAGATAATTATTTTGAAGCACAAACTGGTGCTGAATTAGAAGAAGCGGTCACAGCTGCCTTTGCTTCGGCCACCAAGGCAACAGCCTCTGGTACAGCCGCTGCCATATCGCCACAATCTAGTGAGGGAGAAGGAGCTGTATACCAAGCTGTTTTTTTCCCACCCACAGATGCTAAAAAAGTTGCCCCCCCTTGGTCTGGGCATGTTCATGCCTTATTCATGGATGAATATGGATATATCAGAGAAGATACTAATGGTAATAAAAAACTTGATGATAATGACCGCATTGTTGCCAATGTAGATGATGCGGAAAGCATTTTGGACTTAAAGCCCATCTGGTCCTCTTCGGATTGGCTCAATGGTATATCTGATACAAATATTGTGTTACAGAGAGGTTATGATTCTACAGAATCAAAACGTCATATTATTACTTTTGCTGATAAAAACAATAATATGGTGGTTGATAGCGGTGAAATTCAGGATTTTATCAAACCAACAACTATTGATTTGGGTGACAAAGAACTCTTCTATAACTACCTGACTCTATACGATGGAGAGTCCATGGGCTTAGGCTTAAATACGCTTAATGCAAATCAAGAAAAAATTAGTAAACTTTCAGAAAACAATTACAAGAACTTTCTACTACAACGCTCTAAAGAACAAATAGACTTTATTCGCGGTAAGGATCTTCAAAATAACAAGTCAACATTTGACACTATCTCAGAATCTGTACGGTCTCGAAAACTAGACTCCAACTCTCCTACTTGGCGTTTGGGGGATATTATTTATTCTTCACCGGTTATGGTGGCAAGCCCCATAGGAAACTATGATTTAATCTACAAAGACAGAACCTATGAAGAATTTTATAAAAAATATCGTAACCGCCGCCACGTCATCTATGTAGGCGCAAATGATGGAATGCTTCATGCTTTTAATGGTGGTTTTTTTAATAGTACAAACAGCCAATTTAACAAAAAAATCGGATCAGAGACCAACTATGACTTAGGTACAGAGCTATGGGCTTATGTCCCCTATAACTTGCTTCCTCATTTACGTTGGCTCATGAGTCCAGAATATGGTTCTGATTTACATGTGGCTTACATGGACCTTGAGCCTAAGGTTTTTGAGGCACGGATATTTTTTGCATCTGATGGAGTAACCCCCATTGATAATGCTCGTTACCCTAACGGCTGGGGTACCATCTTGGTTGCAGGCATGCGTCTAGGTGGTGCTACCATCCAAGCTGACTTGAATAAAAATCGTACTTATGACCAGGATAAAGATCGAACCATGTCTTCGGCTTATGTGATCATTGATATTACAGATCCTGAGCAACCCCCTAATGTATTGGCTGAGATTGCAATGCCCAGACAAGGTTTTACAACCTGTCAACCGACATTGATACCTATGTCCACACCCAATGCGGTATCTGAAGATGCTAATCAGTGGTTTCTGACCTTTGGCTCTGGCCCAGCTGATAGCCAGGGGAATGCTAATCGTGACAAGCTTACCACTATCACTAGTGACCAAAAAGGACATCTCTATATTCTTGATCTTAAATATTTAATTACCCATAAAAAAATTCGTACTATAGATATCGACGGTAAATTTGTTGATGGCCATACTCACATTGCTACAACTGAAGACGGATCCTTTATTTCTGAGCCCAAAGCTATAGACTTAGATGTAGGCAAAAAAGATGGAACCCAAATGAAAACCGACGTGGTTTATTTTGGCACTGTGGCTGGAGATGAAACGGCTAGCTCAGGATCAATGTATCGACTGGTTATTGACAATGCCATGCCATCTAACAGTGGAGTCAGTTGGGAAAAATCAACTCTGATCAATGTTGGACATCCCATATCTGTTCAGCCCAATACTGTTTTAGATACTGAGGGTAGAATATGGATCCATTTTGGTACTGGTAGATTTTACAGTTTAAATGATGCAGATCAGGCCAACAACAGGGCATTCTTTGGTATCAAAGAACCTATTGGCACCAATGCCCAAGGAAAGCGTATTCATACATGGGATCCTGTATTATTACAAAATCTCTATGATAGTGCAAAAATAACTATCTCCAAGGGTGATTGCGCAGATAATCAATACACCAAAAATTGTGTAAAAGTAGAAAAAGAAGGTGGGGGTACTATAACTTGGGATCAACTTGTCACTGAAGTTAATGCTAAAGCAGGTTGGCGTCATGATTTTAGTTTAGCACGTGAGCGAGTCATCAATAGTGCCGCTGTAACTGGTGGTGCTGTCTTCTTCACCTCCTACATTCCCAGTTTAGAACTTTGTGATTTTGGAGGGGAAAGTAACCTTTGGGCTCTCTATTACACTACAGGAACAGCATATTATAAACCCATCATTTCTTCTGATGAGGATTTTTTAACTCATGTTTCTTTGGGCTCTGGAATGGCTTCGCGACCCTATCTCAAGCGTATAAAATCATCAATAAATTCTGGGCGAATTGAAGTAGTGCCTATAATACAGATGAGTGGTGGTCATATGATCGACAAAGCATTTTGGGATAATTCGGATACGACTTTTTGGGTAGACGACTATGGTAAAGGTGCTCTCTTCTGGGAGCAAAAAGATAGCTTGCTCAATCCTTAATTCAGTTCAATAATACTGTACTTTTTTATTCACCCCTCGCCCTTCAAGCGGGGGGTGTTTTACTTTCCAAAACCCGAAACTTAGCCATGCTTCATTCCCACCCCAATGATTTATG
>JAAYGN010000006.1 GCA_012727715.1 Desulfovibrionales bacterium | reverse complement strand
CGTAAAAATTTTATCAACCATTTCCTTGGCCTTGGGGTTGCCGGCATTGGCCACCACCCGGGTATAGGCGTTAACCACCTCGGCTTTTTCTTCACGACGCATGGTCACAAAAAGATGCAGGGCCTGGAGGATATCCACAGGTTCAAAACCAGCCACCACAGCGGGAATCCCATGCTTGGTGGCCAAAAAATTATAGGGCTCTATGCCGATAATGGCTGAAACATGACCAGGCAGTAAAAAAGCGTGCACACCAATATCAGGATCACCAGCCAGGGCTTTTAAGGCCGGAGGCACCAGTTTGTGCAGACAGAGCACGGAAAAATTAGTTATCTTTTGTTCCGCAGCCATATTGATGGTGGCCGCAATGGTCGGAGTGGTGGTTTCAAAGCCCACACCCAAAAAGACCACCTGGTCGTGAGGATTGTCTTGAGCCAGCTTTAAGGCCTCAAAAGGAGAATAGACAATGGTGATGCGGGCACCTTCAGCCTGAGCTGCCTTGAGGGATTTTTTGTCTGGCCCTGGTACGCGCATAAGATCGCCAAAGGTGGCGATAATGGCATTTTTTTGGGCCAGGTCCAAAAAAGCGGCTACTTCACTGTCATGGGTAACGCACACCGGGCAGCCAGGGCCAGAGAGGTGGATTACTTTATCTGTCAGCAACGAGCGGATACCGCTACGGAAAATGGCCACAGTATGGGTGCCACAGACTTCCATAAAACGCAGTTCTCCATCCAGCTCATTCTGGATGGAGTGCAGAAGTTTTTGGCACAATTGAGGATTTTTAAAGTTATCAAGTAAGTTCAATGTTCAGACCTTCCTCAAAAAGTTTCAAAGTGGCCAGGGCTTCTTCCTTGTCAATACGATTCAAGGCAAAGCCAGCGTGCACAATCACATAATCGCCCACTTCGGGGTCTTCAGAAATAACATCCAGGCGGATCATTTGGCGTACACCGCCAACTTGAACTTCAGCATCTTGTCCATCAATACGCAAAATTTCCATGGGGATGGCTAGGCACATACGGTGAAACTCCTACTTTGCATTTTGTCATGGCTGTTGCTAAACTTCCCCTTGGTTCCTGTCAATGTGCGCCCAATTCAGGCCCCTGGTATGAGTGAGCCGACTATGAATACTACACAGAACACAGCTCTTTCTTTGGTCACCCATGACACTTTTGGTTTTGTTCCTTCAGATCAAGAGTGCCAAGGATGGTGGAAAAAATATGCCATGCTTGAGCATATTCAACGACATAGCCTCCAGGTTGCCTTGATCGCCACCACTTTGGCCCGCAAGGCGAGCACCTTGGGCCTGGGTAACCCCTTTGACCTGGCGGACCATGATTTTGTACAAAGCGTGCGCGCCAGTGCCCTGCTGCATGATTTGGGGAAAACTTGTACTATTCAGTCCGGAGGCAATCATAGCCAATTGGGTGCTGCCTGGGTTATGGGTCTGACGGGAAATCCGCTCATTGCCCAAGGAGTTATGCACCATGTCCATTGGCCGGGACCAGTGGATCCTCAAGTTTATTTTTTGCCCTTGTGCGTGCTTTATGCGGACAAGCGCGTCAAACATGATCAGATTGTGAGTATTGATGAACGCTATAGTGATCTTGTGGTTCGCTATGGCCATAGCGGTTTGAGTCGGAGCTGGATGGAACGCTCCCGGGCCACGAGCCTGAAAATTGAACGTGTTTTAAGTGAATTTTTACAAGAAGATCTCCATGCGTATTCTTTTAATTGCCGGCGGCTGGTCGGGTGAACGTGATGTGGCCTTAAGTGGTGCTCGGGAAATTGCCAAGGGTTTACAGATGCTGGGCCATGAGGTGACCTTTTTTGATCCAGCCAAAGATTTGCGGGGTCTGGAAGCGGTCACCACAGGTCAGGATTTTGCTTTTATCAACCTGCATGGCAGTCCAGGAGAAGATGGTCTTATTCAGGCCCTTTTGGAGCGGCAGGGCCTGGCCTATCAAGGTGCGGATGCCCGGGCTTCTTTGTTGGCCTTGAACAAAGCTGTGGCCAAGCAAATTTTTCAGACCGCCGGTTTGATCACTCCTGCCTGGGAGTTTGTGCCCGCTGGACAAGTGCATACCTGGACTCCAACTTTGCCCTTTCCCCTGGTGATCAAGCCCAATACAGGGGGGTCCAGTTTGGGGGTTGGGCTGATCAATACGGAAGCTGATCTCCATGCGCATTTGTCCAGGCCAGAAATCGCTGGTCAAGACTTGTTGGTGGAAGAGCGCATAACAGGCCAAGAAATGACCTGTGGAGTGTTGGAAGGTACTGTCTTGCCGCCTATTTTGATTCGCCCCAAGCAAGGGGCATTTTTTGATTATGCGAGCAAGTATATCCCTGGGGCCACAGAGGAATTGTGCCCGGCGCCTGTGTCCCAGGAATTGACGGCCAAACTCCAGGATATGGCCCGCCTGGCCCATGAGTGCCTGGGTCTGGTGGATTATAGTCGTTCAGATTTTATGGTCAGCGATAATGGCCAGGTCTATTTGCTGGAGGTCAACACCTTGCCAGGTATGACCGCCACCAGCCTGTTACCCCAAGAAGCACTGGCTGTAGGATTATCCTTTGCTCAACTTTTGGAGCGCCTCATTGCCTTGGGGATGCGTAAAAAACACTGATGAAAGACTTGAACGCACTTTGTCGCTTCCTCATCCAGGTAGTGTACACTCTGGCTGGGGCATTGGTTTTACCTTTTATTTTTTTTTCACCTCGTTTGCGTCAGGGTTGGGCGCAACGTTTGGGTCTGGGATTACCGCGATCATGTGATATTTGGATTCAAGGGGCTTCAGCAGGTGAATGTGCCCTTATTCCAGGGCTGGTGCAGGGCTTGGCAAAGCACTCCATTGTGGCCACAACCTGTACCCAGCAGGGCCTGGAGGTGCTGGCCAGCATCAACTCCACCGGTTCTTTTTTTTATCGTTTTTTCCCTTTTGATCTGCCTGTTTTGATGCATTGGGCTTTGGGCGTTATGCGCCCCAAGGTAGTGCTGTTACTAGAAACAGAAATTTGGCCAGGACTGCTTTTGGCTTGTGCGGACAGAAAGATTCCTGTTTTGGTCATCAATGGACGCATGACCACCTCGTCCCTGGCTGGCTATCTTTGGCTGCAACCACTTTTTGCCCTGTGTCCACCAGCTTGTGTGGCAGCCATAGCCCCAGCTGATGCCCTGCGTTATGGTCTGGTGTTTCCTGGTGCACTTGTTGAGGTCACGGGCAATAGCAAGTTTGATCGGGCTTTGGAGACAGCCATGCTTGGGCACTCAGAAAACCCCTTGGCCGCATGTGTTGCGCCCGAGTATCCCTTTATTGTCTTGGGATCAGTGCGTGAGGAAGAAGAGGGGACAATACTGCAATTGCTCAAGGCCATAAAAACCTTGAGTCCGCAAAGTATTATTGGGCTTTTTCCCCGCCATTTGCATCGGGTCCCGGCCTGGAAAACCCTGCTGGAGCAGGCCCAGATCCCTTTTGTTTGTCGCAGCTCCCTTATGGGTCCAGCAGCACCGGGCATTGTGCTGCTTGGGGACAGGTTTGGCGAGTTGATTGCTGCCTATGCCCTGGCCAGCCGTGCCTTTGTGGGTGGCAGCCTGGCCGTATTGGGTGGGCAAAATTTTTTGGAACCTTTGAGCCAAGGGATCTTGACCGCTGTGGGAGTGCATGTGCGTAATTTTTCCTGGGTGGGGGATGAGATTTTTAAGGAACTGGTCTTTCAGTCCGCTGATGTGGATGCCTTGGCCAGGTTTTTAACCCAGCCTGCGGCCCAGCCAGGGGCAGTGCGCTCCCAAGTAGAAAACTATATAGGTTCCAGGCAAGGAGCCACAGCCAGGGCTTTGCAAATTATTGATAAATACATGGAAGTTGGTGATCATGAGTAAAGTTATAGCCATTATCCCAGCCAGATATGCCAGTAGTCGTTTTCCGGGCAAGCCCTTGGTTCGTATTCATGGCCGCCCCATGTTGTGGCATGTCATGCACCGGACAGGGTTGTGTCCTCTGATCCACAGTACAGTCTTGGCCACAGATGATCAGCGCATTTTTTCCGTGGCCCAGGATTTGGGGCTACAGGCCATACT
>JAAYGN010000081.1 GCA_012727715.1 Desulfovibrionales bacterium | reverse complement strand
CGCATGTTTGCCCAGATCATGAAGCGTACAGGGGGCTGTAATCTCCAGCTTTCTGGTGGGGAACCGACCATGCGCCAGGATTTGCCAGAAATTGTGGCCCTGGCCAAAAAAGCTGGGTTCACCTTTATTCAATTAAATACCAATGGCCTGCGCTTAGCTGAAGGTCCCCAATTGGCCCAGACCCTGGCCCAGGCAGGACTGGCGTCTGTGTTTTTGCAATTTGATGGGGTCACGGATCAGGTTTATAATCTTTTACGCGGGCGAGATCTGTGGGCAATAAAAAAGCAGGCCGTGGTCCATGCTGCGGCCGCCGGTCTGGGTATTGTTTTGGTGCCGACCATAGTCCGGGACGTGAATACCCAGCAATTGTGGGATATTGTCCGCTTTGCCCTCCAGCATCAACCCCATGTGCGGGGTGTGCATTTTCAACCCATAAGTTATTTTGGCCGCTATCCAGCTGATTTTATACCTGACCATGTTACTTTACCCGAATTAATGACTGGTTTGGAAGTCCAAAGTAAGGGTCTGGTCAAGGCTCAAGATTTTTTACCCCCAGGCTGTGAACATGCCCTGTGTTCCTTTTCTGGAAAATTCATGACCACAGAAGACCAGAGCCTGGTGCGATTGGGGCAAAGTTCTTGTGATTGCACTCCCAAGCCAGCTGAAGAAGGGGCTTTGAAATCCATTGGAGTGACAGCTAGACAATGGGCTGCTCCGATTATAGATGGCCAACCAGCAAAGGACCAGCCTCAAAATGATTTGGATCGCTTTGTAGCTCGAGCCAGAACGCATACCCTGACCATCTCGGCCATGGCTTTTCAAGATGTCTGGAGTGTCAATCTGGAACGCTTGCAAGGCTGCTGTATCCATGTGGCCCAGCCTGATGGGCGTTTAATTCCCTTTTGTGCCTATAATTTGACTTCCACTCAAGGCCAAACCTTGTACCGGAATCAAAGATGTTGACCACCACCCTGGATGGGTTCAATGCGCACAACCTGGGTCTTGTTGATCCCTGGGACCAAACCCTGCTCCAGGCCGCACAAGGCCAGGCCCTGGCTCAGACCCTGGCCTATGCCCGCACCCATAGCCCCTGGTATGGTCAGCATTTGGCCGCCATTGATACGCAAAAAATAAACAGTCTTCAGGATCTGGCCCAATTGCCCTTAATGGACAGCCAAGATGTCATTGACCACGGCCCTCAAATGCTGTGTGTCTCCCAAAGTAAAATTAAGCGGGTCATGACTTTGCACACTTCCGGCAGTACCGGAGCACCCAAACGCTTGTATTTTACTGACCACGATCTCCAAAGAACCAAAGATTTCTTTTTCCAGGGCATGGGCAATCTTGTGGACAATAGCGACCGAGTGCTGGCCCTGTTACCCTTTGATCAACCAGATAATACCGGGGACCTGCTCATTGGGAGCCTCAATGCCCACTCCATTTTTTGTGCTGGATTGTGGCCACCCATAAGCCCCCCAGACCTGGCCACATTTATTATCAAAGAAAACTTTACCGCTGTGGTCGGTCTGCCACAGCACCTTTTGAGCCTGGCCGAATTTTTACCCCCAGGCCAGGTACAAACCATGCTGCTATGCTCAGACTACGCGCCCCAAGCCTTGCGCCAACGCATTGAGCAGACTTGTGGCTGTCGTACTTTCCTGCACTATGGGACCACAGAAACAGGCTTGGGTGGCGGGGTCGAATGTCAGGCTCATGCTGGCTGCCATTGGCGTCAAGCTGACTTGATTATCGAAATCATTGATGCCCATAGTGGACAGGTGCTGCCAGAAGGACAGCTGGGAGAAATGGTCATCACCACCTTAAACCGTGAAGCCATGCCCTTAATCCGCTATCGAACCGGAGACACAGCCGCCTTGGCCACTGCTCCATGCTCTTGTGGTGGCTACACCGCCCGTATTGTCAATATTGCTGGCCGGCAAAAAATATATACCCTGGCTCCAGGCCTGAACCTCACCAGTCAGCTTCTGGATGACACAATTTTTTCCGTGCCCGGTTTGTGGGATTATCGGGCTACCCTGGATTGTCACCAAGGACAACAACGCCTGTCTTTGGATTTTCTGGCCAGCCCCACAAACCAACCCTTGAGCCAAGATCTGGGTCATGCTTTGCAACAAATTCCTGTCTTGGTGCAGGCCCTTAACTCGGGCCAGCTGATCCTGGGTCCCTTAGGTCAGGTCCCGGCCTTTGACCCTTCCCACACCATCAAGCGTACCATTAATGATCAACGAGGAGCATAATGTGAATAATTTGTGGTCAATTGTAGTTAAAACCTTAAACACAGGCCAAAGCGTCCTGTTATGTAGTATTATCGCCAGTGCTGGGTCGGCTCCACGGACTTCTGGAGCACGAATGCTCGTTCTTGAAGATGGCACCAGCTATGGTTCTGTAGGTGGTGGTCCGGTGGAGGGCAAGACCATGGCCAAGGCGCAAGAAATGCTGGTCTCCCAGGAAAACCATCTTGTCTTGCCCTTTAATCTCAATGCCAGCACTGCCGCTGAAGCGGGGATGATTTGTGGAGGTGCGGTAACCGTACTTTTACAACGCATCACTCCCCAAGAGCATGATTTTTTCCATACCCTGGTGGACCTCCAGGCCCAAGGTACTCCACCAGCCCTGATCACTATTTTGGAAAACAACAACCTAGTGGGCCGAGGCTGGTGGAGTGTTAAAACTGGTGTGCAACACATAAAACTTACGCCAGCCATTACGGCTGACCTGGCCCGCAAGGCTGGAAAAAGTCGTCAAAATTTTCAATTAACCGACCAGGAACACGTTATTATTGTTGAGCCTCTGGTAGTGCCCAATGTCTTGTACCTGGTGGGCGCCGGTCACGTGGCCCAGGCCACAGCCCTGGTCGCTCATTGGGCTGGCTTTGAAGTCGTGGTTATGGATGACCGGGCAGAATTTGCCAATACAAAGCGCTACCCCCAAGCCAAGGAAGTTGTGGTGTTGGACAGTTTTGAGCAGTGCCTGCCTCACTTTGGGCCTGATGATTTTGTGGTTATTGTCACCCGGGGCCATGCCCATGATCGCAATGTTTTGGCGCAGGCCCTAAAAACCAGGGCTGGTTATATTGGCATGATTGGCAGTGTTGCCAAACGCGATGCCACCTATCGTTCTCTGCTGGAAAGTGGCTATACTCAGGCTGATGTGGATCGGGTTTTCTGTCCCATTGGCCTAAGCATTGGTGCAGATACCCCAGAAGAAATTGCCATCAGCATTGTGGCCGAAATGATCCAAATGCGGGCCCAAGGTGCTGCAAAAGCCATGGGGAAATAATGTTCGCTGACTTTGGTGCCATTATTCTTGCAGCTGGATTTTCCTCGCGCATGGAAGATTTCAAGCCCCTCATGCTCCTGCAAGGCCGGACCTTGCTGCATTGGGCAGTACAGTGTTTTCAACAGGCAGGCATTCCCCAGCCTTTGGTGGTTACTGGACATGGTGCGCCACAGGTGCGCCAGGCAGCCCAGACCCTGGGTGTACCGATCGTCCATAACCCTGATTATCAGCAAGGCATGTTTTCCTCGGTGCACACGGGAGTCTCCACCTTAAAACATTTTCAGGCCTTTTTTGTCCTGCCTGTGGATATCCCTCTGGTGCGTCCAGCGACCATTTCTGCCCTGATCCAGGCCTGGCAAGGACAAATGGTCCTTCCTGTTTTTGAAGGTCAACAAGGGCACCCACCCCTTATTCCCGCAACCCTGATTAAGGATATCTTAGCCCATGATGGTCAGGGCGGATTACGCGCGGTGTTGGCCAAGCATCCAGCCCGTGAACTTTTCGTGTGGGACCAGGGGATTTTATTGGATGTTGATACGCATAGTGACTTTCAAATTCTGGAAACCCAGGCCACAAGACTAAAGATTGGCACCCGTGCAGAAGCCCTGGCCCTGGCCAAGCTGTACATGCCCCAACGCGGCCTGGCCCATGGTCAGGCTGTAGCCCAAATGGCCCTTGGTCTGGCCCAGAAACTCAATGATTATGGTTTCAATCTGGACCTGGACCTGGTCCATAACGCGGCGTTGCTGCATGATATTGGTAAAGGCCAACCCCAACACGAGCAGGCTGGAGCCAGACTCCTGTCTGACCTGGGTCTTACAGGACTAACGCAGATTGTAGCCAGCCACAGAGATGTTCCTCCGCCTGCATCAGGGATACTTACAGAAAAAGAAGTGGTCTATCTTGCAGACAAACTCATGCGTTGTGACCAGCGCGTCAGCATTGAGGACCGTTTTCAAGAAAAATTGGATAAATATGTTCAAGACTCACGTGCTACCCAAGCTATTGTAGGCCGCCTGAACCATGCCCTGGCCGTGGCTCAACTTTTTGAAAACATCTGTGACCAATCCGTTAACGAAATTCAAGTAATCAAATGACCATGACCACCATTTATCTGCTGCGCCACGGGGAAATCACCCAAAATACACCGCGTCGTTTTATAGGCCAACAAGACCTGCCTTTGACTGCACGCGGACAAGAGCAAATTTTGCACGCCGCCAGGTATCTGGCAGACAAAAATATCCAAAAACTTTGGTGCAGTCCTTTGTCGCGCTGTGTTCTGAGTGCAAAAATTATGGGGCAGGTCTTGGACCTTGAAGCACATCTGGTCCCGGATTTGCGAGAAATTTCTTTAGGGGCTTGGGAAGGACTGACCCAAGAAGAGGGTAAGGAACGGTTCCCCGGGCAATTTGAGGCTCGGGGCCAAGCTTTGACGCATTTTCGTCCCCAGAGTGGAGAAAGTTTTGCTGATGTGCACAAAAGAGCTTGGCAGGCCTGGACAGAAATAAACCAAGACAAGAGCAGCACTATGGCCATCGTGGCCCATAGCGGGGTCAATCGGGTTATTCTCTGCCAAATTTTAGGACTGCCCTTGGAAAATCTTTTTCGTTTTGATCTGGACTATGCTTCCATCACTACTTTGGGAGAAAAAGAAGGAAATTTTGTAGTCCAAAACCTCAATTACCTGCCCTATAAATTTTGAAAAACAGCCTAATTTTGCAAGAGTGAATACACTCGACGGTTACTGTCCCGTAAACGTTCGGCCTCAATGAGCACCACAAAGCGATGAAAGGCTATGGCCAATTGCGGAGATTCTTGCTCCATGGTCGTTAAGGCATCTTGGGTTAATTGATAGAGTAGAGTTTCACCGATAGCTTTGACATGCGCAGAACGCGGGGCTTGTTGGTACAAACCCATTTCACCAATCAAGGTTCCTGGCAGCATTTTTTTAAAACGTACCCAACGCTTGGTATCTGCATCCAGCACTCCCACATCCACCTGTCCTGAAGCTAATAAATACAGGGTTTCATCATAGCTGCCCTGCTCAATAATCCACTGACCATCTGCATAGCTTTGTTCTGTAAAATAGCTCAACAGGGCATCCACATCTGTCTCTTGTACGTTGAGATGTTGTTGCAATATTTGTTTCAACAACGACGTCTTGCTCTTTTGAATTTGTTCCTGTGTCCCTAGAAAATCATCTTCAATGAGTTCAATGGCCATTTCCAGGCAGTCCACAGCATATATTTTTCCAGCTTCAGGGGTATCCACAAATTGGATATCTTTATTCAGCTTTAAGCGCAAAATAGTTTCTGTATTGGCCTCTGTAATATACAACTTAATTCCTTGAGTTTGCAAAAATTGAATCAGACGCAACACACTATTCACAGCAGATGCATCCAAGCTTCTTACTCTCCTAAAATCCAAGACCAAAACTTCTAATGTCTCATAATTTTTTATATCAGTTTTTATTTGTTCAACAAGCGTGTGGGCAGATCCAAAAAACACATAACCCCTAAGTTGATAAATACGTATAAAATCTGCATATTTATTTAACAGATCCTGCTGCTCTATGGTCCGCTCAACACCACTGGAAACACCAAGCAAATTGGTATTGAGATAGATAATCTGCATGCGACTATATTCACGAACAAAAAGTAAAATAGTCAGTATTAAACCAACTAGCACGCCACCAAGATAGCCATAAAAAAGAATAACAATAAAAATGGAGACAATGATCAGACGATCAGACTTTAAAAAGCGATCTCCGGAAAAAATCAGCCAATCATTTAAAAGCTGGATACCTTGAAAAACAAGGATCCCCACAACCAAGGGAATGGGCAGCCATTGCACCAAAAATCCATGACAAAAGATCGCTATCCCTAAAAATAATGCTGTAAAAATTCCGGTTAAACGATGGCGAGCACGCATATCATCGGCCAGAGCAGTCTGGCTGAAAGATAACGCACCGTGTACACCGCCCAGGGCAGACAACACCATGTTCAGCACCCCGGTCACTTTCATCTCATGATCCAATTGCAATTCTTGCTTAAATTTTAATTCCACAGAACTGGCATGGAGAAGCAAAAACAAGGTACTGATACAGATCAAGGTAAAGACCTCTGCCCACGGTAGCTGCAACCATTGAACATCAGGTATCCCCGTGGTTATCCAGGCCATGGCTGTTAAGGGGAGGCCCCCTTGTCCCTCCAGGTGAAAAAACCAGTCTTGACCATTTTGTACATGGGGAGCCAGGAGGACCATAGCCAATCCCCCAAGCAAGGTGGCACTGGGCAGCAATTTGGCAGTAGAAATAAAGACATTGAGTACACTTAACCCCAGGCCAAAAATAACAGCAACCCATAATGCTGTATCCCCAAGGTATGCAAGACCAAAGCCCTCCACCCCAACTAAGAGCAGCCCACCTTTGATAAAAAGCCAGCCAACTCCAGCTAAAAATCCCGCCAGCACAGGTAGGGGCAGATAGCGCACAACACGTCCCAACCGTAACCAGCCAAGTATAAAGATGAGCAGTGCTGTTAAGCTGCCTCCCACGAATAACAATAACCAAATTTCTTCAGGACTGGATTGGTGATTGCGAAACATCTCTGAAAACAAGGCCATTGCACCAGACAATGGAGCTGCAATCAAGCCTTTGAGACTCCCTTTCCAAGCCACCACAAAAACTGACACAAGAGCTGTAAACAACACGACCATAATCATGTCTGGCAAAAGCTGGGGTTGGGTCGCATGAACCATCATGGCCGCAAAGGAAAATGCCAGCATGGTGTTGAGAAAACTCAACAAGAGTGAAGCTGAAAAAACTTGACCGATATAGGGTGGGATACCTTTCATATGTTGTATGGCATGAATAATAAAATGGGCAGACGAGCTGCCCGAAAAAAATTTACTACGAATATCTATAACCAAACAAAGCTAGACCATTTCATCAATAAAGACCCCCTGCATATCCATGTGCGCTCTAAGAGCAGCAACATTGGCAGCAAAAGCGTGTTCATCCTCAATCATCTGTACTATTTCTTGGGTCAAGTCTGTGTTGGAGCCTTCTGTCAGACGCTCTTCATAGCGGACTTCATCATTGTCACGCACATATTCATCTCCAGAAACAAGAGGGTCTGAGACACTATTTTCGACCACATCCTGGACATGGACACCCTGATCCTGAGGACCTGTTTCCAAATGCACACGTCTGGATTGAAATTCCGAAGTATGCATGTTGGCAATATTATTGGCTGTGACCTGTTGAGAAAGGCCAAAAGTGTCTAGCGCATTGATATTACTATTCATGGTCCACCTCCTATGGTTTAGCCATGGGGTTTTTACGAACAATGGTCAAGTCCCAAGCGATCAATACAGGCATAGGCACTATGATTGTGGATAGATTCAAAGGATTCTACTTCCACCCGAAAGCCCTTAATTTTGGAATGAGCAGACAAACGTATCGCTGCATTACGAACCACATCCTCCACAAAGGCTGGAGTAGAAAAAGCACTTTCAGTGACGAATTTTTCATCTTCCCGTTTGAGCAAGGCATACACTGGAGATGACCCTGATTCCTGACCAATGGTAATCAGATCTTCCAGCCAGAGCATGCCCTGGCACTGGACTTCCATACGGACCACCGCTCGCTGACTGTGAGCACCTTCTGTGGATATTGCTTTGGAGCAAGGGCAAACGGTCATCACCGGTACAGTAACCCCCAAAAAAAGACGCACCACATCCTTTTCCAAAACACCACGTAAAAAACAGGCATAATCCATCAAGGCCGGACTGGCTGTGACCGGTGCATATTGCTCCACAAAATAGGGGAAAGAAAAACATAAATGTGAGCTTTGGGCTTGCAGACGATGCCGCAGGTCCAAGAGCAAGCAGCGGCAGCTTTCAATATCCAACGTTGTGTCCATGTCCCGCAGGGCCTCCAAAAAGCGGCTCATGTGCGTACCCTTAAACTCTGCGGGCAAATCCACACTTAAATCCACTTGGGCCACAGTGTGCTGTTGGCCTTTGGCCCGGTCGCGCACAGCCAAAGGAATAGCCAAATCCTTAACCCCGACCCGATCAATGGCCAGGGCCACATCAGATGGCCCACTTTGCACATCACGCATCAGGTCAAATCCTCACCCGTTGTCGTCAGGGTCAACTGGCCATGCTTAATACCCTTGGTGGAAATAAGCCGATCAGCAGTATTTTTAATCTCCTGACCTGGACCGCGCAAAATAAGCACTTCCATACAATTATGATGGTCAAGATGGATATGCAGGGAGGTAATGATAACATCCATGACAGAATGCTGAATCTCGGTCATTCGTTGTGCTAAATCCGATTGATGATGATCATAGACCAAGGTCAAGGTTCCAACCATTTCCCGGTCCAGATCCTCCCACTCCTTTTGCACCAATGTATTGCGGATGAGGTCACGAATGGCCTCAGAACGAGTCTGATAGCAGCGTTCTTCGCATAATGTATCAAATTTTTCCAATAAATCTGAATCTAAGGATACTCCAAAACGAATAGTCTGACCCATGGCCTCCTCCTTCCATTTATATCAAGTGCTATCTTTTGCGCACTTCCCAAAGATCCACAGTCATGCACACCTGCTCCACAGAAACTTTTTCACAACCCCGGTGCGCCACTTGCCAACCACAATGAGAAAATCTGGACCAGACATTGTGGGACACACTGCGCTGGGGAATAGCAAACCAGGCTCGCCCATCAGCCTTAAGACAGCGTAACAGTAATTTTTCCAGGGGCTCAAAAAAACGCTGTTCATAAAAAATATCTCCACCCCAAATATAATCAAAACAAAGCGGCTGAAATCCTGGCCGGCTCCAGTCCATACAGAGCCACAGGGGTGCAATGACCTGATTGAGTCTGGCATTTTGTGCTGCAAAGAACAAGGCATCTGGTTCATAATCCATGCCCATGACCAGAGCTCCCTGTTTAGCTGCCACTAAAGCAGACAGTCCCAGGCCACAACCAAGATCCAGGCATATTTTTTGAGCAAGATGTTGACCAGCCAGCCACTGGGTCAAAGCAAGGGTCGCCGGCCATAACTCCACCCAATACGGAATATGTTCCTCAGCATGGGCATCGTGATCATCCATGGATTGCCACAAGGTTTCCAGGTCTGAGGGGCGGGTTATAGTCCAGCTCTGACCCGCTGCTTCAATGGATAATTCTTGGTGTTGATCAGGATGATCCATGTTGTGCATCGGCCATCATACCGGCCATCATCAGGCCAATATTATCCACCCGATCTCTTTGACTGGTAAAAAAAGTATCCACAATCCGACCCTCAAACATGACTGCAACCCGATCCGACAAGGCCAAAGCCTCGGACAAATCCCCAGTGACCAATAAAATTCCGGCTTCTTCTCGTGCGGCCAGTAATGTTGTCCACACCTCTTCAATGGCGGAAACATCCAATCCTTGGGTGGGTTGTTCAGCCACAATCAACCGGGGACGGCGATGAAATTCTCGGGCCAGCACCAATTTTTGTAAATTGCCTCCCGAAAGCTGCCGGGCCAAGCAACGCACATCTGGAGGCCAGACCTTAAATTGTTCCATTAAGCCCTGAGTGACTGCTTGCGCGGCCTCTTGTTTGATCCACACCGGTGTGGAGTAGCCTTGCCTGGTGGTCAGCAAAAAATTATCCACCAAATTCATATTCCGGCAGACCGCAAGACCGGTGCGGTCTTCGGGAATATAGCTCAAGCCCCCCTGCCAGGGTGGATCAGCAAAAAATGCAGACCAACCTTGACCCAACACGGAAATTTCTCCCTGTTGAGGACGCTTGAGCCCACAAATAGTTTCCACCAGATCTTTTTGCCCATTACCAGCCACACCCACAATAGCCAAAATTTCTCCATGACGGACCGTCAGGGAAATATCTTGGAGCAACCCCGAATACACCCCGCTCAAACGCAAGACATTTTGACGCAACTCAGCAGGCGTATGCTCAAATTGTAAAAGTACTTCGCGCCCAACCATAGACCGGGCCAAATCGCTTTGGGAAACCACCTCACTGGCCAAAAGCTCATCCACTATTTCGCCCTTGCGCAAAATAGCTATTTCATCAGCCAGGTCCATGACCTCGCCCAACTTGTGGGAAATATAAACAATGGCCTTACCCTGGGCAGCCATGGTGCGCAGAGCAGCAAAAAGTTGCTCTGCCTCCTGGGGAGTGAGCACAGCCGTGGGTTCATCAAAAATAAGAATACGGCTCTGGCGCTGTAAGAGCTTTAAGATCTCCACGCGCTGTTTTTCACCCATGGACAGGTCAGCCACCCGGGCCTGGGGATCCACATGTAAGCCATAGGCCTGGCTTAAAACTCGAACTTGTTCGGCCATGGCCGCTGGCGACAGAAAAAATCCAGCTTCTTGACCCAAAAAAATATTTTCCGTGACAGTCATGGCCTCCACCAGCATAAAATGCTGATAGACCATGCCAATGCCGGCTACAATCGCGTCCTTGGTCGAACGAAAGGTTTGGGGCTGGCCGTTAATGAGGATTTGACCATCATCTGGATGATAGTGGCCAGCCAAAATAGACATCAGGGTGCTTTTCCCTGCACCATTTTCACCCAAAAGAGCCTTGATCCGTCCGGCATGGATATCCAGGCTGATCTGGTTATTGGCCCGCACCGCACCAAAAACCTTGGAAATACCACGCAGGCTGACTATGGCCGAAGCAGCACTCACCTTATCCCTGACGTAGTCCGGCTATGGGTTGAACAAATTGAGATTCCGCATCCCAGGGAAACAAAATCCAGGTATCCTGACTGACTTCAGTAATAAACGTATCCACCAGGGGACGTCCGGCGGGTTTGGCATAAATAGAAGCAAAATGGGCCTTGGGCAGCAGTTCACGAATAACCTTGGCTGTTCGACCGGTATCCACCAGATCATCGACAATAAGCCAGCCCTCACCATTACCGCTGATATTTTTAAGGACCTTGACCTCGCCTTTTTGATTTTTCCAGTCATAACTGGAAACACAAACTGTATCCACCAGGCGAATATCCAGTTCTCGAGCCACAATGGCTGCGGGCACAAGACCACCTCTGGTGACAGCAACAATGCCATTAAAAAAATCCTTGTCCAACAAGCGCCAGGCCAGGGCCTTGGCATCACGATGTAATTGATCCCAGGAAATGGGATAGGTACGTTGATATCTGGCTTCCGTCATACGTTATTCCTATTCTGAAGGTTCAATGTTGATGCCCAGGGCAGCAGGGGCTCCGGT
>JAAYGN010000080.1 GCA_012727715.1 Desulfovibrionales bacterium | reverse complement strand
GACCAAAAAGTTTGGGAATGACCATGGTTTTATTGACCTTGTCATAGGGTGTTTTGCCTGTGTGCACCTTAAAAGGGAAGATACGCGAATCAGGATCTTCCATATTGCCGATAGGCCAGGTCAAACGTACTGGCGTTGCAGGATCAATGGTATCCTTGGCCGTGGTGCCTTTGATGGAGCCATTAAACCATTCATAATGAGGGGCCACGTTTTTGCCCCAGACAAAGACTCCTTTTTTAGGATCATATTCAGGCCGACCCAAGCCATCCTTGGTAATTTCTCTATTTTTATCTCCAGCTTCAGACCAGTCCCAATGCATTTTGGTGGGTTGGACCCTGGCATACGTGGGAATATGACAGGACTGGCAAGCAACTTTGTCCGTATGGTCATTGGCTTTTTGGTTACTTTTGTGCGGTGTATCGCTGTGGCAGGATTCGCACATGATTTTGGATAAAAAATCATCTTCTAACAGACTTTTGCGCTCTGTGGCCGCTGGGGTGGCATAGATTCGTCCAGCAATATGGTGGACCTTTGTAGTATGACAGCGAGTACAGACAAAGTTTTGTCCGTCAACGCCCATATGCACGTCCAGCTGTTTGCTTGGTGCGAACATGGATGAATCCAGATCACCATGTTTAACTCCATCATCTCCACCACCATAAAAATGACAAGTGCCACAATTGCGACGCGTTGGGCGTGAAACAGACTGGGCAATTTGGGCATAGTCGGGAGGCAGGAACTCGGTTTTACCTTCAAACATGGTTGGTTCACTTACAGGATAACCAGCCATGGTGGGGAATTTTTTATAGGTTCCGGTTTGTTCGTGACACACCAGGCAGTCCACAGATTCTGCACTATTAAAGTTGAAATACTTGTCACGCCAGCCATAACCAGCATGGCAGGAGGTACAGCGGGGCTCACTGGAACCCATGGCAATACAGAAATTGTTTACGCTCAGCCCCCCCTTGCCTGTCTCACCTGTGGGGTCAGCTGGGTCTTTCCAGGTCCAGTGGATAGTGTTGTGAATTTGGGCAGCAGCCTGGTTGTGACAACCCAAACACGTTTTGGTTACTTCTTCAGGATTGGTAAATTCTTGATTTAGACCACGATGCCGGGAGTGGTTGGCCGTGGTCCAACGTCTGGTATCTGTTTTAATTGTCTGTCGGGCCAGAGTTCGTCCCGGAGCTTCAGTTTCTGTGGCAGCCATGATGGTTGTGGGCCACATCCAGATCAGCAAGATGAACCAAATCATCCTCCTTGGTACGGTACATGCCATTGGTCCCTCCTTGGTCAAAGATTTGGAAAGAGAAGTTCCTTGAGTATGCCTTTTTTTAGATGGTTGAGCAATACTTGAGTTGTATATCCAGCATAGAACTAAGGTTATAAAGAGAAACAATATGGGAGAACAAGAGCCTTATTTTATTTACACAGAGTGAGAAAAGGAGAAACATAATGCTGTGACATTTAGCCATTGCAGTTCATCACAGGAAGAATGTGGAAGAAGAACTGCACTTGCAAAGTGCTCAGCATGTTGAGGAGGTTTGACTTTTTAAAGAAAAAGCAGTCCCTGGACCAGGCCAATGACCGCACCAAGTACTGCACCCACCAGCTCTACAAAGCGAAATTCTCTGGACATGATGGACATGAGTAAAATTTCCAGGCGTTCCATGGACAGGTTTTCGATTTTTTCTTGAATAATTTTGCGTAGATCTAAAGAGTTTTGCAGTTCATCTGTCGCTGTTGCCAGTAACTTGGGTACCATGCGATCCAGTTCTGAATCAAGCATGGCTCGAATTTTATCCAGCATGGTGGAATCCAAAAACATGGCCACCATGGGGTGCAGGGAGCCCAGACGCTTGGATAAAAAATCTGTAAATCCTTCCAGAATTTTTCCTTTGAGTTTGTGGGCAAATTCCGGGCGAAGCAAAGCCTGGCTGATATCCTCGTGCGACAGAAGTTCTCCTTCAATCACTGTAGCCAAATTCATGGCCAGAGCTTTTTGCCGTTTGGGAAAAATACCCTGGATGGTCAGACTGCCAAAAGTGATGGGCCGTCGGGGATGAAAAAGCATCTTGATGGCAATAAAGTTGGTAATCCAGCCAATAAAGGCACAGATAATCGTGGTGATGGTCAGTTTGAGAAGCATGGAAGAAGATTATTTGGACTGATTTGTTGCAAGATCCTCAGCAGTAGAGGCGGCCATATTTTTCATGAAGTGACGCAGCTGAACAGTAAAGCTGTTCAGCCCCTGAACTTGGATGCCCTGGAGAAGTTCTTCTTCAGATACGATCTTTGAACAGGCTTGGGGACTGGACCAGATCAGATGAATACCCACGGTTTGTTTTTTGCCCTGGGCATTGATGCTTTCAATGACGGCCAGGGCATTGGACTGACGCACCTGCGTTTTAACCTGAGGGGGCAAGGCCGGTACCTTGAAGAGATCGCTTTTGCCCAAAAAGAGATAGCTTAAGCTCATCTGTGGACTGGACAGGGCTTGATTACGAAAACCCTTATCCACCTTTACGCCCTGTTCTTGAGCTGACTTGATCATCTGAAAAAGGTCGTGGGCAATGCTTTGGGCGTATGTCTTGTTACTCATGAAATACCTCGCGTGGGAGATTGCTTGTTCTTGCTTAGTGCCCGCAACTTGTACACAAGGCCGCCTGGTCCGGCAACCGTTAGATCATCGTCAAAATACGTTGTTCTTATCTCATTAAGCATTGATGATCGTGACCCGCAGAATGACAACATGCGTCCTCTCTGTTTAGCCAGGTTTTGCAACACAATCTTGGTCATGCTACGCGTAAGTCGCAGCATCCATATCTTTAGCTTACAGCCATGTTGCTTATGTCTCCAGAGCACAGTTTTGCAACATGCATTGTTCTTTACAAAACTGTTTTCTTGTTTGATTGAGCTTGGTTGTGTTTATGGATTTGAAACTTAAGATGTGAGAGGCTTTGCGGCCAAGGCGGTTTTTGTGTCCACCCAGTCAACCATAGCCCGGAATGCTTCCATTGTTTCTGGAGCCACGCTGATAAGTCGGGGGTTGGGCCTGCTTCGCGATCTGATAATGGCCTATGCCCTGGGTGCATCGGTTTTGGCTGATGCATTTTTTGTCGCTTTTCGGGTGCCCAATCTTTTACGCAGCCTTTTTGCCGAAGGCTCCCTGACCATGGCTTTTGTGCCTACCTTTGTTAAGACCAAGGAGGAACAGGGGCAAGAAGCGGCCTTTGTTCTGGCTCGTTCTGTCCAAGTCTGGCTTTTGGCTATCTTGGGGGTCCTGACTTTGGTGGTCTTTTTTTTCCCCAAGGCTGTGACCATGCTTATTGCTTCAGGGTTTGCAGCCAAACGCCCGGAACTTTTTGAGCTCACCGCAACCTTGGTGCAGATCTGCTTTCCCTATATTCTTTTTATTTCCGGTGTAGCCCTGTGCATGGGTATTTTAAATAGCCTGGGACATTTTCTTATGCCTGCCCTGGCTCCTTGCATTTTGAACCTGACTTTGATCGCAGCCAGTCTCTTGGCCTTAAAAATGGGGGGTAATGTGGCCAAATGGCTGGCCTGGGGTGTGTTGATAGCCGGTGCGGGACAATGGTTATTGCAACAGCCCATATTGCGTTCCAAGGGGTTTTCCTGGAAAGGCGCTGTGGATCCCACTGGCCCAGGAGTGCGGCGTATTGGTATTTTGATGCTGCCAACCATTCTTGGCTCTGCTGTATATCAGATTAATATCTTGATTGGCACGGGGCTGGCCTCATTTCTGCCAGAAGGTTCTGTATCTTATCTGTATTACGCTGACCGTCTTTTTCAGTTTCCTTTGGGAGTTTTTGGTGTTGCAGTGGGTGTGGCTGCCTTACCATCTCTCGCCACCCTGGCCGCACCAGAAAAACGGGAAGAGTTTACCACGACCTTGTCGTCAGCCATCAACCTGACCTTGTTTGTCAATCTTCCGGCTGCTGCTGGCCTGGCGGGGTTGGCCTTTCCTTTGGTGGGATTTTTATTTGGTCGAGGAGAATTTGGTTTTCTGGCTGTCCAGGGCACCTCTTTGGCTCTTTTGGGGTATGTTGTGGGGCTTCCCGCCTTTTCTTGTGTACGTTCTTTGGTTTCGGCCTATTATGCTTTGGGGGACACCAAAACACCGGTACGGGTGGCTGTGGGCTGTTTGCTCGTATATATTCTGGTGGGGAGCACTGCCATGCAGTTTATGGGGCACGTGGGTCTGGCTCTGGCCGCATCTGTTTCAGCCTGGACCAATGTGTTTTTGTTGGGAGTGTTCTTGCGTAAACATTGTGGCCCCTGGTTGACCATGGATAAGCATCTGGTCTGGCCTTTTATCTCAAGTCTGGTCATGGTGGCTGGTTGCTGGTGGAGTACAGGCCTGGGCCAACTGAGCCTGGTCTTTATTCCAGGCTGGGCTTTTTTATATTTGGGAGTCAATCACGCTTTAGGGGTATCCCAGGCCAAAATTTTTACCAGTATCTTTATCCGCGTTTTTTCTAGACGTCGGGCCTGACTTGAAGTGGTCAAGCTTCGTCGCTATACGTTTATTTTTTAACTTTATGAATATTGTTGGGGATTAAAGATGATTCGGATTAATGAAAACTACTTGAAGCTCAAGGCTTCCTATTTATTTTCAGATATTGCTCGCCGGGTGGCTGTTTTTCAAGAAGCCAATGCAGATAAAAAGCTCATTCGTTTGGGTATTGGAGATGTGACCGAGCCTTTGCCTCAGGCAGTGGTGGATGCCTTTCATCAAGGTGTGGATGAAATGGCTGATCGGGCGACTTTTCGGGGCTATGGCCCAGAGCAGGGCTATGCATTTTTGCGGGATATCATTGCCCAGGAAGACTATCAGGCCAGGGGTGCACAAATCGCAGCTGACGAAATTTTCATTAGTGATGGCGCCAAATGTGACACAGGTAATATTCAGGAACTTTTTGCGCCTGGCGTGCGTGTAGCTGTGCCAGATCCAGTGTATCCTGTATATGTGGACACCAATGTCATGGCTGGGCGCACTGGGGAAAATATTGATGGTCGCTATCAAGGTTTGGTGTATTTGGAAGGAACCAAGGCCAATGGTTTTATTCCTGATTTACCCAAGGAGCCCGTGGACCTCATCTATTTGTGTTATCCCAATAATCCCACCGGAGCGACCATTACCAAGGCGCAGCTCAAAGCCTGGGTGGATTATGCTAGAAAGCATAGGGCCCTGATTTTATACGATGCAGCCTACGAGGCTTTTATTCGTGATCCAGAGCTGCCACGGTCCATCTATGAAATAGAAGGGGCCAGAGAGGTGGCCATTGAATTCAAGTCCATGTCCAAAACAGCAGGGTTTACGGGCACTCGTTTGGCATTCACCGTAGTGCCCAAGTCCTGTATGGCTTATGATGAGCAGGGCAATGCCCATAGCTTGCATGCCATGTGGAACCGGCGGCATACTACCAAATTTAATGGGGTGTCCTACCCTGTACAAAAGGCTGCATCCGCTGTGTACTCACCACAAGGCAAGGCTCAGACCAAAGCCCTGGTGGATTATTATCTACATAACGCGAGCATCATTCGTCAGGAAATGACCGCCCTGGGTTTTGATTGTGTGGGAGGGGAAAACTCTCCTTATGTTTGGATTGATGCTCAAAGGGATTCCTGGGAGTTTTTTGATCTATTGTTAGATAAGGCTGCGGTGGTGTGTACGCCAGGTGCTGGCTTTGGGGCTTGTGGTCAGGGCTTTATCCGTATTTCAGCCTTTAATAACCTGGCCAGTGTTCAGGAAGCCATGGAACGTTTGCGTCTAGTTTTGCAATAATAGCAGTTCAATTTGTCGTCTTATTCTGAGCGTAGTCGAAGGGGATCTGGATTTTTCGACAACGCTCAGGACAGATTCTCGACAGACTCGGGGTGACATAAAGTTGCGAAGACCATGATGACGTTCGATTTAATCAGCGTCGCTCTACTCTTGATATTTTTCAAAATACCCACGGGGAGTCAGCATTTTT
>JAAYGN010000079.1 GCA_012727715.1 Desulfovibrionales bacterium | reverse complement strand
GGTTTACACTTCGTCTTCTTTGATGCGGCGGCGAACAATCTTGAAAGCAAACTTAACGACCTGGATATGCCCTTAACCACCAACCTTATTGTAGGCCATGGTAATAAATTTTTGAATCTGCTCAAAATCAGATTGGGAAGATACGGTAAATTCAATGTCACCAGTACCAAAGTGTCCAATGGAAGTTACATCTCGGTAATTGGGTGTTCCAGCTGGAATGTCTGAAGGTTTTAATTTGAGCCAAAGTTTAATGCATTTACTCTGGACTTCCATGCACACGATGTTTTGAGTAATTTTGTACGCAACATAATATTTTTTGGGAGCTTCTTCGATAGACTCATCTATGTTCAGGATGAACTCACGAATCCTAGCGGTCAGTTCCCGAATTCTGTCATTTTTTCCTTCCAGTCTTTCCTCAAAGGTATAGGTTGCAGTAGCACGGGTTATGGCAGCTTTCTTTCCAGCCTCAACCATAACAGGATTTTTATACCCATTTTCAGCCGGGGCGGTGGCAACAGGTCCAGTTGCTGTTGTTGAAGTATGAAAAATTTCTTCAAGGTACATTGAATCGTTGGCAAATAACCGGTATTTCCATAGTTCGATATTTGCACCCATGACTTGCACTGCGTGCAAGTCATATTTTTTATAGTTGGGAGCAATACAAATTACCCTGACCTCAGACCAATCAACTTTAATTTTACTACCAAGCCTCTTTTGTACGGCAATTTCGAAATCTCCCCTATGGTCTTGAATCCAGTGTAGATAAAAGAGGCTTTGGTTAATCAGTTCTGAGGATTCAACTTTCTTGTACTCAATAATGACCGGATTATCCTCTTCTGATAATGCCAGACTATCAATCCTGCCTGCATGGTGGGTACCAGTGGAGAATTCACTGGCAACGAATCTACAATTAAAAATGGTTTCTAAATTTTTTTCGATGAGTGTCTGTAAATCTTTTTCCAGGGCAAAATTTTTCTGCTCGACTGCAGATAGTTTATCTCCTGAGATAGAGAACATGGGCATTTGATGATTACCTCATTATAAACGCGAGTTCATGGGCACTAGCCAAGGTGTCTGGCTCAAAAAAGTTGGGCTGTACCTGTTCATACCGTCCAGAACATGATGGCCAGTTTGGACTGCACGCTTTCATATACTCGTCCATTGCGGCTTATTTCTACAAGTTTTTGGGTTAGGCTTTGTTTTTGCTGATGAGTGAGAGGTCCTATTTTTCAAAATGGCGCAGATATATGAGCTCTGCTTCTTCAAGACTACTGTCACTGTCCCAGGTACGCTCCATATATTGTATTTCAGGATAGTAGCCCATTAGCCAGAGAAGATTAAACACGCAGTAAAAACTGCGACTTATTCGCTCTTTGTGCTCATCCCAGCCTACTAGGGGTTTTAGACAGTCACGAACCGAGTGCTGTGTGGCGACCTGGGTAATCATGCAGCAGGATCCACAGGAGGCGTCGATCATTTTTTCCAGCGCTCATCGGTCATTTACGGCCGGAGTTCTGGATGCAAAAACCAATTGAAATTTTTTTCTCCAGCCCAAAGAGTCCAGATCCGCACTGTTCCAGTCTAGAACCTGAAAATGGGTATTGGTACAACCGTCCTGCACAGCATTTTTCTGGGCAAGGGCTATCATGTTAGGGGCAATATCAAAAGCTTCAACAGCTCCTGCCAAATGGGCCATTTCCAGAGCATGGCTGCCCGGACCACAACCAATGTCCAGCACAGCTCCTGACTGGTCCAGTCCAGCTTTACGGGTAATGTTTTCCACCACACGACGACGGAGTTCGCGCGATTCCTCACGTCGTGCATGGTCATTGAAGGAGGGTGCGCGTTTATTCCAAAAATCTGTCATCCGAGCCTCTTCAGGTTGGTAGTCAACCCAAAGATTTTCAAAAATACGCGAAGTTATTGTCATACATCGATCACCTTATCTGTTTTTTGGCCACCCTGGAGCACGTTGGCTCCCCTTGCTTTGTTGTTACGGGCACTATCTACATTGGCTAGTGGCTGGCATACCCTCTGGGATAGCTTGGTTCTTAAAAATTGACATGGTCTTTTTCCTTTGAGGCAGGTCCATTTATAAAACGAGTTTTCTTATCAAAAAATATCTTACAGAAGTTAAAATAAATGACCTTGATTTTTTTAAAGGTCAAATGATTCGGATTTTAAATATCCTTTTTGTCTGAGCATGGGCAATGAGAAGATCTTCTATATAATGTTAAGGAGGACAAGTGATCAGCAGGAAATAAACAGCCTTTCAGTTTTTTTCTATTTTCTTTCTATTTTTTTAAAAATAATGTTTGACAGAAGAATTTGGTATGCATATATCTCCTCTTCTGCGCTGACGAAAATGAGGTGCACGGACTTTGAGTTTGTGTGCCAGTTTTTTTAGCGCAATTTGAAAAAAGAAGAAAATAATGCTTGACTGTGAGGTTGGGTGTCTATAAAAGCACTCTTTCTTGCTGACCGGGCAAGGTTCTTTGACAAATAAATAGCGAGTTGGGATAAAATGGTTTTATTTAGGTAAGGTGTCAGATGGCGCAAGTTATCTGATATAAGATATTGCATTAACTGGAGAGTTTGATTCTGG
>JAAYGN010000258.1 GCA_012727715.1 Desulfovibrionales bacterium | reverse complement strand
GACCGGCCCCGTGTGCATTGCGTGGCGAGCTCCCCTGACCGCCACGAGGGCTATGCGCCCCGATCGGTAAAAGTCCCGATCAACCTTCGGACTCAGGTAATCCTCAGCATATGCCGGGAGACTTTGCCGCAATGCCTTGGGAGAAAGATAGGAATGATCAAAATTGAAGTCAACGATCAGGCTGGGTGGGACCGAGAATTTCGGCGGCTGAAAAAAGCAAATGAGTGCGGACGGAGGGGCCTCCCACCCGGTTGCCCGGAAACCCCACATGACGCTCCAACCAAAAAGGTTGTGCTACGGCCGGGAGAATATCACCGTGTCACATCCGCAAGAAGAGTATCTAGTTGTGATCAGCGTCAAGGTCAATGATGAGGAGTGACGGGAGGCCGGACGTCCCTCCATCCACTGCTGTGCAGGTGCGTGGACTCCGAAAATTTCCACGCCTCGTCACTCCGACATAAGGAAACGTAAGAATGGTCAGCGTCAAAATCAATGATGAGGTCGTCACCCTGCGCCAGACCTTTCGCCTGTCCTGGCATTTCGGCCTCTTTCAGGCCCTGATGCCCGTGCTGGGTTGGTTCGGCGGCTTTGTGGTCCGCGACTATTTCCTTCGCTTCGGCCACTGGATCGCCTTCGCCCTGCTGCTCTATATCGGAGGTCACATGCTCTGGGAAGGTCTGAAGGGTGGGGATGACGACGCCTGCCAGGACCCGACCGTGGGCTTCACCCTGGCCATGCTCGGCATTTCCGTCTGGGTTCCGGCGGCCATTATCGGCCTTGTCGCCCTGCTCTTCACGGCCACGGGCCTGCACCTGGGCAAAATCGTCGGCTGCCGGACCAAGCTGGGCCAGCAGGCCGAAGTGCTGGGCGGGCTGGCCCTGCTGGCCATCGGGGTCAAGATCCTGTGGCAGGCCCTGTGATCAATCCTGCTTCCGACAGTCGTCGAAATCCTTTCTGATCCTGCGCAGTTCCCGACGATACCCTTCGGCGTCACCGTAATCGACAAAGCGTTGATAGCGGGAGTGCGTGCTTTTGGGCAGGCGGGCGTGACGGATGGGGCGCCAATACTGTTCGGTCCGGCCGGCAATCTCACGAACGTACGCCATCAGTCCGTCGAAATAGCTGCAGTAAAGACAGTTGAGCTTTCCCACCCAGTTCAGATAGCCCAGTTTGTGACGGTCAAAAATGAGGTACGCGCCGCACCCGTGGAATGCCGTAGATCGGAAAACAGATCAGTTGCTAGAGCTGGACAAAAAGGTCAAGACAGACCGCCCCACATCCTGCGCTGCCGACGCTGCTGTCGCTCGGCATCAAGGGCATCCGCCTCGGTCCCACCCTGCCGGCCTTCATCACCCCGACGGTCCTGAACGTGCTGGTCGAAAACTTCGACATCAAGCCCATCACCACCCCGGACCAAGACCTGAAAGCCATTCTCGGCTGATGGCTCACCCTCCAGAAAAACGTGGCCGCCCTGAATCCAACGATTCAGGGCGGCCACGTTTTTTTCAGACACTGCTGATTTCCATTTCAGATCAAAACGAAAATATTCCCGAGAGCGCGGCCATCCTGGCCGCTCTAGAAATGCCAGCGGGACACCCGCGTTTCCAGGGCACACTCCCGGCTTGAACGATTCAGCAAATCACAAACAATAAGCTCAGATGTCCAACGGACTCTTGGCTTCCTTGATGG
>JAAYGN010000078.1 GCA_012727715.1 Desulfovibrionales bacterium | reverse complement strand
CCATTTTACTACCCAGAACATCCCTGGAAGGATAATTATGGAAACTTCTGACTGGAACATCTTACTGGTTGATGATGAAGTAGAATTTATCAGTACATTAGCTGAACGCCTGGAACTTCGTGGTCTTCCTGCACGTGTTGCCTATGATGGGGAAGCAGCCCTCAAGGCTGTTGCAGACAATGAGCCTGAAATCATGGTTCTTGATATCATGATGCCTGGGATAAAAGGCCTGGAAGTCTTGCAACGAATCAAAGAAGAACATCCCAAAATCCAGGTTATTTTGCTTACAGGTCAGGGAAAAACTCGTGATGGTATTGATGGTATGCGCTTTGGGGCCTTTGCCTATTTAATGAAACCCCTGGATCTTGAAGAGCTGATTCGAACCCTCCATGAAGCCAGACAAGGCAGACAGGAGGATAGAAAATGAACCCCGTAGCCACTGAAGCCAAATTTATGGGTACAGTCACAGCTTTATCCATGCATGAAATGCAAAATATTCTGGCCATAATTCGTGAATCCGCAGGACTTATGGGCGATGTATTAAAAATCAATGCCCAAGTTGATTTTAAATATCGCCCCAAAATGGAACAAACCTTGGAGCATATTACCAGTCAGATCGATAGGGGCAAAAAACTTCTGGAAGCCACCAGCCGATTGGCCCATTCACCAGACGAGGATCTTTTATTAAGTTGTGATCTCAATATCTATGCCCGCACTGTAGCCCTTTTGTCTGAGCGTCAAGTTCGCCTCAAGGGTGCTCGGGTCAACTTTACTCCAGCAGCAACTCCCTTGCCAGTGGCTGTGGGAGCATTGATGGTCCTTATGGCTGGATATCGGGCTGTGCAATGGGCCGTTAACACACATATCAAGGATGGATATGTGCAAATCAACCTCCAGGCTGGAGACACGGAACATGCCCTGATCATCACTCCCCCTGTTGGGTTATGTCCAGATGTCCGTCTTTTAGATCCTGCATCCATAAGTTTGCCAGGCCAAAACGCACGCACCCACTGGGATGGAAATAAGCTCTTCCTCTTTTTCCCAACACAACAGGCTGCTGACCATGAATAAGCTGCGTGTTCTGCTTATTGATGATGAAGAAGCCTTTGTCACCACCCTACAAGAAAGACTGGAACTGCGCGATATTGAAGCACGCGTGGCCCTTGATGGACAACAGGGCCTGCATACTTTGACAGAATACTCGCCCCATGTCGTTGTTCTTGACTTACGTATGCCTGGCCTAAGTGGCATTGAAGTCCTGAAACAAATTCGCCACCAATGGCCACAATTACCGGTAATTATGCTGAGTGGTCATGGCTCTAAACAGGATGCCCAGACCTGTTTGGACTTGGGTGCAGTCCAATATCATAAAAAACCCCTGGATATCGAAGAGCTGGTCCACAGCCTTATGCACGCAACAAGCAAAGGATGGTAGAGAATACATGCTAACCATTTTGGTAGTGGATGATGAAGTAGCATTTGCTGATGTGCTTTCCCAACGATTACGCACCAGAGGGATGCAGGTTTTTACTGCATACAATGGGCATCAAGCTTTGGACCTGATGCAGGCCAAACATCCAGATATTGTGCTCCTGGATATTACTATGCCTGGTCCAGATGGATTAACCATTTTACAAACTTTAAAAGAACAAAATCCCATAACTCAAGTCATTTTACTTACCGCTGACTCCACTATTTCTACTGCTGTCACCGGCATGAAACTTGGTGCCAGTGACTACCTCATGAAGCCAGCAAGTTTTGACAATATTCTTCAAGCTATCCATGAGGCTGAACAAAAACGTCTCAATACCCTTAGTCGCAAACGTATGGCGGAAACAGCGAAGCTTGCAGCACTGGGAGAGTTGGGCAAGGGTGTGGCCCACGAAATCAACAATCCAGTACATATTATGGTGAATGAAGTCGGCTGGATTGAGGATTTGCTTGAAGAAATACCCATGAATGCAGATACAGACAAACAAATCCGAAACTCTTTACAGCTTATTCGTGAGCAGGCTACGCGTTGCAAAACCATTACCTCTAAGCTCTTAACGTTACGCCCAGCCACAAATCCCGTTTCCGACTTACATACTTTACCAACGATCTGGGACAAGGCTGTACACCTGCGCGCCAACCGTATTTCGAAGACTAAAGTTACCCTGCATCAGTCCTGGTCTCAAGAATTCCAGCACCCCCTATGGTCAAGCACAAGCTGGATGCAAATTCTTGGCAATCTTCTCGATAATGCTCTTGATGCGCTAGGCCTTGCAGGAGGCGACATTACCATTACCGGACAACGTCAAGGCAATGACGCAATCGTCACCATTGCTGACACAGGTCATGGTATTGAAGCACATTTATTAACACGAATTTTCGAGCCTTTTTTTTCCACCAAAGATGTGGGTCAGGGTATCGGATTGGGCCTTGCCATTTGTCATGGATTTGTTGAGTCCATGGGTGGCGATATTTCTGTACGCAGTACCCTTGGGCAAGGTTCTGTTTTCACCATTAAGATGCCCTTACCTGTGAATTTGATTCAAAAGAACACAGGCGTTAAAATTTTAACGCCTGCCAAGGAGGACGCAAATGAATAAGATGAAATTATTGATTGTGGATGATGAAAAAGATCTCTGTCGTATTCTCGCTGATCGCCTGCATATCTTGTATGGTATCACACCGGACATTGCCTATACAGGTGACAGTGCGCTGGAAATGGTCAGGAAAGGCAATTATGATGTGGTGATTCTGGACATTGAGATGCCTGGAATTGACGGCATTGAAACCTTAAAGCGCATTAAAGAGATCAACAAAAAAATTCAGGTGGTACTTTTTACTGGTCATG
>JAAYGN010000077.1 GCA_012727715.1 Desulfovibrionales bacterium | reverse complement strand
GCCCAGCTTTTTCATGTGCCCAAGGACCAGATCCATCCCCGAGTGGAAGAAATGATTGAGCGTTTTGACCTTGATAGTGTGCGCCATACTTTGCCCACAGCCCTACCCTTGGGTGTGCGCCAGCGTTTATCCCTGGCCGTGGCCATGGTCCATGAGCCAGAACTTTTAATCCTGGATGAACCCACTTCAGGGGTGGACCCTGTGGCTCGGGATAATTTTTGGCGGCTATTGGTGGAACTATCGCGACGCGACCAGGTCACTATTTTTATTTCCACCCATTTTATGAATGAAGCTGAACGCTGTGATCGTATGTCCATGATGCATGCAGGACAGGTCCTGGATAGTGACACGCCAGAGGCTCTGGTAAAAAAACGCGGTGCCCAAACCCTGGAGGAGGCCTTTATCGGCTATCTTCTAGAGGCCGATAATAGCACACCCCAGGCTCAAACATCCGCAATGACATCTTCGGCACAGACTACGACCTTGCCTGCTCACAGCCGATTCAGCCTGCAACGCCTGTTCAGTTATTTGTGGCGCGAGTCCTTGGAACTGCAACGTGACCCAGTGCGGGCGACCCTGGCCCTGGCCGGGTCCATGATCCTTATGTTTGTCATGGGTTTTGGTATTAGTATGGATGTGGACGACTTGCGCTATGCTGTGCTTGATAGAGACCAATCCAGCCTGAGTGCAAGCTACACCTTGAGCCTGGCCGGATCTCGCTATTTTGTTGAACGCCCACCCATTCGCGACCATGCTGATCTTGATCACCGCATGGCCAATGGCGAGCTGACCCTGGCCCTGGAAATACCGCCTGGCTTTGGACGCGATGTGCTACGTGGACGCAACGTGGTCATTGCTGCCTGGGTTGACGGGGCCATGCCCCAACGTGCTGAAACCGTAAAAGGCTATGTGCAGGGTATTCACCAACATTGGCTGGCTGAACAAGCAAGCTTGTCTTTAAGTACCGCAGCCACGGGCTTGGCCGGTATTGAGACGCGTTTTCGTTACAATCCTGACGTGCAAAGCCTGCCCGCCATGGTGCCTGCTGTTATCCCCATGCTGCTATTGATGCTCCCAGCCATGCTCACAGCCTTGGCCGTGGTACGTGAGAAAGAAACTGGATCCATCCTCAATTTATACACAACCCCAGTAACGCGCACAGAGTTTTTACTGGGTAAGCAACTGCCCTATGTGTTGCTGGCTCTGCTGAACTTTGGCCTCATGACTCTATTGGCAGTGACTATTTTTGGCGTACCGGTCAAGGGCAGCCTGGGTACTCTGCTGCTGGCTGCTCTGATCTTTAGTTTCTGCGCCACAGGCATGGGCTTACTGGCCTCAAGCATCACCAAAAGCCAAATTGCAGCGATGTTCTTTGCCATGATTGGTACCATGATTCCAACCATTCAATTCTCAGGACTCCTTGACCCCGTGTCTTCACTGCAGGGCAGCGCACAAATACTGGGACGAATTTATCCGGCCACACACATGATCAACATCAGTCGAGGAGTATTCAATAAAGCGCTGCACTTCCACGACTTAAGTGCATCCCTGATGCCCATGTTGCTGGCCGTACCTGTCATCATAGGTGCAGCCATCCTGCTGCTACGTAAACAGGAGCGCTAAAGCCATGCTCCAATTTTTTTTCAATACCTGGCGCCTGGGCATCAAAGAATTATGGAGCCTATGGCGAGACCCCATGATGCTCGTGCTCATTGTCTATGTATTCACTCTAGGCGTCTATACCGCGGCCACAGCCATGCCCGAAACCCTGAACAATGCGCCCATTGCCATTGTGGATGAAGACCAGTCACCCCTGTCACAACGCATTGCCTCGGCCCTGTATCCACCACAATTCAGGCCGCCGCAGATGATTTCTTGGACACAAATGGATCCGGGTATGGACGCTGGTATCTATACCTTTGTCATGGTCATACCCCAGGGTTTTCAACGCGACCTGTTGGCCCATCGCTGGCCACAAATCCAGCTTAATGTGGATGCCACACGCATGAGTCAGGCCTTTACTGGCAGTGGTTATGTGCAGCAGATCGTCATGGGTGAAATAAATGAATTTGCGCAACACAACCGTGCTCAAGCCAAGCCACCAGTAGATTTGGCCCTGCGTACACGCTTCAACCCAACCCTGGAGCCATCCTGGTTTGGTAGCCTGGTGCAGGTCATTAACTATATCACCATGCTATCCATCATTCTGGCTGGCGCAGCATTAATCCGTGAACGTGAACACGGCACAATTGAACATCTGCTGGTCATGCCCGTGACACCAGCTCAAATCATGTTGTCCAAAATCTGGGCCATGGGGCTGGTGGTCTTGCTGGCAGCCTGGATGTCCATCACCTTTGTGGTGCGCGGTGCTCTGCACGTGCCCATAGCTGGTTCCCTGCCGTTGTTTTTTGCTGGCGCAGCCCTGAGCCTGTTCGCCACTACGTCCATGGGCATTTTTATGGCCACCATTGCGCGTAATATGCCGCAATTCGGCATGTTGATGATGCTGACCATCCTGCCCCTGCAAATGCTCTCAGGAGGCAGCACACCGCGGGAAAGCATGCCTGAACTGGCACAAAACATCATGCTGGCCGCGCCCACCACACACTTTGTACAGTTGGGTCAGGCCATTCTCTTTCGTGGCGCTGGTCTGGACACAGTTTGGCCACAATTCCTGGCCCTGGCCCTTATTGGTACCGTACTTTTTATTTTAGCCTTGAGCCGTTTCAGACGCACCATCGGACAAATGGCCTAAAAAATCTCCCAGATTCCTTAGAAAATTACTTTTTACGATTGACTTTCATTGTAATTTACAGCAATTTTATTGCTTCCACTTTGCTACTATGCATCTACATTTTCAAAACACCTAGAGCATAGTGCGCCAATGAGCGGGAGTAACTCAGTGGTAGAGTGCAACCTTGCCAAGGTTGAAGTCGCGGGTTCAAATCCCGTTTCCCGCTCCACCAAAGAATAACGCCGAGTATCACCTTTGATACTCGGCGTTTAACATTTCAGGACAGCTGAAGAAGCACTCTAACAAAATTCCTCTTCACCTGAGTCTATTTCATCATTTGGGCAGAGCACATTAAAACAAGTGCGCTGTCTCCCAAATTCCTTCAGCCAATGTGGGATGGGCATGGATGGTGTTGGCCAGATCCGTTATGGTGGCCCCCAGCTCTAAGGCCAAGGTTGGCTCGGCAATAATGTCTGACACATGGGCCCCAGCCAAATGCGCACCCAGCAGTTTACCTGTATCTGCATCCACAATCAGTTTAAACAGACCCGGCAATTCCCCCATGGCCTGGGCCTTGCCCAATTCACGAAAAAGGCTTTGCTGGCAAGTGACATTATAGCCTTGGTCACGGGCCTGGACCTCAGTAAGACCCACAGTGGCCACCTCAGGAAAAGTAAACACAGCTGATGGCACAATAGAATAATCCATTGTTTTGAAAGCTCCCAAACAGTTTTCAACTGCAATCAACCCTTCTGTAGCGGCCACATGCGCCAGCATAATCTTCGCTGGTCCCAGCACATCACCCACAGCATAAATTCCAGGAATGGAGGTTTGCAGATGATCATCTACCTTGATCCAGCCGCGCTGTTCTGTTTCCACTCCAGCCTCGGCCAGGCCCAAACCAGCGGTGTTGGGTACCCTGCCCACGGCCACAAGCACCATATCAGCCTCCACAACACCTTCCTTTTGTGCTGAGGCTGGAAGCTCTTGGACAAAGGGTGATGGCCCCAAGGTTACCACTACTTTGTGATCTATTACTTGCGCTTTGGTTGCAGTACGAGCCAACGCAAAACCAATGCCCCGTTTTTTCATTTCCCGCTGCATGAGCTTACTCAAGTCTGCATCAATGGATGGAACAGGCAAAATACGATCCAGCCCTTCCACCACTGTTACTTTGGATCCCAAAACTTGAAAAATAAAGGCCAGTTCACAGCCAATGACTCCGCCACCAACCACGAGCAAGCGTTCAGGAAGTGTTTGCAACTCCAAAGCATCGTCACTGGTGATAATGTACTTATGATCCACGGGCAGGGATGGGATATTTAGGGTTTGTGACCCAGTAGCCAAAATAACTTTATCCCCTGGTACCTCCTGGACGCTGCCATCTGCCAGATGTACTCGCACCAGACTGGCACTGACCACTTCTCCCCTACCCTGAAGCAGAGTAATTTTTAATTTTGCGCAGGTCTTTTCCAATCCTCCACGCAGAACCTGGGAAACCTTGTCTTTGCGGGCGATGATGGCCGGTATATCCGGACGAGCTTCACTGCCACCGGCAATACCGAATTCAGACAAGCGCTGCGCCGTTTCCAGAGCCTCGGCCGAGGCTTTTAGCGTCTTGGTGGGGATACAACCTGAATTCAAACAGGTTCCACCCATACGGTCAGCTTCAATCAGGGTTACCTGTGCGCCAGCCTTGGCCGCGGCAAAGGCCGCAGTATAGCCACCGGGGCCACCGCCAATAATGGTGATGCGTTGGGACATGGATTATTCCTCCACAAATTCAAAAAATAATACATCCACTGTTAAACTTCGACCAATGCTTTATATTGCGTAGCAGTAAGAGTGGCTTCCGTGGGATCATCAGCTGAGATGCGCAGTAGCCATCCTTGTTCATAGGGATCAGTGTTCACCAACTCTGGTGTATCCCATAAGACCTCATTGACCTCCACCACAGTCCCAGACAGAGGCACAATGGCTGGAGAAACAACCTTGGCTGATTCAATCTCAGCACAGGAAATGCCCTGCTTAAATGATGCCCCAACTTCAGGTAAGTCAATAAAAATAACTTCCCCCAATTGGTCCTGGGCAAAATCAGTGATGCCAATGGCCCAAGAGCCATCATCTGTCTCCTTGGCCCAAAGATGTTCCGCGTGATAACGACGATCATCGGGATATTGCAAATTGGACATAAACTCTCCTTGGGTGTGCCGCAAAATTATTCGTTAGGGAAGCACTGATTAAACCGTTATTCGTCACTCCCGCGAAGGCGGGAGTCCAAAGCAATTACGACTCTAGATTCCCACTTTCGTGGGCATGACGTTTTAATCAGCATCACCTTAGTTAGCTTGGGGTTTACGAATTTCAGCCTTAACTAAAGCCCTGCGTATTTTGGATCGATAAGGAAGCAAAGCCTGGTATTCTAATGGCTCAAGCTTTGAATCAGCAGAAGCTTCCACAAAAATGGGCTGCATACGATTACCACAGGCATCCAAAACCATTTGTGCTGCTTCTCCAGCCTCATCCGGGGTGAGTCGGGTCAGACTTCCATCAGCTCCCATATAAGGCTGGATAAAGATGCGTAGCACATGGTCCTTGTGCCCCTGAGTCAAAATAATACTGTGCTTCAGATCCTCAAGCTCAAGGGCACCCCCAGCCACGATTGGATACATGTATGCCGGAGCAACAATATCCAAAACCATGCGCGCAACTGCTCCTTGCTCCAAAACGGAGGCCAGGAGGTCCGAACGGCGCCCGTCCGAGCGTAATTGCACCGTCAGGCCACCCTTGGCCAGGGCCTGAATCAGGGTTAAAAAATTTTCCTCTTGTCCTGCTGGACAAGCCGACACATTGAGACCAGAAATCCAGCCATGCAGCAAATCACTACGGGTCACACAGGCTTCCAAGACATGGCCGGACAAGAGATAGGCCAAAATTTCACCCGTGCCTTGCTTGATAACCTGGCCATCATCAAAAATGGGAAATTCCACCCCTTCAGGATTGCGGTATATGGCAGGACGGTTGGCCCGGTAGAATTTATTGAAAATATCTTTGTCTTCCTTGAAATCAAAAGCTGTGTACTCTTGTCCTTGCTCTTCCAGAAAATTCTTGACTATGGTGCAGCGCAGGCAGTTGGGTGCAGTATATAAGGTAATACTCATGATTTTCTCCAAAAAAAGCGGGAGAAGCTCACCATCTCCCGCTACAAGAGTTTATTCGTCATCTTCCACAGAGCTGACGCACAAGGCATTACTTCCACCATAGGGCACACAGCCATCCACTGTTACTTCCTTGGCTCTATCACCCAGGGCAGCAGCACCAGGGACACGGAAGGAAAACACATCCAAAGGCTCAATGGGTGTTTCCACAGGCTTTTCCACCTGAGGCACCCACTCATAAGGTACGCGGTAGGCACGATAGGTCATGTTCATGGGGATAAACTTGCCCTTATACGGAGAGATAAATTCCCAGACAATTTCATAGTCTGGAGTGACTTCAAACACGCGACCATTAGAGCCTTCAGTAATCAGGGTATTCCCATTGGGCAGACGCTGCATCCCGCTGATAAAGGGACTATAAAAACGACTGCTATCCATGGGGTACAAGAAACCTGCCTCATTGGGAGTGTACTGCCAAACAATCTTCATGGCCACCGGGTCAATCTCCAAGACGCGGGAATAATCGCGCAAGGCAGCCTTAACCCCTGTGGGAGCACCAGGATTGGGGACATCATAGCCGCCCCAGCCACCATTATCAAAAATCAAGATATTGCCGGCTCCTGGCAGTCCGGCTGGAATCATATGGGCATGATGCTGGCCAATAATCCAACCAATGGCCCGCAGTTCGGGTGTGCTGTCATAATCTGGACCAAGCTTCCAGACGACCTTGCCACTTTTCTTGTCAATGATAAAAATAATATTGGTTTCCCGGCCATCCACAATAATATTGTCAGGATGAAAGCGCTCATCTCCAGCATCATACCATTTATTGGGTCCCAGGGCTGACATGGAATTAATATGCATCCAGTCACCCATGCCCTCGGGTTTGGTGGGACGATAGTTGGGGTTGCGGGCCAGGGTATTTTTGGGGCCTTCGCGAAAACCAAACTCGTCAAAATGCTCATGGCAATTCCACTCCCAGATGATTTCTCCTTCCCAGTTCACTTCCAGGATAACATCATCCAAAAGTAATTTGTCGGAAATAGCAGAGTTACGGGCATTGCGATGGGCCAGCACCAAAGTATTGCCGCCATCGGTCTTGGGCTCCATGCCCGGAGCATAGTACCCCACAGGATTGCCTTCACGCTGGAAGTCATGATGATAACGAGCCATCCAGCGCCCTTCATAGCCGGGATCTTCGATAAACTCATTTTGATCAAAGCACCAGACCACCTTGCCTTCCCAGTCCACCTGAACCACATCAATGCCGTCCTGAACACTGAATTTGCCATCACGACGGCCTCGGCTGGTCATGAGATAGCCACCAGGAAAAATTTTGTTGGGCATACCCAGTACACCTTTCCAGACATTGACCTCACGACCATTCATGTCCATGAGCACCGCCCCTACTTCCTGGGCCTGATAAATAGTCAGCCCGTTCCAGCATTTTTCAGGATCATAAATTGTTACACCAGTAGGATAAATTGTTGGATGACCCATTTTACACTCCTTGTTCGTTGTATGCAGACATAACACATGCCTCAAAAATTTCTTTGCCTATCATGTATAGGCCATATCTAGGAGTAAAAAAAATTGAGTGCTGTTGCCTTTCTTACATTTGGCCACAAAAATTTGTTTTTTATACAAAAGAGTTGGTATTGGCATCAAGCATCTGGATATTGAAGAGCAAATATAGATACAGCGATGAGAAAAAACACATCAAAGGTAACCAAAAAATTATGGGCAATGATCAAAAAGATGGAGCAAGAACAGCTAAGCATGAAAGTATAAGCAATAAAAAAAGAAGGGGCTGTCAGGCCAATAGAAGAACAAAGACAATCAATCTATATGTTGAGAAAAGCCAGTTCTCGAAATCGCGTTTCATCCAGGATATACACTTCATTTCGGGCATAGGGACCAAGAATTCCAGCTTTCTCCAATTCTCGTAAGGCCTTATTCAGAGTCACTCGATGTACCCCAAGCAGGTTGGCCAACTCCTGCTGATTGAGGCCGGGAAAAACAAATTGCCCGCCCCTTTCCTGGACTTGTTCATTTTGGCGTAAATGTAAAAATTTACAAATGCGTGAAGAGAGATCGTCGAGACTCAGACTAACGGTCTGATTACTCAAAATACGGACTTTCATTGCTAAAGTTCTAAACAGGGCCAACATTAAATCCGGATTGTGGGGTAAAATTTCTGACAAAACGCATTGTCGCGAAAAAACATAAACAATACAGTCACTGGCCGCGACCATGCTGCTTCTGGGTGCAAGTTCATCAAAAAAAGGCGTTTCGCCAAAAAGAGAATCCGGACCTGTGGACCAGATAATTTTTTCCCGTCCATCCAGGGAGGAACGCACCAGCCAGACCTCTCCTTGATCCAAAAAAAACAACGTGCGTGCTCCACTACTGCCTGGATAAACTTGCGCTCCTTTGCAAAATTTCATCCTACGACCCAAAGAGAGCACTTTGCGCCAACAGGTTGCCTGGGCTGGAATATGACAAAACTCCAGTTCCTGACGACTCATTTCTCGTTCCTTCACGGTCATGCTCAGCTCCCTGATGCCTTAGCAGGCGCTGTAGTATAGGATAATCTCTGGGCAAGGGCCTAAACACTTTTCAAGAAAAAGTCATGTCTAGCCAAGACCATCTTGGCCCTTGTACATATAAATTAAGAAGATTTGTGAAAATTGTGGCAATGGTTACAGCACAAACACATTGTTCACCCTAACTATCTATAAAAATCAGTGTATAAAGGAGATACCCATGGCCACAACCTCCCTTGCGATGGATAAAGGAACCCTACTCAAATGGGCCCTTAGTCTAGTTGTTCCTCTTATTGTTTTCTGGGCCTTGCCTGTGGATGGCACCATTGTGACCACCCCCATGGCCATGTTCCTGGCCATCACTGCTTGGGCAGTCACTGTCTGGGCCACAGACATTATCAATGACGTAGCTGTGGGCCTGGCTTTGCCTGTCCTCTATATTATTTTTTGTGGGGTAAAACAGCAAGTAGTGTATGCCCCATGGCTCTCAGAAGTGCCCATCATTGTTATTGGCGGTTTTGCTCTGGGTAAAATCCTACAAGATACAGGCTTAGGTAAACGTATTGGTCTGACCTGTGTACGGGCCATGGGTGGGAGTTTTGTTGGTGCCCTATGGGGTCTGACCTTGGCGGTATATATTGTGGCTCCCCTTATACCAGCTGTGACAGGCAAGGCTGCTATCTTTTGCGCCATTGCCATCAGCTTGTGTGAAGCTCTAGATTTTAAGGAAAAAAGTCGTGAAGCCTCAGCCGTGCTTTTGGCTGCCTGTCTGGCTGTCATGTCCACCAAAATCTGCTACCTCACGGGTGGTGCGGATACGGTTCTGGGCATGGGGCTAGTTGAAAGGGTCGTGGAATCCAAAACTACCTGGATGGAATATGCCTATCATAATTTTATCCCTGGCACACTATACACCATCATGTCTTTGGTTCTGGTTACACTGCTCTTGCCTTCCAAGGTAGACCGCAAAACTTTGCAACCAGTCCTGGAAGCCAAATTAAGGGAATTAGGCCCCATTACCCGAGATCAAAAAATTGCATCTATTCTTATGTTACTGACCCTGATCATGCTGGCCACCGATAAGCTCCACGGAGTGGCAGCTGGGCTGGTGCTTATTTTGATCACCTTTGCAGCCTTTTTGCCTGGCATTAACCTCTTAAATAGTGCCAAATTTGGAAAAATTAATTTTGCTCCACTTTTTTTCATCATGGGCTGCATGACCATTGGTAGTGCTGGTGGAGCTCTCAATGTTACCCAATGGGTGGCCGGCAGTCTGCTACCATATTTTCATGACCAAAGTGTCTCTTCTGCCAGCACCATGGCCTATATCTTTGGAGCAGCAGTCAACTTTTTACTCACCCCATTGGCAGCTATCACTACCATGACCTCACCACTGGCCGAACTAGGACTTAAGATGGGTATGGATCCCCGTATGCTGTACTATTCCTTTGCCTACGGCCTGGACAATCTCATTTTCCCCTATGAATACGCCGTACCATTGTACTTCTTCAGCACAGGCTTCATTGTGTTCAAGGACTTCGTCAAAGTCATGGCCATACGTTTGGTTCTGGCCGGAATTTTTGTCAGTTTTGTAGCCATTCCCTACTGGAAATGGGTCATGTAAGCATCGCTCTGACTTCACCTGCCACTGTCGATCTTGGCAAAAAATATGTAAACTTCTCAAATAAAAATAGCCCCATTGGGGCTATTTTTTACTACGTGCTTGCAAAGTCTAACTTGGAAATGCAATCCCCAAGGTGTGTTATTACCTGACCAGACACTGGTACCCCAAGGCATGTCCTTGAAATGCCAGTTTCTCTATTTCCTCACGAGTTAAAGCTCGCCCCTGGGTTATAAAAAACTGCGGATGAAGCACCTGCTTTAAACGCACTTCCTGTAAAAAAATAGAGGCCTTGGTCCTTGATAACCTGCCCAAAATAGTTGGCAAATTATCCGCAGTAATAAATGGAGCCACGCAGGGAAGACGAAGTTCATGAACCACTCCACTGGTTTGTACAATTTCCAGGGTCCTTAAAATGTCCTGGCCCACAGCCTCAGGGGCAATTTCTCGGGGGTAGTGAGCAGGATCAGCCTTAATGTCCAGAGCCACATAATCCACGAGCTTGGAATGCAGCACTGCGGCCAACATCTCTGGCCTGCTCCCATTGGTGTCCAATTTTACGCTATAGCCCAGGCTTTTGATCTTTGCGCAAAATCCAGGCAGATCCTCGTGAAGAGTTGGCTCTCCACCACTGATAACCACCCCTTGCAACACATTTTTGCGCTGGGCTAAAAAATCAAAAACTGCCTCATTACTCAGGGGATCTTGGCGGCCCAAAACCAGGTCCCCATTATGGCAATAGGGACATGTAAAATTACAGCCCACGGTAAAAACGAGGGCACTGACTTTTCCTGGAAAGTCCAGCAAAGTTGTTTTTTGTAGTCCACCAATTAGCATGTTCTTTCCCAGGAAAGCCAGTCAGCCCCAAGGCACCAAAAGTTTACTTTACACTGAGAGTACATACGGGGTTCGATCAGCATACTCGGCCTGTTTGCCGTCATTCCACCGGCTAACCGGCCGCAAATAACCCACCACCCGTGAATAAACCTCTGTGCTGGCTTGACAGCGAGGACAATTCAGCTGCTCGCCTTGCAAATAGCCGTGCTCTGGACAAATGCTAAAGGTGGGCGTCAGGGTAAAATAGGGCAGCTTGTATTGAGAGGTAATGGCTTTGACCAAATGACTGACAGTTTGTGTATCAGTAACTTCTTCACCCAAAAATCCATGCAGCACTGTGCCTCCGGTATAACTATTTTGTAAATTATCCTGTAAGTCCAGACTATCAAAAATATCTGTGGAATAATTAACCGGTAAGTGCGTGGAATTGGTATAATAAGGCGCAACACCCTGGCCATTATGCCGACCATTGGCAAAAATCATATCTGGAAATTGTTTTTGATCCAATAAGGCCAGGCGATAAGAGGTTCCTTCTGCTGGTGTGGCTTCCAGATTAAAAAGCTGCCCAGTCTGTTCTTGAAAGACTTCCAATTTTTGACGCATATAATCTAGAGCACGCAAGGCAAAATCCTGACCTTGGGGAGAGGTAATATCCTGGCCTAAAAGATTGACACAGGCCTCGTTCATGCCCACCAGGCCAATGGTGGAAAAATGGTTGGCCCAATAAGTTTGGGTCCGGGCTTTGACATCCCGCAAATAAAAAGTGGTGTAGGGATACAGCCCCCCATCAGTAAAACGCTCCAGTTCCTTGCGCTTAATGCTCAGACTCTCCTGGGCCAGATCCATAAGCGCATCCAGTCTTTGAAAAAACTCTTGTTCATTCTCAGCCACATAGCCAATTCTGGGCATATTGATGGTCACCACCCCAATGGAACCTGTCAGCGGGTTGGCTCCAAATAATCCACCACCTCTTTTGCGCAGCTCTCGATTGTCCAGCCGCAAACGACAGCACATGGACCGGGCATCATCAGGGGACATGTCCGAGTTCACAAAATTGGAAAAATACGGGATCCCATAGCGCCCCGTCATTTTCCAAACTGCTTCAAAGCGTTTGCTCTCCCAATTAAAATCTTTGGTAATATTGTAGGTGGGAATGGGAAAGGTAAAAACCCGGCCCTTGTTATCCCCTTCCATCATGACCTCAGCAAAGGCCTGGTTGAGCATGTCCATTTCGTTTTGGAAATCCCCGTACACTTCTTCCTGGTCCTGCCCACCAATGACCACTGGTACATTTTTCAAAATCTTGGGCACATCCATGTCCAGGGTAATATTGGTAAAAGGAGTTTGAAAACCCACCCGGGTGGGAATATTGATGTTAAAGACAAATTCCTGCAAAGCTTGCTTGACTTCTTTAAAACTCAAACCATCATAACGGATAAATGGGGCCAAATAGGTGTCAAAACTGGAAACTGCCTGAGCTCCAGCGGCCTCACCCTGCAAGGTATAGAAAAAATTGACCAATTGCCCCAAAGCTGTGCGAAAATGTCTGGCCGGAGCGCTTTCCACATTACCAGCAATACCCTTAAAACCCTGACGCAATAAATCCGCCAAATCCCAACCAACGCAATAGACTGAAAGAAGATTGAGATCATGAATATGAAAATCACCCTGGGTATGGGCATCTCGAATGGCTGGGGTATAAATACGGTTCAGCCAATATTCTGAGGTAATATCTGAAGCAATATAATTATTTAAGCCTTGAAGGGAAAAACCCATATTACTGTTTTCCCGGACCCGCCAATCCATTTTGTTGAGATACCCTTCCATGAGATCAACATTGGCCTTGGTCTTAATGCGCCGTAACTGAGCCCGCTGTTCGCGATACAAAATATAGGCCTTGGCTGTGGCCCGAAAAGGTGAATCCAACAAGACTTGCTCGACCACATCCTGAATGCTTTCCACATCAGGCGTTGCTGGCAAATGCATGGCCTTGGCCAAGGAAAGCACCTGCATGGTTAACCGGCGCGCCTCACGCTCCTCAAACTCACCAGTGGCTTTACCAGCTTGTAACAAGGCCTTGGTAATTTTAGTGGCATCAAAATCCACAACTCGACCATCGCGCTTTTCAATGGCTGTAAAATACATAACTTCTCCCAAAAAAAGAATGGGGCCTGGACAAAATTGAAAATAAAAAAACCTCCACCACAGGAGCTGGCGGAGGAAACGTATTTATCTCCAAAAATCCGCAGAACAAAAGCCCCGTTGTCCACGGATCGTCCTCAAGACGTACGCACAAAGCAGGTTTTCCGGCTATCCAGCTTCTTTTCGGCCTTCCCAAGAAGTTCTCAGTGGCACACAAGGAAAAGAAGTTTTGCTCTGGTTTACGGCGGCGGGTCCGCTCTCGTTTTACACGAGATTCCCTATTAAGCCTTAGAGGCGCTTTGGATAGTAATTATTCTCAAATAATAGTTAAGAAGTCAATTCCAAGTCTGATAAAAAG
>JAAYGN010000076.1 GCA_012727715.1 Desulfovibrionales bacterium | reverse complement strand
CGTGGCGATCCATCTTCTGCCTGCCTGGATTAGCCCAGCGTTTCCTGCTTTGATTCCTCGCGGTTGCATTGACGCTAACACCACAGCTTCTTTTAAGAACACCACAGAAAAAATAGTAAAAAGCTTGCTGTTCCTGACTTCCTTTGCCCCAGCTCTTCTGGCTGGACAATGTCTAAAAAGAGTGGCTAGTATTTACCTCCAAACTAAGGAGCCCCAAGCATGAGCATACTCATCCAAAAGGTACGCCTCCAGAATGAAGTGGTTGACGTACTCATCAAAGAAAACAAGTTCCATTCCATTGGTACAGACATTGACACTCATGCCGACATAGTCATTGACGGTACTGACAAGGCTATTTTGCCCTCCCTGCATAACTGCCACACCCACGCAGCCATGACTTTATTGCGGGGCTATGCTGATGACCTGGAGCTCCATACCTGGCTGAAGGAATATATCTGGCCCTTTGAAGCCAGGCTCACGGAAGAAGATGTGTATTGGGGCAGTAAATTGGCCTGCTTGGAAATGATCAAGTCTGGCACCACATTTTTTGCTGATATGTACTGGCATTTACCAGGTACCGCCAGGGCTGTGGAAGAAATGGGTATTCGTGCGGCCTTGTCCGCAGCTTTTTTTGATTTTGAAGACCCTGAAAAAGCCCTGACCATGCAAAAACAAGTCATGCGCTTGCATGAACTGAGCACCTCTTTTTCTGAGCGTATCCAGTTTATTCTCGGCCCGCATGCCATTTATACTGTGTCCACTGATTCTTTGCGCTGGCTTGCCAACTATGCTGCCAAGCATAATTTGCTCATCCATACGCATCTCAGTGAAACCCAAAAAGAAGTGGCAGACTGTGTACAAGCCCATGGCAAACGCCCGGTGACCTATCTCCATGATCTGGGACTCTTATCTTCCAATCTGATTCTGGCCCATGGGATTTGGCTGGATGACCAGGAAATGAACTTACTGGCCCAACATGGCGTCCACATTGTGCATTGCCCTGTCTCTAATATGAAACTTTGCTCTGGACAGTTCGATTATAAGGCCATGTGTGACCATGGGATCAAAGTGGCCTTGGGGACTGATGGCTGTTCATCAAATAACAGCCTGGATATGTTTGGGGAAATGAAAACAGCCTCTCTTTTGGCTAAAATTTCGTCCATGGACCCCACCATCCTGCCAGCCCAAGAGGTCTTTGCTGCTGCAACCCTGGTGGGAGCACACATGTACAACCTGGAAAGCGGCTGCATTGTCACTGGCCAATGGGCGGATTGTATTTTGGTGGACGTCAATCAGGTGTCCATGATTCCTGATCACAACCTTATTTCCAATATGGTTTTTAGTGCTGGGGCATGCGCTGTGGATACCACCATTTGCAATGGTCAGGTGCTGATGCAGGGTGGCATAGTACCTGGTGAAGAAGAAATTAAAGATCGGGTCCGGGAAATAATAGTGCGATTAACCCAAACAACATCTGCAGGGCTGGCCTCATGCTCATAATTTATACGGGTAATGGTAAAGGAAAAACATCGGCTTGTGTTGGACAAACCCTGCGTGCCCTGGGCCAGGGCCTAGTGGTAGCCTTTGGGCAATTTATGAAAAGAAATGGTCTGGCAGGAGAGCAAAATCTCTTGGCCCAATTGCTGACAGACAGGTTTATGGCCCTTGGTGCTGGTTTTTATAAAGATCCCCAAGAGTTTGCCATACACCGGGATAAAGCCCAACAACTTCTCTCCTGGGCCGGAGCACAGCTTGAGAGTGGGCTGGATATGCTGGTTTTAGATGAAGCATTGTATGCCCTGGGCCATGGCTTTATTACCAGGGAAGAACTACAAAGTATCATTGATAGCTGTGGTCAAAAGTCCTGCCATCTGGTGCTTTCTGGACGGGGTGCCCCGGACTGGTTAGTTTTAGAGGCAGATATTGTGTCCGACATTACCGAAGTACGGCATATTTATAATCAAGGTGGTCAGGCCAGACCGGGTATTGAATTTTAGGGGACGACTTACGCCAAAGGTATGGATCCTGCGACTTACACGCAGGATGACATTGAAGTATCAGTGTCATTGCGAACAAAGTGAAGCAATCCAGGCAGGACAGCAGATGGATCGCCACGCTACGCTGCTACGCTCGCGATGACGTCTGTGATGATTATGAATACTCTACGCCCTATGGCCTTCACTTAAGAAGATGTAAATTAGCCCCGCCATTCCGCGCAAAGCAAAGTGAAGTCGAGTCTGTGCCATTTATGGTAGAATCCAAGGTCTAAAGGTATAAGACTTTGATCCCCGTTGGCACGGGGATGACTAAAGACATGAAATACCTAGATCCTGCAACTGACGTGCAAGATGACATTGATGCACCGTGTCATTGCGAACAAAGTGAAGCAATCCAGAAGACAAAAAGATGGATCGCCACGCTCCACTCGCGATGACTTGGGTGGTAGGT
>JAAYGN010000075.1 GCA_012727715.1 Desulfovibrionales bacterium | reverse complement strand
ATGCTTTTCCGAGGCCAGGCCCAGGCCTGCCCCTCCACAAACTCCAAGATAGTGCCCTCCACGCTCAAGATAATCGCGGATTGCCTGACGACCACTCGCTCCCAAGGCCAAAGATTTAAGGCGAGCCCATCCACCTGGTACCAATAAGGTTGAAGGAGTTAAGGTGCTCAGTATTCCAGCCGTAATTTGCTTGGCACTAACCAGAGTTGGTTTAAAGCCCAAGGCCTTGACAGCCCGAATCATGAGTAAACCCCAAAGATGAGATTCATCCCAAAAAATGACAGGATTAGGTAGTATGGGGTGCTTCCTTGGCATGACAAGTAAGTCTGTAGCAGGCAGAAGCCAGGTGAGCAAGCAGGGCTTGATTTTTGCCCTGCCAGCCATTACCAATTTACGTTTCCCATTACCAAATTATATGTTTTTTTAACCTGTGCATGACTGGAGTTTTTTATGGCCATGGAACCCCTTGCCAAGGGTTATGAACCTGCTGACGTAGAACAACGTTGGCTTGACTATTGGACAACTCATCAGACTTTTACTCCAGACGTGGACAAAGCGGCCACGCATCCGGACCAGAACTACTCCATTGTTATTCCACCCCCCAATGTTACCGGGGCACTGCATATGGGGCATGCCTTAAATATCACCTTGCAAGACATTATGTGCCGGTACATGCGCCAGCAGGGCAAGACCGTGCTGTGGATACCTGGCACAGACCATGCGGGTATTGCCACGCAAAATGTCGTGGAACGCCAGCTGTTATCTCAAGGTCTGAAGCGTGAAGATTTGGGTCGTGAAAAATTTGTCGAGCAGGTTTGGTCCTGGAAGGAAGACTATGGTGGACGCATTTTAAATCAGATTCACCGCCTGGGTGCCAGTGTGGATTGGACGCGTGAGCGTTTTACCATGGATGAGGGACTGTCCAGAGCTGTACGCGAAGTCTTTGTTTCTCTTTATGAACAAGGCCTTATTTATCGTGGTCAATATATTGTTAATTGGTGTACGCGCTGTCATACGGCTCTGGCTGATGACGAGGTGGAATACGCCCCAGCACAATCAGTTCTATATCATCTTGCTTATCCTTTAGAAGATGGCTCTGGGTCCTTAACTGTCGCGACGGTACGCCCGGAAACTATTCTAGGAGATACCGCAGTAGCGGTACATCCTGAAGACGAGCGGTATCAGTCCATGATTGGCAAAAATGTTATTTTGCCTTTGGTGGGCCGGCGTTTGCCGGTTATTGCTGATGCCTATGTTGACCGGGAATTTGGGACTGGCTGCCTTAAAATTACTCCTGCGCATGACATGAATGACTGGGAAATAGGTCAAAAATATGGGCTGGAGGCCATTAGTGTTATTGATGATCTGGGATTCATGAATGACCATGCTCCCCAAGTCTATCAGGGCCTAAGTGTCGCTGAGTGCCGGAAGCGTATTGTGGAGGACCTGCGAGCTTGTGGAGCATTACAGGCTGAAGAACCCTATGAAAACAAGGTCAATCAATGTTACCGCTGTAAGACCACTATTGAGCCCTTTGTGTCCGAACAATGGTTTGTGGCCGTGAAGCCTTTGGCCGAGTTAGCCCGGAAAGCTGTAGAAGATGGACGAACGACCATATGGCCAGCTCAATGGAACAAGACCTATTTCAACTGGCTGGATAATATCCGAGATTGGTGCATTTCCAGACAATTGTGGTGGGGACATCGGATTCCGGTATGGACCTGTCAAGAGTGCCAGGAAGTGCTGGTAACTCGTGAGGATCCAACGGTATGTACTTGTGGCAGTACCCGTTTGGTACAGGATGAGGATGTTTTGGACACCTGGTTTTCTTCAGCTTTGTGGCCCTTTTCCACCATGGGCTGGCCTGAAAAGACCAAGGAGCTACAGGCTTTTTATCCCACTTCTATTCTTATTACTGGTTTTGATATTCTTTTTTTCTGGGTGGCACGCATGATGATGATGGGGCTTAAATTTATGGATAATGTCCCCTTTCATGATGTGTATATTCATGCTCTGGTGCGGGATGAACATGGCAAAAAAATGTCCAAATCCACAGGCAATGTCATTGATCCTCTGGCAATGATTGATAAGTATGGCTGTGATTCCTTGCGTTTTACCCTGACTTCTTTTGCAGCCATGGGCCGGGATATTAAATTGTCTGAAGCCCGTATTGAGGGCTACCGTCATTTTATCAATAAAATTTGGAATGCAGCGCGGTTTGCCCTGATGCATGTGGATGGATCAGAACCAGACTTTGATCCAAAAGTAATGACTGGACTCCATCATAAGTGGATTTTGCATCGTTTGGAAATACTGAAAAAAGAGCATGCAGAAGAGCTGCAAGGATACCGTTTCAATGAAGCAGCCCAAGGACTTTATACCTTTGTTTGGCACGAGTTTTGTGATTGGTATCTGGAACTGATCAAGCCTGAACTTTATGGGGAGGACGACCAGGTCAAAGCTCAGACCAAAGCGTGTTTGAAACATGTCCTGTCTGAGGTCATGATCATTGCTCACCCCATTATTCCCTTTGTAACCCAGGAAATTTGGTCCTCTATTCCTTCTTTGGATATGGAGTGTTTGGCGTTACGTCCTTACCCCAAGGCTTGCCCCTTATGCGAAGACATGCAAGCTGCTATCGATATGGAGTTTTTGCAGCAGGTGATTGTGTCCATACGCAATATTCGAGCCGAATTGGGCATTGCTCCAGGGGCACAGCTTACGGTTTTGCTTCGAGCTGATGGTCAGGAGCGAGATTTATTGTTGGATCATGCCATTGAAATTAGCACCTTGGCCAGGGTTGGTACTTTGCGAGTTGAGCCAGATATGGACATACCCAAGGGATGCGCTTCAGCTGTGATCAAAGGGTGTGAATTGTTCATTCCCCTGGAAGGTGTGGTGGATTTTGAAGCAGAGCTGGCTCGCATGGATAAAGAACTGGGCAAGTTGGCCAAGGAATTGGAAGTAGTGACGAAAAAGCTCGCCAATGAAAGTTTTACCAACAAGGCTCCAGCGGAAATAGTGGCCAAAGAACAGGCCAAGGCACAAGAGTTTTCAGACAAAAAACAGAATCTGGAGCAGCTTAAGGCCAAGCTTTTGGCTTTTCTTGGATAGCACGATTTTTTACGACAAGGATAACAAATGGCAAAAGCATATCTTATTGGGGCGGGTCCGGGTGATCCGGGGTTAATTACTGTACGTGGACTGCAAATTATTCAGGAGGCCGAAGTTGTAATTTACGATTATCTGGCCAACAAGATTTTCTTGTCTCATTGTCGCCCTGATGCAGAGATTATTTATGTAGGCAAAAAAGGTGGGGACCATACCCTGGCCCAGGAGAAGATCAACGAGCTTATTGTGGCCAAGGTCCAGGCAGGCAAAAATGTGGCTCGCCTCAAAGGTGGTGATCCGTATATTTTTGGTCGTGGGGCTGAGGAAGCAGAAGAACTCTTGGCTGCTGGACTGGAATTTGAAATTGTCCCCGGTGTGACCTCGGCTGTGGCCGGGGCAGCTTATGCCGGGATTCCCCTCACTCATCGTAAGTATGCATCGTCTGTCTCCCTTATTACTGGACACGAAGATCCCACCAAACCCGATTCTGCTCATAACTGGCCAGCTTTAGCTACAGCTGCCAGTACGTTGTGTTTTTACATGGGAGTCAAGAACCTGCCCTTTATTACCAGTAAGCTCATGGAGCATGGCATGAGCCCAGATATGCCCGCAGCCCTGATCCGCTGGGGGACGACAGCCAAACATCAGTCCTGGGTGTCCACTGTGGGCGAAATTGCGGCCTTGGCCCTGGAAAAGGGTATCAAGGCACCATCCATGCTGGTTATTGGAGAAGTGGTTTTGTTGCGGGATAACCTTAATTGGTTTGAAAAATTACCTCTGCATGGCAAGGGCGTAGTGGTCACCAGAGCCAGGGAGCAGGCCAGTGGTCTGAAGGACACCTTGGAGCGTTTGGGTGCGGCTTGCTATGAATTTCCGACTATTACCATTGAGCCCTTGCAGGATTATGCCCCGGTGCATTTTGCCATTGAGCATTTACCTGTGTATGAT
>JAAYGN010000074.1 GCA_012727715.1 Desulfovibrionales bacterium | reverse complement strand
TTAATGACCAATGCTGGGTTTTGTGAAGACATCAAAGATGAAATCTTACGTTCTGAGCAAGGGCTGGGCTGGAAAGACACCTACACAAATGGGGTGTGGGCTGATGTCATGACTTACGACAAAATTTACGACACCACCCCTGGTTTCATGAACGACAGAATCGACTCATCTGTCCAGAAAGGACTGCGAACTGGCAAGAAACCAGTCATCGTCATCGAAGAAAATGAAAAGTGGAATTACGAATGGGAACTGCGGCACAGGGGACTAGAAAAAGATGTAGAGCTTCTGATTCGATGACAACCAGTTTTATTTGCAGACCACATCAGACTGTTCAATCCCTCCAAGATTTGCACTAACCACTATGATTAAAATCCGCTCGTCCATCACACCATCAAGGCTATCCGTGCTAAACTTTCCAATTCCTCAGATAAGCCCAAGGCCTGGACCATGGTCTCCCCCCAACAGACCAGACCATGATTATCCATAAAGATGGCTTGGTACTCTATACTGGCCTGGCCCACTGCTAATCCCAGGGCTTTGGAGCCTGGTTCTTGGGCCGGCAAGCGAATCATTTTTTCTACAAAAATCTGGCTTTCAAAAAGGGGTAACTCCAACAAATCACCGCTTTTTCGTAAGGATAAGGCCAAAAGATGAGGCGGATGAGTATGCACAATGGCCATGGCTTTGGGCTGGTGGCGATAAATCTCCAGATGCACGGCCAGTTCTGAAGATGCTTGAGGCCTATTTTGCTGTGCTCCGGTTTGCAGATCAACAACAGCCAGATCTTGAGGATCCAAATGCCCCTTGGCACTGCCTGTGGCCGTAATAATAACCCGCGATCCCTGACGCATACTGATATTACCGTTAAAACCGGCAAAAAGTCCTTGGGCCCAGCCATCGCGACCCGCAGCCACAATGGACGCACCTGTTTCTGGAGCCACCAGGGCTGGAAACTGCAAGACCCGGCCTGCTCCAGCCGTAATATCTGGCTTGATATCTATGACTGGGGTCCCATGCACAGCCTCCAGGGGGTGAACCTCCAGACTCAAGCCCTTGCGCCCCACAATGCGTACTGAATGCAGGCCAATGGGAGTGGGTCGATCCGGGGAACGGGTGGAAAATACCCCGCGCAAGGGCAGGTCTTTATTACCTCTGGGGTGGCAACGCTGAATATCCTGGGAGCTTTGATGCAGCCAGGTCAAAACCACAATGGCGTCACCAATTTGTAAATCATGGGCAGCTTGCGCATAGTCTTCATGCACATCAATCCAAACCGGTGGCAAAGATTGCACTCCAGACTTGGGGCATTGTTCACGGGTCAAAAGGTGAGAACGGACCATTCCAATAATACGGGGCTGCATACATTACTCCTGATTCTGATAGTCATCTCATAACAATATTTTTAATCCTAAAGGATAAAATCCTGCATGGTCAATGCCTTGGCATATTCCCAGATTTTTAGGGACTGAACCAGCTCACTTTCCCAGCTTTTCTTTGCTCCTAGTCCTTTAAAATCCTTTATGCTAAAAAGTACGTATTGTTCTCAAAGGGAGGCTCCATGCGCAGACACGATATATTAGCTCACCTTATCAGCCAAGAGCCCTGGGATATAATCATCATTGGCGGTGGAGCCACAGGCCTGGGCTGTGGGGTAGATGCAGCCAGTCGTGGGTATCGAACACTACTTTTGGAACAACATGATTTTTCCCAAGGCACCTCCAGTCGATCCACCAAGCTAATTCATGGTGGTGTGCGCTATTTGCAACAGGGCAATGTAGCCCTGGTTATGGACGCCCTGCATGAACGTGGAGTTTTACTCCGCAATGCTCCTCATCTGGTGTATAACCAAGCGTTTGTGGTTCCAGACTATCAGTGGTGGGAACGGCCCTTTTATGGTGTGGGCCTAAAGCTTTATGACATGCTCGCTGGAAAGCTGGGCTTTGGTCGCTCACGCATCCTGTCCCGCGACAAAACCTTGAACATGATCCCCAATCTTGAACCCACGGATTTGCGCGGAGGCGTCATTTATTATGATGGACAGTTCGATGACTCGCGTCTGGCCATTACCCTGGCTCGGACTATGGCCGACCTGGGAGGAGTCCCCATCAATCACATGGCCGTCACTGGGCTAATAAAAGATGATACTGGGCTGATTAATGGCGTCAAAGCCCAAGACGTACTCAATGGGCAAACTTACCAACTCCATGCCAAGGTCGTCATTAACGCTACGGGTATTTTTGTAGATACCATCACAGAACTGGATGTTCCCAGCTCTCCAAAGCTCATTGCCCCCTCCCAAGGGATTCATTTGGTGTTGGACAAGTCTTTTTCACCGGGAGATACGGCGATCATGGTCCCCCATACTGATGACGGGCGAGTGATCTTTTTAGTACCCTGGCATGAAAGAATCTTGGTGGGCACCACAGATATTGCACTCGATAAAATTTTTGAAGAACCCTGCCCCATGGAGGAAGAAATTGATTTCCTCCTTGAACATGCCGCAAGATACCTGACTCGTGACCCTAAGCGTAGTGATATTTTGAGTGTTTTTGCCGGTATCCGTCCCTTGATTGCTTCTGATGGACAAAATAAAACCTCCTCCCTTTCCCGTGACCATTATTTAACCATTGCCCAAAGTGGACTGGTCACCATTGCTGGAGGGAAATGGACGACGTACCGCAAGATGGCTGAAGATACCATTACCCAAGCGGCACGTTTTGCAGGACTAGCTTCAAGAGCCTGTAAAACTGAAAATCTCCCTTTGCATGGCTGGACCAATGGCGTAGATCCGAGAGATCACTTTTCAGCTTATGGCAGTGACTTAAGTGAATTGCAGGAGCTGATTCGTGTTTACCCGGCCCTGGGACAACCACTGCATTACAAACTTCCCTATCTCAGGGCAGAAGTCCTGTGGGCTGTCCGTTATGAATGGGCTCAAACCTTATCCGATATTTTACGCCATCGTACCCGTGCGTTAATTTTAGATGCAGCTGTAAGTATGGATATTGCCGCAGATGTAGCCCAACTCATGGCCCAAGAATTGGGATATGGAAATGACTGGATCACAGAGCAAGTTGCCAGCTACCGGCTTTTGGCGCAAACCTATTTGCCACACTAATGTAGCAACAAATTATACTTGTGCCACAAAATTGATAAACATTATCCCGTCCCCAAGCGTGGCCATCATAGCTCACGCACATTCGATAAACCCTGCCAGGCTTTTATAATTATTTTCCTTTTACCGTCCTGACTGGCCATTGGCCTGACTTCTTTAACCCATCACCAGCTATTCGTGCATATTATTCTATATTTCTGCCTGGCTTTGACCTTGATCTGCACAAAAAACTCTTGACCCATTCCTGTGTTCAGCGGTTCTTCTACGCCGTTTAACGGCATTAAGACTTGTAAAATATGTCCCCGTACCGTTCTTTAATCCATATCTCATGGATTCTTCCATTCACCAGAAAAAACGTGTGCAGTGCAAAATCCCCAGCCATAAGTGCAAACAAGGATGGCACTTTTGCCGTATTTTGTAACTCTAAGGAGGACACTATGGACCAATCAAGACAACAATACTGGAAAACCAACAAAATCTATATGTTTGTACTTTTATCCCTATGGGCTGTGGTATCCTATGGCTGCGGCATTGTTTTTGTTGAAGAACTCAATGCTTTTCACCTGGCTGGGTTTCCTCTGGGCTTTTGGTTCGCCCAACAAGGATCCATTTTCATCTTTGTGCTGATTATTCTGGCCTATTTTCTCCTCATGGATCGTTTGGATAAAAAACATGATGTGCACGAATAACATGGCCTAATACCGGAGGGATATATGTCATTACAAATGTGGACCTATCTTATCGTGGGCGTGACCTTTGCCCTGTATATCGGCATTGCCTGGGCTGCCCGAGTCAAGGATACCAAAGGCTTTTATGTGGCCGGTGGCGGGGTGCCACCTCTGGCCAATGGCATGGCCACAGCTGCGGACTGGATGAGCGCGGCCTCCTTTATTTCCATGGCCGGCATGATTTCTTTCATGGGCTATTCCGGTTCCATTTATCTCATGGGCTGGACCGGAGGCTACGTGCTTTTAGCCCTGCTCCTGGCTCCCTATTTACGTAAATTTGGCAAATTCACTGTCCCGGATTTTGTGGGGGATCGTTATTATTCCACAGCAGCCCGGTTAGTGGCTCTGGTTTGCGCCATCTTTATCTCTTTAACCTATGTGGCAGGGCAAATGCGCGGAGTGGGCATTGTCTTTAGCCGGTTTTTGGAAGTGGATGTTAACACTGGAGTCATCATTGGCATGATTCTGGTCTTTTTGTACGCAGCCATTGGTGGCATGAAGGGCATTACCTGGACCCAGGTAGCCCAATATTGCGTTCTGGTGACTGCTTTTATTATTCCTGTGGTCGCTATTTCCGCCAAATTAACCGGTCATTATATTCCCCAATTGGGCTTTGGCGGGACCATTACTCACGGACCAGACGCAGGCACATATCTGCTGGAAACCTTGAACAAGATCGGAACGGATCTGGGTTTTGCCCAATACACCACAGCCTTTAGCGGTCCTGGTGCCAAAACCATGATTGATGTTTTTGCCATCACTTTATGCTTGATGGTTGGTACCGCTGGACTGCCCCATGTTATTATCAGATTTTACACAGTGCCCACAGTGCGAGCTGCCCGTTTATCAGCCTTTTACGCCCTGTTTTTTATAGCCCTTCTTTACACCACAGCCCCGGCCCTGGGTGCCTTTGCTCGCTACACCATGGTTAATGCCCTGCACTTGGTATCCTACGATGCAGTGCCATCCTGGTTTGGTAATTGGGAAAAAACAGGACTGTTGGCCTGGGTTGACAAAAATGATGATGGGATCATTACCTATCATGAAGGTGCTGTTTTTAAAGGTAAACCCATGTTCAGTGAAGACCAGGGAAAACACGGTCAACGTCTGGTACACAACGAAATCACAGACAATAGCAATGAATTATACATTGATAATGACATCATGGTCCTGGCCACCCCGGAAATAGCGCAATTATCCCCCTGGGTCATAGCCCTGGTGGCAGCCGGTGCTCTGGCCGCAGCCCTGTCCACAGCTTCAGGACTGCTTTTGGTCATTGCTTCGTCCATTTCCCATGATCTGTATTACCGTATCATCAATCGCCAGGCTTCGGAAAAGAAACGACTTCTGGTCGGACGGATCATGATTGGTATTGGCGTGCTGGTGGCTGGATATTTTGGTATCAACCCGCCGGGCTTTGTGGCACAAGTGGTGGCCTTGGCCTTTGGTTTGGCTTCAGCATCCTTTTTTCCCATTATTGTCTTGGGTATTTTCTGGAAACGAGCCACCAAGGAAGGAGCCATTAGCGGCATGATCTCAGGTATTGGTTTTACCATTGTCTATATTGTTCAAACCAAGTTTATGGGCATGGCCCCCTGGTTAATGGGCATTAGCCCCGAAGGTATTGGTTCTGTGGGCATGGTCATTAACTTTGCGGTCACCATCCTGGTTTCTTGCATGACTGCCGCACCACCAGCAAGTGTCCAGGACATGGTGGAAAATGTGCGTATTCCTCGTGGAGCGGGATCTGCGGTAGATCATTAAGGTAGTAGTGAGATGCTCTGTAATTCCAATCAACTGCCCATTTTTTGTCATTCTGACCGTAGGACACAAGCCCGGAGCGGAGGAATCTCAGAAAAGACAGAGACCCTTCGGCTCCGTTTCACTCCGCTCAGGGTGACACAAGAATGTCATTCCGACCGTAGGGCGCAAGCCCGAAGTGGAGGAATCTGGACCCCCATTCGATTGCGCTCAGGGCAGACTCTCGACAGGCTCGGGGTGACAAGTAAAAGGCATGGATGCTGCGACCTTCGCGCAGCATGACGAAGACACCACCCAAGTCATTCCGCGCGGAGCGAAGCGGAGTCGAGGAATCCAAGGACCCCTATTCGGCTACGCTCAGGACAGGCTCTCGACTTCGCTCGGAGTGACAAATGGTACAACTGTTCAAAATAACAGAATTAATCAGCCTTTCCTTAAGCGTACTCTTAAACACATGGGGCCCAATTTCGGCCCCACTGGGAGGTTTTGTATGAATGCCGGAGACCACCCCGCCGGGTATGCAGGCATCATTGAATTTCTCCAGGACACCTTGCCTTTTTCCGAGCTGGACAAGCCCAGTCTCACCCGCATTGCCAGACATTGTCTGGTAGATTTTTATCCCGCTGGTACCAGATTGCTGCGTCGGGGTATCAGCGAAGTCGATGGTCTGTATCTGATCCAAAAGGGAGCTATCCGCTTGTTCCATGAGGATGAAGGAACATTGGTGGACATTCGGACTGATGGCGCATCCCTGGGTGCTTTGTCCCTGTTTAACGGAGAAAAGTCCGCTCTGGACGCAGAAACCGTCGAAGACACCTTTGTCATTAAAATCCCTCGGGACAAATTTTTTGAAGCAGCACACCACAATCCGATCATTGCCCGTTTTTACCTCAAGTCCTTTGCCGACACATATTTATCCAAGGCCTTTGAAGAAATACGCTGTAAAACACCTGTCCTGGTTGAAGATACAGGTATGCACTTGTTCAGTCATCCTGTGGGCAGCCTGGTGGCCCGAGAACCGCTCAGCATTCCTTTTGGTCTGACCATTCAGGCTATGGCCAAGGAAATGATCCGCCATAATACCGGGTCCCTGCTTATTCGCGAACCTTCGGGAGAAATTTGCGGTATTGTCACGGATATGGATTTGCGCAAGGCCATGGCTTTGGGCCTGGATCTCCAGGCTCCGGCGGAAACCATCATGTCCACCCCTGTGGAAAGCATTGATGCTTCAGCGGTCTGTTTTGATGCCCTGCTGTCCATGATGGCCAAAAATATCCACCATCTGGCTGTCAAAACCAATGATCAGCTGGTGGGGGTCATCAGCTCCCACGATATTATGCTCTTACAGGGCCGCTCACCCCTGTCCGTATTTCGAGAAATTGCCTCCCAAACCACCATAGAAGGCCTGTATCCCTTGCATGCAAGCATACCTCCTGTGGTGCGCACCCTGGTCCAACAAGGAGCCAAGGCCGGTAATATCACGCGCATGATCTCCATTTTAAATGACCAAATTATTTCCAGGGTCGTAGAATTGATGCTCAAGGATCTGGGTCCACCGCCAGTGAAGTTTTGTTTGCTGCTCATGGGCAGTGAAGGACGCCGGGAACAAACCTTTGCCACGGATCAGGATAACGCCCTGGTTATGGAAAATTGCCAGGTAGATTTTTTGGAACGGGCTGCAGAAACCTATTTTTCTGCTTTTACCGAGCGTCTTATTGAACATCTCATCAAGTGCGGATTCCCCCGTTGTCCTGGCGAGATCATGGCTTCCAATCCCCAATGGCGGGGTACCCTGGAAACCTGGAAAACCCGGGTGACCACCTGGGTCAGCACCCCAGAGCCTGAGCGAGTTCTGGCCAGTTCGGTTTTTTTTGATTTCCGGGGTATGGTGGGACATAAGGAACTGGCCCGCAACTTACGCCAGCACGTAACCCAAATTTGCACGGGCCAGGATTTGTTCTTGCGCTATTTGGCGGCTGATTGTCTCAAGTCCAGGCCGCCCCTGACCTTTTTCAAGGGTTTTATTGTGGAAAAGGATGGACAGCATAAAAATACTCTGGACATTAAAACCAGGGGCATGCTCCCTTTTATGGATTTTGCCCGGGTCATGGCCCTGTATTATGGCATACGGGAAACCAATACCCTGGGCCGTCTGGACCAATTACATCAGGAGGGCCATATTTCCAGGGACTTGTATCATGAGGCCCGGGAAGCCTTTGAATTTTTACTCCATGTACGTCTGGTCCACCAATTGGAGCAAATGGAACAAGGCGTGTCCCCGGATAACCGCATTGATCCCGGCCTGTTGTCTGCTTTGGAAAAACGAACCCTGCGCGAAGCCTTTGGTGTGACCACGGCCCTGCATGGAGTCTTGCGCGAGGTCTTTCGCCTCAACCTGGGATAGGACCATGGCCAGAATTTTTGACTTTGTCCGCAAGCTGCCAGGTTTGCGTCCCCGTGGGACCAGTCTGGATATTCTGGAAAAAAACAATATCTTTTGCGCCAAGCTGGATCAAAACAGCCCTCTGGATAGCTATACCTACACCGTGGTGGATACGGAACTAACCGGGCTATCAGCACGCAAGGAAGAAATTGTCTCTCTGGGGGCCGTGCGCATCCAAGGGCTATCCATCCGGCCAGGAGATAGTTTTTCTGCCCTGGTACGACCCAGTATTGCTCTGCCCAAAACCAGCACCCTTATCCATCGTATTACCCCAGGAGCCATTGCCCAGGCCCCGCCTTTGGCACAAGTACTCCCCAAATTCATTGACTTTTGTTCGGGTACTTTGATTATCGGCCATAATGTGGGTCTGGACATGGCCTTTATAAATCGGGCCTGCAAAAAATATTTTGGACAACCCATGGTCAATCCTTGTCTGGATACCATGCGCATGGCCATGCTCTGGCGTGAGCAACAACTGACCAATCATTATGACCG